>NZ_JADYVO010000060.1:0-1385 GCF_020193825.1 Bradyrhizobium sp. NBAIM18
CCGAAGAGCGCGGCGCTGGCGCAGGACGGCGTCCTCAATCCCGACCCCGAAGCTGTCCGCGACCTGCTGTTCGTCGGCAATCCATTCTTCGATGCCAAGGACTTGGTCCAGGTCCGTTACGAGATGGTGCGACGCCATCAAGTCGACGGCGTTGCCATCAGCGAAGCCGCCGCGACGTTCGGCGTCACCCGCCCAACCTTCTACAAGGCCCAGAGTGCGCTGCAGAGCGCAGGCGTCGCCGGCTTGCTGCCGAACCGGCGAGGCCCCAAGGGTGGCCACAAGATCTCCGTCGAGGTCATTGCGTTCGTAGCCGATCTCAAGGCCGCAAGCCCCGAGCTGACGACACCGCAATGTCTCGATGCGATCGAGACACGCTTTGGCGTCAAAGTGCACCGGCGCAGCCTGGAGCGGGCGCTGGCGCGCAAAAAAAAACGACTCACTTCAACCTGATCGTTCCGCCGGCGGACGCCACGGATCGTTACGAGGAGCTACGCGCCGCGGTATTGCGAGGCGAGCTCGCCGCCTGCTTCGGCCTCGGCATTCTTCGCCGCCAAGGGCTCGCTGCATGGATCAGAGCGCTCGGGCAGCGCCGCCACGCCGAGATGGCGTACTGCGATCATCCGACCACGCCAGCGATCACGGTCGATCCATTGCCCGCAGCGGGCGACCTCACGCGCCTCATCGCGGGCATCATCATCGCCATCGCAATGGAGCCTGCCCATGGCTGAGCTCAAAGTTACTACCGAGCATCTCAAGCGCGCCGCCTACCTCTATGTCCGCCAATCGACCCTCCGCCAAGTCGCCGAGCACGGCGAAAGCACGCAGCCCCAATATGCGTTGCGCGCTCGGGCAATCGCCTCGGGCTGGCCGATTGAACGCATCCACGTCATCGATTGCGATCTCGGCAAATCCGGATCAAGTACGACAGCACGCGAGGGCTTCCAGCAACTCGTGAGTGAGGTGGCGCTGGGCAAGGCCGGCATTGTCATGGGTCTGGAGGTCTCGCGGCTTGCGCGCAACTCGGCTGACTGGCACCGCCTCATCGAGTTGTGCGCGTTGACGATGACGTTGATCCTCGACGAGGACGGAATCTACGATCCAGCCAACTTCAATGATCGCCTCCTGCTCGGCCTTAAGGGCACGATGAGCGAAGCCGAGCTGCACATCCTCAAAGCACGCATGCGCGGTGGCCAACTCAATAAGGCGCGACGTGGCGAGCTCGAGATGTGCCCTCCAGTCGGCTTGGTTTACCGGAATGATCGGACCCTCGGCCTCGATCCTGACGCCCAAGTGCAGAATGCCATCCGTCTCGTGTTCGACACCTTTGAGCGGACCGAAAGTGCCGTGCAGACCGTCCGCTTCTTCCGAGAGCAAGCTCTGTTGTT
>NZ_JADYVO010000061.1:0-1289 GCF_020193825.1 Bradyrhizobium sp. NBAIM18
GTCGATCTGGTTCAGGATGTTGTTGAACTGAGACACCAGATTGGCACGCGAGGTCTGCGCGACGACGTCCTGGACGGGGCTGGAAGCCGTCGAGAACGTCAGCGACGAGGTCAGCGTGCCGCCGATCGCACCACCCGCGGCGCTCGAACCGATGGTCGAGGACGCGTAGTCGTTGGTGGTCGAGATCGTCAGCAGGCCGTTGGCGTCGATCGTCGCCGACAGGTTGTTGGCCTGCAGCTTGGTGTTGAGCTGATCGAGCGTCTTGACCGTGCCGTTGGTGCCGTCGCCGAAGGTGACGTTGACCGCCGTGCCGCCGTTGAAGGAGGTGAAGGTCAAGGTCTTGCCGCTGATGCCGCCGATGCCGGAGGTGCGCGCCGCGGTGAAGGCGGTTGCCGTTCCGGTGTTGCCGGCAAGGCCGAGCGCGTTCAGCGCATTGCCCGTGCCGGTGATCGACAGGTCGGCATTGACGCCAGTGGACAGCTTCAGCTGGCCCGAGGCGTTGATCGACGAGTTGGTCTGGCCGGAGGCCGTCGCGAGCGTCGCGGTGCCGTTGGCGCCGATCGTCGCGGTCTGCACGCCGGTGGCGAGGTCGATCGCCTTCAAGACGTCGTTGAGGGTACCGCCCTGCAGATAGACCGTCGAGTTGCCGGCGCCGTCGGTGAGGACGTTACCGCTCGCACCATAACCGGTCGGAATGCTCGGCGCACCGGTCGAGCCCGGGATCGGCGCATTCTTGAAGGTGATGACTTTACCGTTGACGTTCAGCGTCGACCCGTCGGTGATCGTTGCACCCAGCGAGGCCGCGCTGGTGGTGCGGTTGACGTTGACGGTGGCGTTGCCGCCGCCCACCGACGTGGTCAGGGCGAGAGCCTTGAGCAGGTCGGCCTTGCCGGTGACGCTCAGATCCGCACCTGTCGAGCTCCTCAGCGTGACGGCGCCCGCAGCGACGGTCGAAGCGGTCTGGCCGTTGCTCGTGGCGATCGTCGCCGCACCCGAGGTGATCGAGACCGTCTTGACGCCGCTTGCCAGATCGATCGCGCTCAACAGGTCGTTGACGGTCGCTGCCGGCGTGCCGTTGGTGCCGAGATAGACGGTGCTGTTGCCATTGCCGTCGGTGACGATGTTGCCGCTGACGCCCGAGCCGGTCGGAACGCCGGTCGCACCCGGAGCCGAGCCGCTGCGGAAGGTGATGGTCTTGCCGTTCACGGTCAGCGTGTCGCCGTCGGCAGGCTGGGCGTTGCCGGCGAGGCCGGTCGCGGTCGTGCCGTTGGTGGCGATCAGGGTCATGG
>NZ_JADYVO010000062.1:0-1076 GCF_020193825.1 Bradyrhizobium sp. NBAIM18
TGCAGTGAGACCGAACTTTGGACCACCCGGAACTAAAGTTTTGCGCCTCTGATCACGTTGGTGGGCTGGTAGCGCCAGCGTGATTCTGCAGCAAAATCGGCGGCCGATTGCCGATCGCCCCGTGGGGCCGTTCTTCGTTATAGTATCTACGCCAAGTCTCCACCTTTTGCCGGGCATCCGCAAGGGACAGGAACCAATGGGCGTTGAGGCATTCGGCCCGGAAGCGGCCGTTGAAGGCTTCGATGAAGGCGTTGTCGGTCGGCTTGCCGGGTCGTGAGAAGTCCAGCGTGACGCCGCGCTGGTAGGCCCAGAGGTCAAGATCGCGCGACACGAACTCGCTGCCTTGATCGACCCGGATCGTCGTCGGGAGTCCCACTTCATTGCAAACCCTTTCCAGTACCTCCACGACGTCGGTGCCGCGGAAGGTGAGCCGCGGCTCCAGTGCGGGCGAGAAGCGGGAGAAGATATCGACGATCGTGAGCACCCGGAGCTTGCCGCCGGTGGCCAGCTGGTCATGAACGAAGTCCATTGCCCAGATCTCGTTGACCCGCGTCGCGGGCCGTCGGTCGTCGCGCAGCTTGGCCCTGACCCGGCGCTTGGGCGATTTGTTGCGCAATTGCAGGCCCAATTCGCGATAGATGCGACGCGTCTTGTTCTGCCCGTGACGCCATCCCTCGCGGCGTAGCAACACGTGGACACGGCGATAGCCGTAGCGAACGCGTACATGGCAGATCTCCTTGATCCGAGCTTCGAGGGTCGCCTGGCCGGAGCGACGAGATTTGTAGTGGTAGGTCGAACGGTCGAACTCGAGGGCCGCACAGGCCTTGCGGATCGACACCTGCCACTCACCGCAAACCTCATCGACGAGCTTGCGCTTCCGGCCAGGCTTCACAGCTTTCGGCGGATCACGTCCTGCAGCATCTCCTTGTCGAGTGACAGATCCGCCACCAGCTTCCTCAGCTTGGCGTTCTCGTCCTCGAGCTGCTTCAGCCGGCGCATCTCGGTCGGCAGCAGCCCGTCATACTTCTTCTTCCAATTGAAATAGGTCGCCTGGCTGATCCCGGCCTTGCGGCAGA
>NZ_JADYVO010000063.1:0-1056 GCF_020193825.1 Bradyrhizobium sp. NBAIM18
CCGGTCGAGCTCCAGAGATCCGCAATATGGGGACCGGTATTCAACGAACCCTTGTAGAAGCGCAGGCCGGTTATTGTCCCGTTCACCGATGCGGTGAACTTGACTCCGACTTCGACGGGGCTGGTATCGCCGGAATTGGGGACGCTTGGCGCATCATTGGTGCCGAACAGGCTCTGCGCCGAGGCCGGATAGTTGACCTTGAGCGACACCTGGCCGGACCCGCTCTGGCCGCTGGTGTCCGTGATCGTGTAGGTGAAGCTCGCCGCGCCGGCATAGCCAGCGGTGGGCGTGAAGGTCACGGTCTGGTTCTGCGAATTGTAGCTTACGCTGCCGTTGGAAGCGTTGCTGACGCCGGTGATCGAGAAAGCCAATCCGGATGCGTTGGTGTCGTTCGCGAGCAACGTCGATGCCGCAATATTCAGCACCCCATTCTGGCTAACTGTGAAGCCGCTGTCCGCATTGGCTTGGGGCGCACTGGCTGCGGCGGATCCGTTGAAGACGACGTCGACCCAGTAGTTGGAGGATTTAAAGCTATTCGTCGGGAACGCGCTTCCAGATCCATAGGCATAGACCCCGTTGGCGCCCGCCGGTGCCGTCAACTGGCCATTGGCAAGCGACGTCGCGAAATAGTTCTGGGTACCGGAATAATTGCCGTTGGTGTGATAGGACGCGACGTACGTGGTCCCTGCCGTGATCGCGACCGGGGTGGAGAAATTGACCTGCTGCCAGCCGGAGGCGGTCTCGTTCGTGAACGTCGCGGTTGCAAGCAGGGTACCGGTCGAGCTCCAGAGATCCGCAATATGGGGACCGGTATTCAACGAACCCTTGTAGAAGCGCAGGCCGGTTATTGTCCCGTTCACCGATGCGGTGAACTTGACTCCGACTTCGACGGGGCTGGTATCGCCGGAATTGGGGACGCTTGGCGCATCATTGGTGCCGAACAGGCTCTGCGCCGAGGCCGGATAGTTGACCTTGAGCGACACCTGGCCGGACCCGCTCTGGCCGCTGGTGTCCGTGATCGTGTAGGTGAAGCTCGCCGCGCCGGCATAGCCAGCG
>NZ_JADYVO010000064.1:0-1043 GCF_020193825.1 Bradyrhizobium sp. NBAIM18
AGCCTTGAGCTGCGGGTTCCAGCGGGAGGATGCCGCAAGAGCCGCGTTGTAGAGCGCCCAACGCAGGCGCTCACGGCCACCTTCGATGTGACGGGCGCCGGAGCGTTTACCGCTATCGTCGTCGTAAGGTGCCAGTCCGCTGAGAGCTGAGGCTCGTTCGCGCGTGATGTTGCCGATCTCGGGCATCCTGACCAGCACGGCCACCGCGGTCGGCAGGCCGCAGCCGGCGACGCTGTAGATCAGATCGAGCCGTGCGGCTAGATCAGGGTGCTTGCGGATCGCCGCGAGCAAGGCCTTGAGTTCGGCTCGTTTGGACTTGGCCAGGAGCGCGATCTGCGCCTTCCAAATCCCTTGAATCCGCGTGTCGCGGCAACTCTCGAGCCGGTTCTTCAGTCTTGCGATGTCCTCCGTGATCTGGTCGATCATGGTCAGATGCTCGGCAAAGGGCTGCAGCCGCGGATCCGGTGCAGGATGGACCGTCTTGACCGCGGCCGTGCACATCGCGATCAGCGCCGCGTCGATCTTGTCGTTCTTGGCCAGCAGCAGATGAAACGTGCCATAGGCGCGGACCTGCTTTGGCTGAAACAAGGCGACAACGAACCGCTTGCGCCGCAGCTCCGCGACGACCGCCTGCTCGTAGCCTCCACTTGCCTCGATCCCGACTCTCTTCACTTTGCGGCACTTCAGCCACTCCACCAGCGCCTGGTGGCCTCTTGCCGCGTTGTCGACCCGCAACTGCTCGGAGCTGCCATCGACTGCTACGTCGAGCTTGTGTTTGCCGGTATCGATCCCGGCACAGATCGTGATACGCTTGGCCATCTTCCTCGACCCTCCCTTGTGAATACGAACCTGAAGTTCGTTCAACCATGCGGGTCCCGATGAAGTGCCGACCGCGATCTTGCTACGAAACGCAGCCCTTCAAGGCTTCGGTGGGCATCGATCCGATCGATCGGCGGCCCAGTTCGGGTGGCCACCCGGGCTGGGCCATTCCTCATGGAACATGGCCATCCTAACCCGGCGCGCTAATACAAGGGTGGGCAAAG
>NZ_JADYVO010000065.1:0-933 GCF_020193825.1 Bradyrhizobium sp. NBAIM18
TTACTGAACACAAACCAGTACGACTAGCTGCTGCTCCAGACCATCATAGACTCCGCCCTCATTCTTATCCTTAAGTGTGAGCGCTCGATGTTTTTTTTTTTTTGAGCGTCTCGTGGGCTCGGTCGCCACAATTTTTCCGTACCCGCCAGGCATCATGCTTTTACCATAACATCCCTTGCCCGCACCTCTCCGGACGGGTTCAGCGCGAATGCGGCGTCAGTCCTGCAAAACCGACAGTAAACCACCCCGCAAACCGTGCATTCTGCGCCTGATAAATCTCACCCGACTGCATAGCCATGCAGCCGGGTGAATGGCACCGGGTTTCGTCGCAGATCCTCAATGAAAGCCCCGTTTTATCCGGTTATCACAGCGACGGACCGTCATACTCCTGCTGACGCTGCGATCGTTCCAGCTCCAGCGCTTTCTGGTGCTGCGCTGCGCGCTCCTGCTCCCGGTGTGCCTCGATGTCGTTCAGCCTTACGACAACCGGCGCAGCTGCTCGCTTAAACTCAGCACCTGCGTGCTCAAGTCCGTGACGCGCTCGCTCAGCGCTGCGTTCTCCCGTTTCATAAGACCACACATCGTCCGCCATTCCGCGAAGGCGCTCTCCCACTCGTCCAGCCTTTTCGAGTAGTCCTGCTGTAGCTGCTCTAATGCGCTCAGCAACTGTTTTTCCAGTTCCGTCATGTGCTATTTCCCCGCCAGTATCATCCAGCTCGAATCCTCTCCGAACCGTCCCGCGTCCGGGTTCACCCTCACGCAGCGGCGTCGTTCCTCTCCGCAGGTCGTGAGCTGCACGCCGCTGTTCCTCTCGGACAGCATGGCCTGCGTGCTCTTCTGCTCCCGGATGGTCGTGTAATTGTCGAGTATCTGCTGCCCCTGCCACCATAGAATGCCCGCACTTGAGGCTATCAGCAGCACGGAGACCAGGAC
>NZ_JADYVO010000066.1:0-836 GCF_020193825.1 Bradyrhizobium sp. NBAIM18
GATTCTCAAGCGGGCGGGACTGGTAAGCAGCCGTCGGATCCGGCGACGAGCGCCGCCGCGGATGGGGCAACTGACGGTGCCTCAGCATGCCAACCATGTATGGGCCCTCGATCACAAGGGCTGGATCCGGCTGGGCGACGGATCTCGGGTTGAGCCCTTCACCGTGACCGATGGCTTTAGCCGCTATTTGATTAGTCTGGCGGCGACGGGCAGCACGCAACATGCCGAGTGCCAACCGCTGCTGGAGCGGGCGTTTCGCGAGCACGGCTTGCCGCAGATCATCCGTTCCGACAATGGCTCGCCGTTCGCCTCGACCGGAACCACGGGTCTGACGGCGCTCTCGGTCTGGTGGATTAAGCTTGGTATCCGTCATGAACGAATTGATCCTGGCCATCCGCAGCAGAATGGTCGGCACGAGCGTTTTCACCTCACGCTTCTGGAGGCCATGCGGCCGCCGCCGCCGACCAAGACCGCGCAAGCCCGCCGGTTCGCAGCCTTTGTGCGCGACTACAACGACGAACGGCCGCACGAGGCACTTGGGCAGCGTCCACCTGCCAGCGCCTACCACTCTTCCCCTCGTGCGATGCCAAGTCGGCTTCCGGAGCCGGATTATCCGGTCGAAGCGGCGGTGCGCCAGGTTCGCTCCAACGGCGAGATCAAATGGCGTGGCGAGCTCATCCATCTTTGCAGCGCTCTCGCCGGTGAAACAGTTGCCGTGGAGGAAACCGCTGACGGGCAATGGCAGGTGCGCTTCTTCAGCGTGCCGATCGGCATCATCGATCAGAAAACATCAACGCTGCGGCGCTGCGCTAGCGCTGCGCCGCAGCGGACCGAAC
>NZ_JADYVO010000067.1:0-813 GCF_020193825.1 Bradyrhizobium sp. NBAIM18
ATTTATACCGTACATTACGAAACAACACACGCAAACATGTTTGCGTATACACATGCAAATAACGTTTCGTATGTTGGTGTCATAATGCTTTGATTTTTAAGAGAATGTCGATTTTTGCTCTAAAGATCTATCAAAGCACTTTTTTGCTACACAAGATTTAATTAGTTCATCGAACATTTGGGGTGTCGGGGCGAAGCCCTGACCCAGTCACGTAGCGATAGCGGAGTGTATACTGGCTTACTCTTCTGCAAGCCTCGCCAGCCGTGATTTTGCCCGATTTCGCGCTCTCCACGTTCAACAGCTCGATCATGTTTTTGCAGTCCGTTCACCGCTAAAACGCCCCGCATCAGTGCGTACGTGCTCAATGTGGTTTCCGGTTCTCTTCCGCTTCCTCGCCCACTCGCTCACTAACGTTCGGTCGCTGGGGCTGCGGCGAGCGGTGCCACCTCTCGCATGTTATCGGTGATTCCGCTGTTGTTCTTTCGGGGATGAGTCGCCAGATAGCTCTTCAAACGCTCTCAGAAGCTCTCAGACGCACGAAACGGGTTTTAAATGCCCATCAGGGCATGGAAGGCGCGAAAAACGCTTACAGAGGGTTTTAGGAGGTCAGGCGCGCCGATACCCCTAACCAGGGGATTTCAGGTCGCCAGGAACCGCGTCAGCCCCCTGCAAAGCCCATTTGCACGGAATAGGCAGCCACGCGGTTGGTAGGTGGTCGTAGACCGTCGATGTTACAGCGATGGGGGTCTGGGGTTCTCCCCAGACGGTTTCCGGTTGCGCTCAAGGCGCTGCCGGAACCGTGGCGGCTCGGTC
>NZ_JADYVO010000068.1:0-751 GCF_020193825.1 Bradyrhizobium sp. NBAIM18
CCGGCTCAACGAGGAGCGGCCGATCCGGCGGCTCGGCGTGACCCGCCGCAAGCTATTGGAGGAGATCGACCTGCCGGCGCTCAAGGACTTGCCGGAGAGCCCCTACGCGTTCGCCGAGTGGCGGATCCGCCGCGTCAGCCTCGACTATCACGTCGAGGTGGAGAAGCATTATTACAGCGTTCCGCATCGCTTCGCGCGTGCCGAGGTCGAGGTGCGGTTCACCGCCCGCACCGTCGAGATCTTCCACAAGGGCGAGCGGATTGCCGCGCATCAGCGCATGAGTGGCAATCACAAGCACACCACCGTGCCGGAGCACATAGCCTCCAGCCATCGGCGCTACGCCGGCTGGACTATCGGGCGTATCCGTCAGGACGCCGCCGCGATCGGGCCGGCAACCAGCGCATTGTGCGACCTCATTCTCGACGAGCGCTCGCACCCCGAACAAGGCTTCCGCGCCTGCCTCGGCATCCTCAGGCTCGCCGCCTCCTATGGGCGCGAACGGCTGGACGCGGCGGCTGCGCGGGCGATCGACATCGGCGCGCGCACCTATGGCTCGGTCAAGTCGATCCTCGCTGACCTGCCACTGCATTTTCATCCAGCGGCAGTTAGAGTCTCGGGGTTTTTTGCAGTGAGACCGAACTTTGGACCACCCGGAACTAAAGTTTTGCGCCTCTGATCACGTTGGTGGGCTGGTAGCGCCAGCGTGATTCTGCAGCAAAATCGGCGGCCGATTGCCGATCGCCCCGTGGGG
>NZ_JADYVO010000069.1:0-702 GCF_020193825.1 Bradyrhizobium sp. NBAIM18
GCCGCCGGCTCTGTATGGCCATCACTTTTTCCGATATTTATCTAACTCAATTACAGGTGCAGGAATTTTTTTCTTCGCACTTTTTTTTGGTTTTTGTATTTTTTCATTGTTGCTAACAACAAACATAATATTCTTTCCATCTTCATTGACAATATCAACGGGATTAAACTCCTTATCTTCACAATTCATATATAGATTTATTCCCATTGCATATTCGATATGATATTCATCAATTAACGAATCTATTGATCTACATATTTCTAATTTTAGTTCTTCTAATTTCCAACGTGATTCATATTTAATTCTCATAGCGCATCATACCTAGTCCAAGTCATGATTAGATGTCTTAAGCGAGCCTTCAAACTCTTCTCTCCTAGAGAGCATGAGCCGCAACTTGCGATCAATAACGCCATCTTTTTGAGTTAATGTTTTTGCGTTAAACGCTGCATATTTTTTAGATTTATTATATCCGCGCCATACCTGATACGGATCTAACGCATAAGCATAATAGATACCTACTGGTATTTTCACGATGGCGCCAATACTTTCTAAATCTCCAATCCAATATTGGATCGTCCTTAAACTAACACCGAAATAATCAGCTAAGAATTTTTGGTCACATACAACAGCCCCACACGATTTATCTATATTTTGAGCAAAAAAAGAATATAGCCTAAATGCTCTGGTAACCTTCTCAGATAT
>NZ_JADYVO010000007.1:0-404147 GCF_020193825.1 Bradyrhizobium sp. NBAIM18
GGGGGCGCCGGGGGCCGGCGCAGGGGTCTGGGCCTCGGCGGCAAACGGAACGGCCAACGCCGTCGCCGTCAACAGGGCGAGAAGTCGCCCGCGCGGCCGGACGGACGCGGCCAAGTAACGGAAATTCATTGCGGAAAACCCTTTCTGAACGGGAAGTGCCCGAACCGCTCCGAAGCGCCGAACCTGGCCGCCTTGGGCGCGGCTCTCTCCCCGTCAATTGAGGCGGATAAGTGACGGGCTCGACGCTCTTGCGCGATTGGGTGCCTTCTTAACGTGGCCGACGAAAAGATCAATGCCGACAAGCGTCTTTGGCCGGTCTGGCGCGAAAGCCCCATCAAATTCCCTGTGATAAGATTCGCCCGACGGTCCTCGAATCACCTTGTGCCGATGTTCATGTTCCAGCGCCTCTTCGAGGGCCCCGGCCTCCGCCTCTATACGCTTGCCCTTGCGCTTGCCGGGATGCTGTCGGCGGGCACCGCCGCGGCCGAGGAGGCCCATGCGATCGCCATGCACGGCAAGCCGGCGATGCCCGCCGGCTTCAGCCACATGCCTTACGCCGACCCCGATGCCCCCAAGGGCGGGCGCCTGACCTGGGGCATTCTCGGCACCTTCGACAGCCTCAATCCCTTCATCGTGAGGGGATTGGCGGTGCAGCCGGTCCGCAACTACGTGGTCGAGAGCCTGCTGGCGCGCGGGCAGGACGAGCCGTTCACGCTTTATGGCCTGCTCGCCAAGACCGTCGAAACCAATGACGAGCGAAGCTTCGTCACTTTCCGTCTCAATCCCCGCGCGCGCTTCTCCGACGGCAAGCAGGTCACGGCCGAGGACGTGCTGTTCTCCTGGCAGCTGCTACGCGACCACGGCCGCCCCAATCACCGGCAGTACTACGGCAAGGTCGCCAAGGCCGAAGCGCCCGACCCCCTCACCGTCCGATTCGACCTGACAGGCGCCAACGACCGCGAGCTGCCGCTGATTCTCGGCCTGATGCCGATCCTGCCGAAGCACGCGATCGACGTCGCGACCTTCGAGGAAACGACGCTGACCGCGCCGATTGGCTCGGGCCCCTATCGCGTCACCGCGGTGAAGCCCGGCGCCAGCGTGACACTTGCGCGCAATCCCGATTATTGGGGCCGCGACCTCGCCATCAATCGCGGGCTCTACAATTTCGACGAGATCCGGCTCGACTATTTTCGCGAGGCCAACGGGCAGTTCGAGGCGTTCAAGCGCGGCCTCTACGATTTCCGCGTCGAGCACGAGCCGCTGCGCTGGCACGACGGCTACGATTTTCCGGCCGCCAAAAGCGGCGAGGTGATCCGCGACACCGTCAAGCCCGGCCTGCCGCAGCCGTCCGAATTCCTGGTGTTCAACACCCGCCGTCCTGTCTTCGCCGACATCCGCGTGCGGCAGGCTCTGACGCTGCTGCTCGATTTCGAGCTGGTCAACCGCAGCTATTTCTTCGGGCTCTATTCGCGCGTGGCCGGCTATTTCGCCGGCTCGGAGCTGTCGGCCTATGGCAAGCCTGCGGATGCGCGCGAGCGTGAGCTGCTCAAACCGTTCGCCGCACGGATTCCGCCCGACATCCTGGACGGCAGCTACCGCCTGCCGGTCACTGACGGATCAGGCCGCGACCGCACCACGCTGCGCGCCGCGCTGAAGCTGCTGTCGCAGGCCGGCTACGATCTCGAGGGCACCGTGCTGCGCAACCGCGCGACCAAGGCCCCCTTCACCTTCGAGATCATGGTCACGACGCGCGACCAGGAGCGCATCGCGCTCGCCTTCCAGCGCGACCTCAGGCGCGCCGGCATCGAGGCCAGCGTTCGCTCCGTCGATCCGGTGCAATTCGACCAGCGCCGGCTCGCCTACGAGTTCGACATGATCCAGAACCGCTGGGACCAGTCGCTGTCGCCCGGCAACGAGCAGTACTTCTATTGGGGCAGTGCGGCGGCGGACAATCCGGGCACCCGCAACTACATGGGCGCCAGGGATCCCGCCGTCGATGCCATGATCGCCGCCCTGCTCGAGGCCCGTGAACATACGGATTTCGTTTCGGCGGTGCGCGCGCTCGACCGCGCCCTCATCGCGGGCTTCTATACAATCCCGCTGTTTAACGTATCGGAGCAATGGATCGCGCGCTGGAATCGGATAGAACGGCCCAAGACCACCTCGCTCTCGGGCTATTTGCCCGAGACCTGGTGGTCGAAGGGGCAGCCGCAAGCTCATCAAGCGAAGTGACGCCGTGAACCAGCCAGCAATATCGCCGACGCTCGACACATTGTTTCAGCGCACGCTGATGCGGCAGCCGCACGCAACCGCCCTGCTCGATCCGCTCAACAAGGCACGCATCACCGGGCACCAGCCGCGGCGGATGACCTATACCGAGGCCGATACCGCCATCGAGGCGCTGTCGGCGCATTTCGTCGAATCGGGCCTGCCCGCCAATTCCGTGATCGCGATCCAGCTGCCCAACACGGTCGAGTTCGTGCTGACCGTGCTCGCGGCCCATCGCGCAGGCCTCGTCGTCGCCGTGCTGCCGCTGCTCTGGCGCCATGCGGAACTGACCGCAGCGCTCAACCGCACCGCCGCGCGCGCCATCGTTACCATGAGCACGGTCGACGGCGTCAGCTATGCCGATCTCGCCATGCACGCCGCGGCCGAGGCGTTCTCGATCCGGCACGTCTACGGCTTCGGAAGCGACCTGCCCGAAGGCATGGCTTCTCTCGACGACGTCCTGGCGCGCCCGCCAGGCACCACGCGCGCCGTGATCCAGGACGGCCGCAAGGCGGCCATGATCTCCTTCGACGTCACGGCGGAGGGCTTCCGGCCGGTGCCGCGGCCGCATTTCAGCCTGATCGCGGGCGGCCTTGCGATGTCGCTCGAGGCCGACATCAAGCAGGGCGCGACATTGATGGCGGCTTTCACGCCGATGTCGTTCGCAGGGCTCGCCTCCTCGCTCGCGGTGTGGCTGCTCTCGGGCGGCACGCTGGCGCTGCATCATCCGTTCGAGAACGATGTGCTGGAGCAGCAGATCAACGAGCACGAATGCGAGGTGCTGATCGCGCCGGCGCAGCTCGCGCTGCGGCTCGGCGATGCCGACCTCGCGGCGCGGATGCCCACTTTGCGCAACGTCATCGGCCTGTGGCGCGCGCCCGAGCAGGTCGCGGCGAGCGATCCCTGGATCGCGCCGCATGCGCCGCTGACCGACGTCTACCTGTTCGGCGAGGCCGGATTGTTCGGCGCCCGCCGCGGCGAGGACGGCATGCCGGTGCCGGTGATGCCGGGGCCGCACGGCGCTCCGCGCGAGCAGTCCGGCTCCTCCATCGCCGGCGAGATCCTGCTGACGCCGAGGGGTACGCTTGGCCTGCGCGGCGCGATGGTGCCGATCGCGGCCTACGCCCCGCCGCAGCCGGTCGGCGAGACGCTGACGGCGCAGCCGCCGCGTGACTATGTCGACACCGGCTATGCCGCGCGGCTCGATCGCCCGAGCGGCGCGATCTGCATCACCGCGCCGCCCTCCGGCATCATGGCCGTCGGCGGCTATCGCTTCCTCTCCAACGACCTGCAGGAATGGGCGCGCCGGCTCGGCCAGGGCGCGCTGCTCACGGCGCTGCCCGACCGCCTCTCCGGCCACCGGCTCGCCGGGCGCGCCCAGGACAATGCCCGCGCCCGCGAGGCGCTCAGCGAGCTCGGGCTTAACCCCCTGATGGTCGAGGCTTTTCGCGACCGCTCCGGGCCGGTCTAGGCACGGTTTCAGCGCCTGCGTTGACGCAGCATTAAGGCGGCCAAACTAGATTGCGGCGGCAAATTGTTGCGCGATCAGAGTTTTTACATGTCCCAGGCGGGCCCGATCCTGTTTGTGTCCGATGCCGAACGCCCCGCCTTCGTGGCGGCGCTGGACGAGGCCCGGCTCTTTCCCGTCGTCGACACCGACTGGACCAGCGCGCCGCGCGCGGTCGAAGAGGTGCAGCCGGCCGCGGTTCTCGCTGCGGTGCATGCCGGGCACGAGCCGCATGTGACGCGGCTTGCTCAGAAGATCGCCGCTCAATCGCCTTACCTGCCCTTCGTGGCCCTGGATGCGGCGGGCACGCTGCCGCACAACGCCCTGCCCTTCTCCTCGCGCGGCAGCAATCCCGACCGGCTGATCGCGCGGCTCCGGGCGGCGCTGCGCGTGCGCACATTGCACGCAACGGTTCTGCGCCGGCTGCCCGAAGTGAAAATCGCGCTGCCGCAGGGCGATCCCGCACGCGATGCCACCGTGCTCCTGATCGGCCGCGGCGCGGCTTACCCTGCGCTCTCCGTCGCGTTCGGCGAACGCGTCGGCGTGGTCGGTGCGCTCTCGATCGAGGCTGCCGCGAAACACCTCAACACCCGCGATCTCGACGGCGTCGTGCTCGCCGAAGGTTTTACCGCGCGCGTGACCGATGCGTTTCTGACCGTGCTCGCCGAGGACACCCGCTTCCGCAGCCTGCCCGTGGTCGTCACCGCCCACCAGCTCACCCAGAGCTACGACCTGCCCAATCTCGAGCTGATCACCGGCGAGCCGCCGAGGATCGCCGCCAACGCACTGCCCTTGATCCGCCAGCACGCCATGGAAGCGCAGCTGAGCCGCACGCTGCGCTCGATCGATGCCGGCGGCTGGCTCGATCCGCGCAGCGGCCTACTCACGGTGGAAGCCTTCGCCCGCGATTTCGCCAAGGCGGTCGAGCAGACGCTCGCCCGCGGCGGCGGCCTCTCGGTCGCCCGCTTCGCCTTCGATCCCAACAATCCCCGCGCCCAGCTCGACGCCGCCCGCATCCTCAGCCGCCTGATGCGGCAGATGGATTTTGGCGCCGCGCAGAAGGACGGCTCGGTCATCGTCGTGTTCGCCGAGACCGACTTCCGCACCGCGCATATGATCGCCCGCCGCCTCTCCGCGGTGATGCGGCACACTTCCAATGGCAAGCACGAGATGCGCAGCGATCCCGTGGTCAGCGTGGACTCGCTGTCGCCGTCGGATACGGCACGGTCGCTGCTGGCCCGGCTGTCGGCGGACGCGTCCAGGGCGGCGTCTTAGCTTTCTCGCGGGCTGTCGCAATAACCACCGCCATTGCGAGCGCCGCGAAGCAATCCAGAATCCCTCCGCGGAAAGACTCTGGATTGCTTCGTCGCAAGGGCTCCTCGCAATGACGCGGTGAGGCCGGTGCCTCTACGCCGCTTTCTTGCTCTCGGCGAGCTGCGCCAGCTGCCGCATGATCTCCGTCGTGCCCGCGAGCCGCTCCTCCGGCGTTTCCCAGTCCTGCAGGAACACCACCTTCATGTCGGGGCGCACCTTGGCGGCCTGGCCGTAGCTGCGGATGAAGCTCACGAGGCGCTCGGGATGGGCGAAGGAATTGTCGCGGAAGACGATGACGGCGCCCTTCGGGCCGGCGTCGATCTTCTCGACATTGGCCCGGCGGCAGAACGCCTTGATCGCGGCGACCTTGAACAGATACCGCACCTCGTCCGGCAGCACGCCGAAGCGGTCGCGCATCTCGGCGCCGAAATTCTCGATCTCCTCCTCGGTGTCGAGATCGGCCAAGCGCCGGTACAGCGACAGCCGCACCGAGAGGTCGCTGACATAGTCCTCCGGAATCAGCACGGGCATGCCGATGGTGATCTGCGGCGACCAGCGATCGGCGGCGGGCTCGGAGACGCCGGCCTTGAGATTGACGATCGCCTCCTCCAGCATCGACTGATAGAGCTCGAAGCCGACCTCCTTGATGTGGCCGGACTGCTCCTCGCCGAGCAAATTGCCGGCGCCGCGGATGTCGAGGTCGTGCGAGGCGAGCTGGAAGCCGGCGCCCAGCGTCTCCAGCGACTGCAGCACGGTGAGCCGGCGCTCGGCCTGCGCCGTGATCTTCTGCTGCGCCGGCAGCGTGAACAGCGCATAGGCCCGCAGCTTGGAGCGGCCGACGCGGCCGCGCAGCTGGTAGAGCTGGGCAAGGCCGAACATGTCGGCGCGATGGACGATCAACGTGTTGGCGTTGGGGATGTCGAGGCCGGACTCCACGATGGTGGTCGACAACAGAACGTCGAACTTGCCGTCGTAGAACGCGGTCATGATGTCCTCGATCACGGCCGGCGGCATCTGGCCGTGCGCGACCGCGACCTTCATCTCGGGCACGTTCTTGTCGAGGAAGTCCTTGACCTCGGCGAGATCGTCGATGCGCGGCACCACGTAGAACGCCTGGCCGCCACGATAGCGCTCGCGCAAGAGCGCCTCGCGGATCATCAGGGGATCGTGCGGGGCGACGAAGGTACGCACCGCCAAGCGATCCACCGGGGGCGAGGCAATGATCGAGAGCTCGCGCACGCCGGTCAGTGCCAATTGGAGCGTGCGCGGGATCGGGGTAGCCGACAGCGTCAGCACGTGCACCTCGGCGCGCAGTGCCTTCAGCCGCTCCTTGTGGCTGACGCCGAAATGCTGCTCCTCGTCGACAATGAGCAGGCCAAGGTCGCGGAATTTGATCGCCTTGCCGAGCAACGCGTGGGTGCCGACGACGATGTCGACCGAGCCGTCGGCGATACCCTTCTTGACCTCGTTGAGCTGCTTGGTCGGGATCAGGCGCGAGGCCTGTGCGACATTGACGGGAAAGCCTTTGAAGCGCTCGCTGAAGGTCCGGTAGTGCTGGCGCGCCAGCAGCGTGGTCGGCACCACGACCGCGACCTGCTTGCCGTCGAGCGCCACGGCGAAGGCGGCGCGGAGCGCCACCTCGGTCTTGCCGAAGCCGACGTCGCCGCAGATCAGGCGATCCATCGGGCGGCCCTTTTCGAGATCCTTCAGCGTGGACTCGATCGCGCCCAGCTGGTCCTCGGTCTCGTCATAGGGGAAGCGTGCGCAGAACTCGTCGTAGACGCCCTGCTGCACCGGCAGCTTCGGCGCTTCGTGCAGCATGCGTTCGGCCGCGATCTTGATCAGCTCGCCCGCGATCTCGCGGATGCGGTTCTTCAGTTTTGCTTTTCGGGTCTGCCAGCCCGAGCCACCGAGGCGGTCGAGCTCGACCGTGGTTTGATCAGAGCCGTAACGCGACAGCAGCTCGATGTTCTCGACCGGGAGGAACAGCTTGGTCTCGGCGGCATAATGCAGCTCGAGGCAGTCATGCGGCGCGCCGGCGACGTCCAGCGTCTGCAGGCCGATGAAGCGGCCGATGCCGTGATCGACGTGGACGACGATGTCGCCGGCGGTGAGGCTCGTCACCTCTGAGATGAAATTGTCGAGCTTGCGACTGGCCTTGCGCGGCCGCACCAGGCGATCGCCGAGGATATCCTGCTCGCTGATGATGGCGATCTCGTCGGTCTCGAAGCCGCTCTCGAGGCCGAGCACCGCGAGCATGGTCTCGTTGCGCGGCGTCGCCTGCACCGTCCGCCAGGAATTGACGCTGGTGGTGTGGGCGAGCTTGTGGTCGCGCAGCATCGAGGTCATGCGGTCGCGCGAGCCTTCGGTCCACAGTGCGATCACGACCTTCTTGCGCTGCGCCTGCAAGGCCATCACATGCGCGACGACGGACTCGAACACGTTGACATTGCTGTCGTTGCGCTCCGGCGCGAAGTCGCGGCCCTTGCGCGCGCCGGCATCGACTACGCCGGTGCCGTCGGTCGGCACCGAGAACGGCGTCAGCCGCGCCAGCGGGATCGCACCGAGGCGCTTGCTCCATTCCTCCTCGGTCAGATACAGCCGGTCGGGCGGCAGCGGCTTGTAGATGGCGCCGCTGCCGGGATGCTCCATCGCCTCGCGCCGGGCCTCGTAATAGTCGAGGATCTGCTTGAAGCGCTCGCGCACGGCGTCCTCGGCCTGCGGCTCGATCGCGATCGCCGCGCCTTGCAGATAATCGAACAGCGTGTCCATCCGGTCCTGGAACAGCGGCAGCCAGTGCTCCATGCCGGGATGGCGGCGCCCTTCGCTGACCGCTTCATACAGCGCATCGTCGCGCTCGGGCGCGCCGAACTCGGCGACATAGCCCATGCGGAAACGGCGGATGGTGTCGGTGACGAGCTGAAACTCGGAGACCGGCACGAGGTCGAGCGAGCGCATGTCGAGCAGCGTGCGCTGGGTCTCCGCGTCGAAGGAACGGATCGATTCCAGACTGTCCCCGAAGAAGTCGAACCGCACCGGCTGCTCGAGGCCGGCCGGAAACAGATCCAAAATGCCGCCGCGCACGGCGTATTCGCCGGGCTCGCGCACGGTGGAGGAACGGTTGTAGCCGTTGTGCTCGAGCCAGGCGACGACCGTGTCCATCGGCACGACATTGCCCGGCGCGACCGACAGCGCCTGCGCCGCGACCAGCTCGCGCGCGGGCACGCGCTGCACCACCGCGTTCACCGTGGTCAGCACGATCAGCGGCTTGTCGCTGCCGGTGAGCGAGGCCAGCCGCGCCAGTGTGGTCAGGCGTTGCGCGAGAATGCCGCCATGTGGCGAGACGCGGTCGTAAGGTTGGCAATCCCAGGCCGGAAAGGTCAGCACCGGCAGATCGGGCGCGAAGAACCACAAGGCCCGTTCGAGCGACTGCATGCGCCCGCCGTCGCGGCAGACCACCGCAAGGCTGACCGCCGGCTTCTTCGGCCGCGCAGCGATGGCACGGGCGAGATCGGAGACGACGAGGCCTTCGGCACCTTCCGCGACATTGGCAAGCGTCAGCGCGCGGCCGGGCGTCAGCAGCTCGGCCGGAGATTTCATCCCCTGCTTCATGCGTTGCCGTCCGCGATCGGAAACGCCTTGATGCGGGCAAACAGCGCGCCGGCGACGTCGGCCGGCAGCACCTTGTCGCCGGTGATGGCGGCATAGAGATCGGGATCGTTGACCTCGAGCAAAGTCTCGAGCTGGCTCAGCTCGTCATCGGACAGATTGCCGATCTCAGCGTCCGCAAAGCGGCCGAGGATCAGGTCCATCTCGCGCGTGCCGCGGTGCCAGCAGCGGAACAGAAGCCGCTTGCGGCGGTCATCCAGCCCGCTGCTCGATCGTGTCGTTCCCGTCATGTCCCAAATCCAGTCAACGCAGAAAGCCCGGACGTGCCGGGCGGGGCTGATATAGGCGGTGGACCTCCAAATGTCAGCAGGCTTTTGTCGCCGGAAGCACACCGGCTGTGGCTTGCGGCTTCTCGCTTTCGCCGCTATGTGTCTGCCCCGATCCGGCGCCGCCTGGCGCGATCATCAGGGAGAAGGCTCGATGACGTCCATGTCTCGCCGCCCCGTCGAGGGCATCGCCTAAACTGCGCGTGCGTTGGCCGCGCCGTTAGGGAAACCACGCGCATCTCGCGCGTGTCGACGATCCCTATCTTCTGGAAGCTTTCAATGGGCACGTTTCCCAACGTGGACGGCCGCGCGCCGATCCACCTCTTCGCCTCATCCAAATCGTGGATCGAAGGCAATGCAACACTTCAACTGGAACAGGTCGCCGGCCTCCCCGGAGTCCGGTCGGTCGCTGCCATGCCTGATCTGCATCCCGGCAAGTACGGACCTGTCGGCTGCGCCATTCTGTCGGAGCGGATCCATCCGCAACTCGTCGGCTCCGACATCGGCTGCGGCATGGGCCTGTTCGAGCTCGACATCGCAGCACGCAAGCTGCGGCTCGACCATCTGGCCGAACGCATGCAAGCGCTCGACCAGCCCTGGGATGGCGGCGTCGAGGCCGCGCTTGCCGACGCAGACCTCGGCGCCAGCGTCTTCGATGCCGCCCTCGGCAGTATCGGCGGGGGCAATCATTTCTGCGAGTTCCAGGCTCTCGACGAGATCCTGGCGCCGGACGCAGCTGCACGCGCCGGCCTCGACCGGAACCTGGCCTATGTCCTGGTTCACTCGGGCTCGCGGGGTCTCGGTTTCTCGATCCTGGAGCGGGCCTTGCAAGGCGGACAGCCGTCGCTGTCCATCGGCAGCGACGCGGCAAATGCCTATCTGGCGGACCACGATCACGCGGTGCGATGGGCGAAGCTCAATCGCCGCATCATCGCAGAGCGGACCGGAGCGGCCGCGCGCGCCGGTCTGCGTCCAGTGAGCGACCTCGCCCACAACATGGTCGAGTGCCGGCCCAGCGCCGCCGGCGATGTGCTGGCACTGCATCGCAAGGGCGCCGCGGCGGCCGATCGCGGACTGGTGCCGGTGCCGGGGTCGCGCGGAACGCTGTCGTATCTGGTCGAGCCTTTGGCGGACATGCAGGCCGAGGCGCTTGCATCGCTCGCGCACGGCGCGGGGCGCAAATACGACCGTGCGTCCATGCATGGCCGCGTCCGGGTCAAGAAGTCAGACGTCGCAAAGCTGGAACGCAACCCGTTCGGCGGCATCGTGGTCTGCGCCGATCGCGGCCTGCTGGCGGAGGAAGCGCCGGACGCCTACAAGAGCATCGAGCGCGTCATCGCCGATCTCGTGGAGTTTGGTCTGGTGCGCGTGGTGGCTACGTTCCGGCCGCTGCTGACCTTCAAGAAGGGTCAGTCCACCGCCGCGGCGAGCGGCAAGCGCGACAAGAGCTGGAAGGAGGAGCGCCGATGATCCGCCTCCTGTTCACCAGCGGACGCGGTCCGGCGGAATGCCGGATCGCGGTCGGCAAGGCCGTTTCGGCGCTGACAGCCGAAGCCGCCGCGCTCGGGCTCGAAACCGATTGCGTCGAGGGACCGAAGCCCGACGGGCATGGTCCCGCCTCGGCTATCGTCGTCATCCATGGCGGGGCCGCGGCGGCGTTCGCCCAGCCGTGGATCGGTGCAATCCAGTGGGTGGCGCCAAGCCCGGTCCGGCCGCATCACAAGCGGAAGAACTGGTTCTTCGGCGTGTTCGAGCTTCCGGCAGTGCCGAATGCACCGAAGGCGCTCGCCGTCCAGGATGTCCGCTTCGAAGCCTTCCGGGCCGGTGGGCCCGGCGGCCAGCACCAGAACAAGACCGAGAGCGCGGTGCGCGCCACCCACATCGCGAGCGGTCTCTCCGTCGTGGTGCGGGAGGAACGCTCGCAGCACCGCAACAAGGCGCTGGCGTTGGAGCGAATGGCGGCACTACTCCGGCTGCAAGGTGAAGTGGCGGCCATCACCGCACAGAACGATGCGCATGCCGCGCACGATAGCCTGGAACGCGGGCGACCGGTGAAGCGGTTCAAGGGCAGCGCCTTCCGGGCATTTTAGTATAGGTTGGCGAGCGCCGGATGCGCCTCGCTATGGCTCCCGTCTCACCGCCTTGGAACGCCCCCATGACGAACGTGGTACAGATTTTCGGTTATCGGTTTTCCAACCCCGAATATGAGATTATGCGCTTTCAGGTGCGGCTTTCCGAAATTGCAAAGTCCCTGGGGTTTGAGATCGAAAGCTGGACAGACGAATTAGGCCCGACAGGTGCAATGTGCCTTCGGCTCCCCACGGGACGGGTGGTCGTGCTCATCGAGCGCCAACATTTGATTGATCACTATGGCGAGAAGGGGCCATACGTCCAAGTCGACGCCGCTATCCTTGCGGAGTTCGGAGCTGAGTCCTTGATAGACGAAGTTCTGACGAGTCTCGGTTTATCAGACCAATTGGTTGACTGGCGCGCGACCAGTGAGCAGCAGCAATATGCAATTGATTTCATGAAATGGGCGGCAGCTCACAAAATGGAAAAAGGAACCACTTGATTCCGCCTGCAATGACGCCGAGCTAGATCTCCCGATGCGCCCCAGCCTGCTCAATCCGCTGTTTGCTCCCGTGACCAGCCTGTCCGGCGTCGGTCCGAAGCAGGACAAGCTGTTGCAGTACCTGCTCAGCCGCAGCGAGACGCCGCGGCTGGTCGATCTGCTCTTGCATCTGCCGAGCCAGGTGATCGACCGCCGGGCCCGGCCGAAGATCCGCGACGCGGCCGTTGGAACCATGGTGACGCTGGAGGTCACCGTCGACCGCCACCGCCCGCCGCCACCGCGCAACGCACGCGCGCCGTATCTGGTCTACGCCAGCGACGATACCGCCGACGTGGTGCTGACCTTCTTCCGCGCCAAGCCCGGGTATGTCGAGAAGCTGCTGCCGGTCGGCGAGAAGCGCTACGTCTCCGGCACGCTGCAGATGTACGACGGCATCCCGCAGATCGTGCATCCCGACCGCGTGCTCGACGAGGAGGCGATCTCGAAGCTGTCGGGGATCGACCCGGTCTATCCGCTGACGGAAGGCCTTGCGCTGGGATCGCTCCGCCGCGCGATCGCGCAGGCGCTGCAAAAGCTTCCCGCACTGCCGGAATGGATCAGCCCGGAGGTGCTGCGCCGATGTGACTTCCCGCCGATCGCGGAGGCGCTCAATCGCGTGCACCAGCCGGTCGAGCTGACCGACATCCTGCCCGATCGGCCGTTCTGGTCGCGCCTCGCCTTCGACGAGCTGCTGGCCGGCCAGCTCGCGCTCGCCCTGATCCGCGCGCAGCTGCGCCGTCCCGCGGGCGTGCGCAATGCCGGCGACGGACATCTGCGCAACAAGATCATCGATGCCCTTCCTTACGCGCTCACACCGTCACAGCGCAACGCTGCGGCGGCGATTGCCGAAGACCTCAAGCAGCCGCTGCGCATGCTGCGCCTGCTGCAAGGTGACGTCGGCTCCGGCAAGACCGTGGTGGCGCTGCTCGCGGCCGCCGCGGTCGCCGAGGTCGGCAAGCAGGCCGCGTTGATGGCCCCGACCGAGATCCTGGCGCGCCAGCACATCAAGACCATCGCTCCGCTCGCTGAGCGCGCGGGATTGCGGGTCGCGATCCTCACCGGCCGCGAGAAGGGCAAGGAGCGGCGCGAGATCATCACCGAGCTCGCCGACGGCGAGATCGACCTGCTCGTCGGCACCCATGCGCTGATCCAGGACGATGTCGTCTTCAGGGATCTCGCGCTCGCCATCGTCGACGAGCAGCACCGTTTCGGCGTGCGCGAGCGCCTCGCGCTGACGTCCAAAGGCGAGGCTGTCGACGTGCTGGTGCTGAGCGCAACGCCGATCCCGCGCACGCTGGTGCTGACCTATTTCGGCGATATGGACATTTCCGAGCTGCGCGAAAAGCCGGCCGGCCGCCAGCCCATCGATACCCGCGCCGTGCCGATGAGCCGCATCGGCGAGGTCATGGAAGGCGTCGGCCGCGCGCTCGAAGCCGGCAAGCTGGTCTACTGGATCTGCCCGCTGGTCGAGGAGTCCGAGGCTGAGGGCACCGAGCATCTCACCAACGCCACCAAGCGTTTCGAGACCCTGCAAAAGCGCTTCGGCGATCGCGTCGGCCTCGTCCACGGCCAGATGAAGGGCACCGAGAAGGACCGCGTCATGGCCCAGTTCGCCGCGCACGACATCGGCCTGCTGGTCGCGACCACCGTGGTCGAGGTCGGCGTCGACGTTCCGGCCGCCACCATCATGGTGATCGAGAACGCCGAGCGTTTCGGTCTTGCCCAGCTCCACCAGCTCCGCGGCCGCATCGGGCGCGGCTCCGAAGCATCGACCTGCATCCTGCTCTATGGCGAGCCGCTCGGCGAGATGTCGAAGGCGCGGCTGAAAGTGATCCGCGAGACCACCGACGGCTTCCGCATCGCCGAGGAGGACCTGAAGCTGCGCGGCGAAGGCGACGTGCTGGGAGTGCGCCAGAGCGGCCTGCCCGGCTACCGCATCGCGCGCCCGGAGGTGCACGGCCAGCTGATCGCCCAGGCCAGAGACGAAGCGCTGCGGATCCTGAAGGACGATCCGAAATTAAAGGGCGAACGCGGCGAAGCGCTGCGGTGCCTGCTGTATCTCTATGAGCGCGACGAGGCGATTCCGCTGATCGGAGCGGGCTAACTTTGAGGCAGTGCCGCAAGGTTTCGTGACAGACGCAAAGGCACCGGAACCTCCACGTCATTGCGAGCGCAGCGAAGCAATCCAGAATCTTTCCGCGGAGGCAGTCTGGATTGCTTCGCTGCGCTCGCAATGACGTGTTGAGAGAGCGAGAATGCGCGCGATCAGACGTTCTTCCGCTCAATGCTCGCCGCGAAGGCCTTCATCAATCCCGCATCCACAGCCTCCCCCTTCGCATCCTCCGCCAGATGCTCGAACCACCGCGCAAAGCCCTCGTAGATCTGGCTGGCGGGATGATCGGGCCCGAGGAATCCTGAAATCTCCCGCATCTCGGCGACCCAGCGATAGGCCTTCGGGAGCATGTCGGGCAGCGCGACTTCGAGCCGCGCCAAGATGGCGGGCTGGCTCAGCGCGAGTTCGTCGCGCAGTGCATCGGCCGCGCCCGCCTTCGTGGCTGCGATCACCATCGCCGATCCGATGCCGGCGAGGCCCTTGACGATGCCGGCATAGGACATTTTCAACGCCGAGGCCGCGCCGACCGGGCCTTCGACGATCCGCACGTCGAGGCCAAGATTCCCAAGCACGGCAACGTCCTTAGCATGCTCGCCCGACATGTAGAAGGCCGGGCTCTTGCCACCTGGCTGCGGCGGAAAGCCGATGATGCTGGCATCGACGAATGGCGCCTGCACCGAGCCGATGATCTCCTCGATTCTTTGCACGGTATCGACATTGACGGCGTTGCAATCGACCACGACTGGCTTCTTCTCGCGCCTGACGATCAGCGCGGCCAGCCGTTCGGCCAGCGCGACGGCCTCGCCCGGCGGCACGATCGAGAGGATAATGTCGGCGTCCGCGATCGCGTCGTCCTCGGCGCCGACCATGCCGGCGTCCGCCGCACGTTTGCGCGTCGCCTCGCTCCGCCCCTGCAGCGACGTCAGCACGCGCGCACCGTTCTCGCTGAGGCGGCGGGCCACGGCGCTGCCCATCGCACCGGGGGCGAGGATCGCAATGGTTTTGGACATCGTGCACTCCAGGTCGAAGAATTCCGAGCGGCAGGTTCGGTCGACCTGAGACTAACAGAGGACGAATGCGCCCGCGTGAACGCGACCATCCCGCGGCGGAATGGCCCTACTCCGCCTTCGCAGGCTCGGGCCGGAGCGTGGAGGCATTGGCAATCCGCGCAGCATTCGCCATGCCCGCAAGCGCGGCCGCCTTCTTCGGATCGGGCGACGAGCCCGGCTGCACCACGCCGGCCGACATGATCAGCGTCGCGGCGTCCTCGGCGGTGAGATCGACCTCGATGATCTTGCTTTTGGGGACATAGAAGAAGAAGCCGGTGGTCGGGTTCGGCGAGCACGGCAGGAACACCGACACGTGCTCCTCCTGCCCCGGCAGGCTGCGCGAGATGTCCTCGTTCGGCGACTGCGAGATCAGTACGATCGACCACATGCCCGGCGAAGGAAACTCGACCAGGCCCACTTTCCGGAAGCTCGAGCCCTTGCCCGAGAACAGCGTCTCGAACACCTGCTTCAGGCCGCGATAGATCGCGCGCACCGCCGGGATCCGGCCGAGAAAGGTCTCGCCGACATCGACCAGCGTGCGGCCGATCAGATTGGCCGCGAGGAAGCCGACCAGCGTCAGCGTGAAGAATGCGACAATCAGTCCCCAGCCGGGAATGACGTAGGGAAGATAGGTTTCCGGCCGGTAGGCCAGCGGCACGAACGGCCGCACCACGCCGTCGACCCAGGTAACGAACCACCAGACCAGATAGAGGGTGATCGCGATCGGCCCCGTCACCACGAGGCCAGTCAGGAAATAATTGCGGAAACGGCCCATCAGGCCGGTATGCGGTTCCGGAACGGGATCAAGAGGCGCAGGCGCGTCGTCGCGGGGGGTCATTCGGGTTCCAGGTCGGTCGCTACCACAAGCTAGGGTCTTCTAGCAGGTTTTGGAAGAGAGCGGCCGATCGATATCCAGATTGCCTATTCCACGGTCACCGATTTTGCGAGGTTGCGCGGCTGGTCGACGTCGGTCCCCATCACGACGGCCGTGTGATAGGCGAGCAGCTGCACCGGGACGGCATAGACCATCGGCGTGAAGGCTGCTGCCATATCGGGCATGACGATGGTGACGAGGGACTCGACCGTCGCCTCCGCCGCGCCCTTGGCATCGGTCATGAGGATGATGTTGCCGCCGCGCGCGGCGACCTCCTGCATGTTGGAGACGGTCTTCTCGAACACGCGGTCGTGGGGTGCGATGACGACGACCGGCATGGTCTCGTCGATCAGCGCGATGGGGCCGTGCTTGAGCTCGCCGGCGGCATAGCCCTCGGCGTGGATGTAGGAGATCTCCTTCAGCTTGAGCGCACCTTCGAGCGCCAGCGGGAAGCTGGTGCCGCGGCCAAGATACAGCACGTCGCGCGACTTGGCGATCCGGTGCGCTAGCTTCTCGATCTGGAGCTCGCTCGTGAGCGCATCGGCCATCAGGCGCGGAACCTCGACGAGCCCGTGGACCAGCTTGGTCTCGTCCTCGTCCGACAATTCGCCGCGCGCCTTGCCGGCCGCGATCGCAAGGTTTGCCAGCACCATGAGCTGACAGGTGAACGCCTTGGTCGAGGCGACGCCGATCTCGGGTCCCGCCAGCGTCTGCAGCACCGTCTCGCTCTCGCGCGCGATCGTCGAGGTCGGCACGTTGACGACCGCGATCGTGTGCACGCCCTCGGCCTTGGCGTAGCGCAGCGCCGCCAGCGTATCGGCGGTCTCGCCCGACTGCGAGATGAAGATGGCGAGGTCGCCCTTGCGCAAGGGCGCCTCGCGGTAGCGGAATTCGGAGGCGACGTCGACCTCGACCGGCAGGCGCGCAAAGCGCTCGAACCAGTATTTGGCGACGAACCCGGCATAGCTCGCTGTGCCGCAGGCCGTGATGTTGATGCGCTGGATGTTCTTGAAATCGAACGGCAGCGCGACCGGCAGCGCGACGCGCTCGGTTGCCATGTCGACGTAGCGCGCCAGCGTGTGGCCGACCACCTCCGGCTGCTCGTGGATCTCCTTGGCCATGAAGTGACGGTAATTGGCCTTGTCGACCAGCGAGGTCGAGGCGGCGTGCCTGATCTTGTCGCGCTGGACGGCATGGCCGTCCTTGTCGAAGATCGCGGCGCTCTTGCGGGTCAGCACGGCCCAATCGCCGTCCTCGAGATAGCTGATCGTATCAGTGAACGGGCCGAGCGCGATGGCGTCCGAGCCGAGATACATCTCGCCGTCGCCGTAGCCGATCGCCAGCGGCGGGCCGTTGCGGGCGCCGATCATGAGGTCGTTGTCGCCGGCGAAGATGAAGCCGAGCGCGAAGGCGCCGCGCAGGCGCGCCAGCGTCAGCTTCACCGCTTCCACGGGCTTATTGCCGCGCGTGAGCAAATCGTCGACGAGATGCAGCACGATCTCGGTGTCGGTCTCGGTGTGGAACACCGTGCCCTTCTTTTCGAGCTCCTCGCGCAGCTCGCGGAAATTCTCGATGATGCCGTTGTGGACCACGGCGACGCGCTCGGTCGCGTGCGGGTGGGCGTTGTTGACGGTCGGCTTGCCGTGGGTGGCCCAGCGCGTGTGACCGATGCCGGTGGTACCCTTGAGCGGCTCGGCCTCCAGCCGCTTCTCCAGATTCTTCAGCTTGCCCTCGGCGCGGCGGCGCTCCAGGTGCTTGCCTTCGAGCGTGGCCACGCCAGCGGAATCGTAGCCGCGATATTCGAGGCGTTTGAGCGAATCCACCAATTGCTCTGCAACCGGCTCGCGCCCGAGAATGCCGACTATCCCGCACATGCGGATCACTATCCCCCAAATCGTCGAAAAATCGCCTAAACGACGCGCTTGGTTTTTAGCGAAAATCGCAGGGAACCAGATACTCAATAATTATTGCTGATTGAGACAGCACGGGCCCGCGACCGCTGCGTCGAATTGGCCGGCTTAAACCGCGCCCGTTAACTTATTGTCAATACATTTGGCCAACGATTCCGGTCAGGAGAACCAGGCCATGAAAGGCTCATCCGACCGCAAGGGTCTGTCGTCGATGTATCTGCGCGCCAGCGAGACCACGGGCACGCACCTTGCGCATTGGCCGCCGCCGCTGCGCGGCAAAGAGAACAAGCCCCTCTTCATCAAGCATCCCGAAGGCGAGCCGGTGAAGCGCGCCAAGCCGCGCGGCTGGCGCCTGACCCGCGCGATCTTCTCCGAATTCGCCGACGAAGAATAGCGCCGCTCACGTCTCCGGCTTCTTGCCGCCGGTCTTCATCTCGCGATAACGCGCCGCGCCGCCTTCCCGGATGGTCTGCGGGCTCCGCTCCAGCGCCATCGCGTCGTCGGGGACGTCCTTCGTGATCACCGAGCCCGAGCCGATATAGGCGCCGTTGCCGATCGTCACGGGGGCGACCAGCGAGGAGTTGGTACCGACGAAGGCGCCCTTTCCGATCACCGTCTTGTGCTTCTTGAAGCCATCGTAGTTGCAGGTGATGGTGCCCGCGCCGATGTTGGAATTGGCGCCGACGGTGGCGTCGCCGATATAGGAGAGATGGTTGACCTTGACGCCGGCCTCCAGCGTCGCCGCCTTGGTCTCCACGAAATTGCCGATGCGCGCGCCGTCGCCGAGCGAGGTGCCGGGCCGCAGCCGCGCATAGGGTCCGATCGAGACCTTCTTGCCGAGCGTAGTCTCGACGATATGCGAGAACGAGTGGATCACCGCGCCGTCCGCGATCGACACGCCAGGGCCGATCACCACGAACGGCTCGATCGTCACGTCCTTGCCGAACACGGTGTCAGTGGACAGATACACCGTCTCCGGCGCGATCAGCGTGACGCCGGCCTCCATCGCCGCCTTGCGCAAACGCGCCTGCATTACGGCTTCGGCCTCGGCCAGCTGCGCCTTGGTGTTGATGCCGCGCACCTCGTCCTCGCTGGTTTCGATCACCACCGACTCCCATCCCTGCCTGCGGACGATTTCGACCGCATCCGTCAGATAATATTCGCCCTTGGAATTGGCATTGCCGATCTGCCCGAGAATGTCGAGCGCACGGCGGCCGTCGATCGCCATCACGCCGGCATTGCACAAAGCGATCTTGCGCTCGTCCGCGCTGGCGTCGGCTTGCTCGCGGATCGCAACCAGGCGGTCGCCCTCGACGATGAAGCGGCCGTAGCCGGTCGGGTCGGCGGCGCGAAAGCCGAGCGCGGCAATGGCTGCGCCGCGGGCGAGCGGCGCGCGCAGCCGCGCAAAGGCCTCGGCCGAGATCAGCGGCGTGTCGCCGAACGCGATCAGGAGATCGTCGGCGCCGCTCGCGATCGCCTCGCGCGCCGCCAGTACCGCATGCGCGGTGCCGAGCCGCTCGGCCTGCACGAAGGTCAGCGCGTCGGGGCGGATGCGCTTGGCTTCATCCGCGACTGCCTGATGATCGGGACCGATCACGACCGCGAGCGAGGTGCCGGTTCCCTTGGGTGCGGCGGCGAGCACATGCGCGAGCAGACTCCGGTGCGCGACCGGATGCAGCACCTTCGGCAGGCTCGATCGCATGCGCGTGCCTTCGCCGGCGGCGAGCACGATCGTGAGGCTGGAACGGGCGGTCATCGAAATCCTGACAGCTATGGCCGAATCAAATTGGCGCGGACGGGCGGCGCAGCCCCTCGGAACTACCGCCTTGCTAACCCCGCAAACGCCCGGAATTCAAGTGCGGTGCGCTTTTCCTGTTAATGTTCCCTGATTGATTCGGGGAAGCCGGACGGGGCTGGGCGCTTAACATTCATGGCAAAGGATTCCGACCCACTGGCGGATGCCTTCTCCACCAAGGAGACCGGCGGGCTGTTCTCCGGACTTCTGGCCGAGGAAAGCGCCTTCGACCGGCGCTTGCTGTGGCGGCTGGGCTCGTGGGGCGTGGCGGCCGTCGGCGCCGTCGTCATTGCCGTGATAGCCAACCAGGCCCAGCTCGGCTGGCGGCGCGACCGGGTTGCGTCCGCTGATCTCGTGCGCCAGGCCGACCGGCTGCAGCTGCTGACCAAGGAGAGCCAGAACGAAGCGCGCCGGCTCGCCGCCGCGATCGAGACGCTGAACAGCGACCGCGACCGGCTGTATTCGCGCGTCACCGTGCTGGAGCAAGGGCTCGATTCCGTCACCGGCGCCATTGCCAAGCAAACGGCCACGCCGCCGCCGGGCGCGAAGCCGCAGGACGCGGCACCCACGGCTCCCAGTGTCGCGCCGGTCGCTTCGACGCCGGCCCCGACGAGCGAGAAGCCGCGCAGCGAAGCCGCCAAGGATGGGCAAAAGGACGCTCAGAAGGAAGCGTCGAAGGAGCCGCCGAGCCAGCCGCCACAGACCGCGGCCGCCGCCTCGCTCGTGCAACAGAATCCGGCCATGACTTCGGCGCTGCCGACGATTCCGCTGGTACCCACGAAGTCGCTGATGGCGCCGCCGGATCCGGCCGCGTCGAAGCTGATTCAACCAGAAACGGTTGAGAAGGCCGCCGAGAAGGAGGCCGAGCCGGCGCCCGCCGCGGCCGAAATCGTGGCGGCAGCAACCAAGCCGCCGGACGCCGCCGAGAGCGAATCCCCTGCCATCGCCGTTCAGCAGACGCGCTTTGCGATCGATCTCGGCGGCGCCAACTCGGTTGACGGCCTGCGCGCGCTCTGGCGCGGCGTGACCAAGTCCAACCCGGAGATCGCAACACTGCGTCCGATCATCATGATCAAGGAAGGCAACACCGGGCTCGGCATGCAGCTCCGCCTCGGCGCCGGCCCCCTGGTCAACGCCGCCGCCGCCGCAAAATTCTGCGCGGGTCTCGTCGAGAACGGCCGCGCTTGCGAGACCACCGTATTCGATGGCCAGCGCCTGTCGATGCGCAGCGGTCCGGACAAGGTACAAGACAAGACGCAAGAGAAGACTCAGGACAGAGTCCCGGACAAGGGTTCGGAGAGGAGCCAGGACGCTGGCCCTGCAGCCGAAACGGCGCCTGTGTCGAGCGCGAAGCCCGAAAAGCCGCAACGCCGCCGCAGCTACTCCTCAAAACGCACCAAGCGCGAGGAGCCCGCCCCCGCTCCCGCCGCGCAGCCGGCACCAGCGCCGGCGAAACCGGAGGCGGCAGCGTCGTCCGCGGGATCGACGCTGTCGTCGTTCTTCCGGCGACAATGACGCCTCGGCCCCGGCGCGCACGCAGCCAGCATGCGACCAACGGACGCTTGGACCTCGGCCGCGCTTGGCAGCAAGTTCGCAGGTCCATGTCCGACGTGCGCGAAGCGTCGCCCCTCCAGAAACGCGGGTCTTGATGAACGAACTGGATGATGTGCTGAGGCTACTCGTCGCGGCGGCTACGGGCCTCGTGATCGGCATCGACCGCGACATGAACGACAAGCCGGTGGGCATGCGCACCCTCGCGCTGGTGGCCTTGGGCTCTGCGCTGATCTCGATTTCCGTGATCGAGTTTCAGAATTTGCGCGACCACCCGGATGCAGTCTCGAGGGTGGTCCAAGGCATTGTTACCGGCGTGCTGAGCGGCGTCGGCTTCATCGGTGCGGGCGTCATCCTGCACGACGTCAAGGCCAAGACGGTTCATGGCCTCACTACGGCGGCGACTGTCTGGATCGCTGCCGGTCTTGGCATCGCCTGCGCGCTGGGCGCCTGGCTGCTGGTGGGCGCCGCCATCGCAGTCACGTTATTCGTGCTGTTCGCGCTCAGCTGGCTCGAACGTCGCTTGGGGTTGAAGTAGTCTGGTAGTCGCAGATGGCCGGTGAGCGGCTTCATGCCTCCGCCCAAGTACCAAATGATACGAACGAGACCAACCTGACACGGCACACTCCGCACCGGACTTGATTCGGAGCGGAGATGACGGACGCGAACTTTCTGCGGGAGCAACTCGCGTTGATCCGCGAACTGGCCGAGCGGGCCGATCCCCACATCAGGAAGCGACTGCTCGCCTTGGCTGAAAAATACGAGCGCCGGCTGGCGGAGCAGAGCCGGAACACGCAAGGTCGCAATTGATCGCCCGCTGATCGTCCTTGGCGCAGGCGATGACCTATTCCATGCGCGCCTTTTCCTTCAGATCGCGGATGCGCATCTCCGCCTCTTCCTTCGAGCGGACGATTTCCGACCAATCCTCGACCCGCGCCTCCCTGCTCAGCCTCTTGAGCTCGCTCAGCTGCTCCTGCGTCGGCTTGTCCATGCCTCACTCCTAGGCGGTGTTGGCAACACAATGTTGAGAACCAGCGGGAGGCTCGCGTGTTCCTGGAGAGTGCCCGGGCGGATCAACAGAAACCTCGCCTGCGCTGTTGCCTGGCCGCGCCTTCCCGACCATATTGCCGCCATGACAAAGAAGCCCTTCCGCCTCACGCCCTACCAGGTGCAGTTCCTGCTCGTGGTCGGATTCGTCACCGTCGGCTGCGCGCTCTACGTGCGCTATCTCGCGATCGAGTTTTCGCAGGTCGCGCTCGCCTGCGACGCCGGGCTTCAGACCCTGGTCTGCAAGTCGCGCTCGGTCTCGACCGTGCTGTTCAAGAATTCGGTGTTCGGCATCGTGGCGCTGGTGGTTGCGACGCTGAACCTGATGCGGCCGTCAATCGTGCTGCTGACCGTCGGCCTCATCGCCGCCGGCCTCGGCATCGTGCTCTACAATGTCGTGCTGTCGGGCCTTGCGATCGGCCTGCTTATTCTTGGCTTTGCTCGGCCCGCGCCCGCCACAGCGTGAGCGCGAACAACAGATAGATCGCGCAGGTCCATAGCGACTGCCAATTGTCGCGACCTTCGTTGAACAGCACGTACACGGCGGACAGCGCCAGCACCCCGGCGAACACCGCTTCGGCGATCGGACGCTGGCCGATCTGCGGCCGGTTCAGCATCAGAAGCGCAAACGGCACCACGGCCATCGTCAGCGCGGCGTAAGGAAAATCCTTGTAACGCGGGTCGAACACGAAGCCGAGCGCGCTCGCGGAAGCGATCACCGCGGTCACCGCCAGCGTCACGCCGAGCACCGCGGTGAGCTTCGACCATTTCCGGCCCTCGCGCGGGCCGAGCAGGTCGAGGAAGGTCGGCAGGCTGCGGCCGATCACCATCGCCTGCGCGCAGAAGATCGGCGACAGGATGCCGGCCAGCAGCAACGCGCCCCAGAGCAGCCAGCCGCCGATCCCGTAGCTCTCGTAGTACATCTTGTCGGCGCCGATCCCGAGCAGGATTCCGGCGGTCGTCGCCGAGATGCCGACGCCGAGCCAGGCCGGGAAACGCGGTGTCCACGGCCGGCGGCGCAGCGTGATCAGCGCGACAGCGAACACCAGCACGGAAAGCCCCATGCCGGCGCCCATGTACCATTTCCAGTACGGGAAATTGCTGATCGGCTGTCCCGGCGGATATTTCAGGCTCCTGCGCACCGAGTCGTAGAGGCCCCAATAGCCGCCGACGGTGCCTTCCAGCCTGCGCTTCCAGGGCTGGTCGTAGGACTCGATGAGATTGACGCGGAACTTCTGCGCCTTCGCAAGGCCGAGGATTTCCGAGACGACGCGCGCCTGATTGGTGCGCGAGGGCAGTGCGCCGTCGCGCATGCGGCCCGCGCTCGGCCAGCCGGTTTCGCCGATCAGGATCTCCTTGCCGGGAAACGCCACCGCCATGCGCTCGCGGATCTGTTCGACATGGGCAGCAGCGAACTTCGCCCTGATCGGGAAATCCTCCCAATAGGGCAGGATATGAATCGTGACGAAGTCGACGGCGTCATACACCTCGCGGTTCTTCAGCCAATATTCCCACACATCGGCATAGGTCACGGGCACGCCGACCTGGGTCTTCACCAGGCGGATGAGAGCGACGAGGTCCGCCGTCGTCATCTCACCGCGCAGCAGCACCTCGTTGCCGACGATGACGGAGGTGATGACGTCAGGGAATTGCTTGATGAGGCGAATGGCGAGCCCGGCCTGCTCGTAGTTCTTGGTGCGGTTGCTCGAGAGCCAGATGCCCTGCAGCACCTTCATCCCGCCGACCTTGGCGGCGATCGCCGGCACCTGGTCGAGCCCGTTCTCCAGCGAATAGGTGCGGACGCAGTCGGTGATCTCCTTGAGCTGGCGCAGGTCCTGCTCGATCTGGTCGGCATCGATATGGGTCCATGCCTCCAGCGGCGACTGCTCGCCGCGGAACGGCGCGTAGGAGACGCATTGAACCTTGTCGGCGGGATCGATCGGGGCGCGCGCGAGCGTGATCGGCGTGGCAAGCCACCACCACACGGCAGCGATCGCACCCAGTGAGACGAGCAGAAGCGCCAGTGGCGTACGAAGAGAAATCGGTTCCGTCCTCCGCGAAGGGCCGTCGATTACCTTCTCGCACGCCGTCTGCCAAGGGGGCACGTCCGGTGGATCCCTTGCGCCCCCAAGGAATTTACCTGCGCCGGTTCACCGTGATCTAGGATCGTGACTTTGCTGGACAAAATTCGAAATACAGGTCATGGACTCCGAAAGACTTTTCCGCCGCATTGGAGACCCATTTGGACGCCATCAGCTAGCGCGTCCGCGGGGCTCCTGACGCGGACGGCCAGCGGATACATTGGGGAATTCATGCGGCAACGGGTGTTCGAGTCACGAAATGCGGTCCTGCGGCAGTTCGCCGCCACCTTGGCCGTCTCCTGCCTGCTCGTTCTGACCGGTGCTGGCGGCGCTTCCGCCCAGAGCGGTCCGCCGGGCCCCGAACAGGGCAAGGCGGCCGCCCAGCCCGCCGACGCCGCCAAGGACGCCGCCCAGAATCAGCGCCGCACCGACGAGTTCGCGGAAGCCGCCCAGGTCATCAACGGCCCGGCCGGCAATCCCGAATGCGTCTGGCTCGGCCGGCGCGTGGTGCGGCTGATGTGGCGGGACGACCTCGATACCGCATTCCGTCATCTCGACCTCTACGACCGCTTCGGCTGTCCCGGCGGCCACATCCAGGCCGCGTTCCGCTGCCTGACCCGTTTCGGCGGCCAGATCGACCCCAAGGTGGCCGAAACTCTGGATAGCCGCGTGCACGCGTGCTGGATCAACCCGGCCGCCCAGCCGCAGCAGGCGGCGGCCGCGGCCGCCCAGCCGGCAGCGCCGGCCGCCAATGCGCAGCCGCAGCCGGCCGCGAGCCCCTCGCCTGCGGCAAGCCCGTCCCCCACGCCGGCGAAATAGCCCCAACCAAAATAGCTCCGGTCGTTTCAGCTGCCGTTCAGGAACGACCGGCCATAGAGACGGTCGGCACTGCCGCGCGTCGTTCGAAAAGGCCATGCCCTCATAAGGACATGAGGCCATGACAGTTGTGAAACCGCGCGGCAGAGATATGCTCCCTTTGCCGCGGACTTGGTCGGATCTCGGGGTCGGATCCGCTTCCCTGCCACCTCAGCCCCTATTGGTTTAGCCGCGATGCGCGTTGTCGCCGCCGTTCTGTTGCTCGTGTCTGCGCTCCACGCAGGCAGTTGGGGAGTCCTGCGCGACAGGGAACCTGCGCCGGACTTCAAGGGCCTGGTGCCGAGCCTGTCCTATACGCCGTTCGAACCGGGCCATGTCGTCGACCTCAACGTCGACCCCGACAAGATTCGCGCGGACTTGAAGAAGCTCTCGACCCTCACGCGAGCGATCCGGTCCTACACCGCGACGGAAGGCAGCGAACTGGTGCCGCCGATCGCGGCCGAGTTCGGCCTCAAGGTCACGGTCGGCGCGTGGATCGATAAGGACGAGGATCGCAACGAGCGGGAGATCAAGGCCGCCATCGAGCTCGCCCGCAAGAACAGCAACGTGATCGGCATCGTGGTCGGCAACGAGGTGATCTACCGCGGCGAGATGAAGGTCGAGGACCTCATCAGCAAGATCAAGAAGGTCAAGAGCGCGGTCCGTGTTCCCGTGACGACGGGCGAGATCTGGAACATCTGGCGCGATTTTCCGGACCTCGCCTCGAGCGTCGACTTCATCGCCGCGCACGTGCTGCCCTATTGGGAAAATTTCCGTTCAGATCAGGCCGTCGACCAGGCCGTGGACCGCTACAACCTCCTGCGCAATCAGTTCCCGGGCAAGCGCATCGTGATCGCCGAGTTCGGCTGGCCGAGCGCAGGCTATAATTTGCGCAACGCAGATCCAGGTCCGTTCCAGCAGGCGCTGACCTTGCGCAACTTCGTCACCCGCGCCGAAGCGCTCGGCATGGACTACAACATCGTCGAAGCCCTCGATCGGCCCTGGAAATTCTTCGAAGGCGGCGTCGGTCCGTATTGGGGCGTCCTCAATGCCAGCGGCGAGCCGAAATTCGCCTGGACCGGCCCGGTCGAGAACCCCGACTATTGGAAGCTGATGGGCATCGCGCTGCTGGTCGGCGTGCTGCTGTCGTTGCCGATCCTGCGGATCGAGAAGGCGACCGCGAGGCAAGCCTTCCTGCTGTCGGCGACCGCCAACGGCGTCGGCGCCTGGGCCGCGACCGTGTTCGCCTATTGGAACGGCCACTACTTCCTGTTCGGCTCGGCTTTCGCGCTGACGCTCGGCATGATCCTCCTTGTTCCGCTGGTCCTCATCGCGATGGCGCGCATCGACGAGATCGCCGCGGTTGCCTTCGGCCGGCCGCCGCAGCGCCTGATCGCCAAGAACAAGCCGGTCGAGAACGTGCCCGAGGATTACTGCCCCAAGGTCTCGATCCATATCCCCGCTTATTTCGAGCCCGTCGAGATGCTGAAGCAGACGCTGGATGCGCTGTCGCGGCTGAACTACCCGAACTACGAATGCGTGGTCATCATCAACAACACGCCGGATCCCGCCTTCTGGCAGCCGATCCAGGACCATTGCCGCGCGCTCGGTGAACGCTTCAAATTCATCAACGCCGAGAAGGTGCAGGGCTTCAAGGCCGGCGCGCTGCGGATTGCGATGGACCGCACCGCGGCGGATGCCGAGATCATCGGCATCCTCGATGCCGACTATGTCGTCGAGCCCGATTGGCTGAAGGACCTCGTGCCTGCTTTTGCCGACCCGCGCGTCGGCCTCGTGCAGGCGCCGCAGGAGCACCGCGACGGCGATCTGTCGATCATGCACTACATCATGAACGGCGAATATGCCGGCTTCTTCGACATCGGCATGGTCCAGCGCAACGAGGCCAACGCCATCATCGTGCACGGCACGATGTGCCTGATCCGCCGCGCCGCGATGGACATGGCCGGTGGTTGGTCGAGCGACACGATCTGCGAGGACTCAGATCTCGGCCTTGCCATCCAGGAGCTCGGCTGGACCACCCACTACACGAATACCCGCTACGGCGCAGGCCTGCTGCCGGACACCTACGAGGCCTTCAAGAAGCAGCGGCACCGCTGGGCCTATGGCGGCCTGCAGATCGTCAAGAAGCACTGGCGCCGCTTCCTGCCCGGCGCAAGCCGGCTGACGCCCGACCAGAAGCGCGAATATGGCCTCGGCTGGCTGAACTGGCTGGGCGCCGAAAGCCTCGGCGTGGTCGTGGCGCTGCTCAACCTCATCTGGGTGCCGATCGTCGCCTTCGCCGACATCGCCATTCCCGACAAGATCCTGACGCTGCCGATCATCGGCGCCTTCATCGTCTCGCTGGTGCACTTCCTGTCGATGTACCGCGCACGCGTCGCCATCAAGCCCGGCCAGATGCTGGGCGCCATGATCGCGGCGATGAGCGTGCAATGGACGGTGTCGCGCGCGGTGGCGCAGGGCCTGATCACCGAGCACATCGCCTTCGCCCGCACCTCCAAAGGCGGCCTGTCCCGCATGTCGATCGAGTTCCAGGCGTTCTGGGAAGCCGTGATCGGCACCCTGCTCCTGGTCGGCGCCGGCGTGCTGATCGCCACCAACAGCTACAAGCAGATCACCGAGATCTACATCTTCGCGGGCGTCTTGGTGCTGCAGAGCCTGCCGTTCCTCGCCGCGGTCGCCATCGCCATCCTCGAGCTCAGCCGCATCAACTCGTTCCAGTTCTGGCGCGACAGCGCGATCCGCACCGCCGAGCTGATCGGCCTGCGTCCGGTCGCGCTGCCCCACCCGAGCACAACGCCGCAGCCGGTGCCGAGCGAGGTCCGGCGGGAGACGAACTGATCCTGCTCCACGCCGGTCTTCGGACCTCGTGCCTGGAGGCAAGCGGTCTTCGGCGTGGATGACCGGCCGCCAATCGAGGTGAGAATTTTGGCCTAAGCGACGGATAGCCCAGGCAAATCCCCGCTCCTGCCGCGATCTTCGGCAACCACCCGCGCTATTGACCTCCGCAGCCACTCCCCCTACACAGCGCGGGCCGAAGGCATGATCCGGAAACAGCCGGTTTTCCCCGCGACGCGATCTCTAGGCGAAGCGGCAAGACATGCCTCTCGAATGTCCGAACACGATGGCGATCTCTTCGAGCCATCAGCGGCCATGGGAGCGCGTAGCTCAGCCGGTAGAGCACGTGACTTTTAATCACGGGGTCCTGGGTTCGAGCCCCAGCGCGCTCACCAAGCTAGATCAAGCACCTAGAGCCAAAATTCAGCCCTTCGAGTTGAGGGGACTTTTTGGGGCCTGCACACAGTGTGCACACTCGCCGGGTGCAGCCAAGACCGCCATCGATATTGTCGGCTGGGTTCTCTTGGCAGTGGTTATGGTGCTAACCCTAGGCTTTGCCAAGAAGCCGCCAACGTGAGCCGTGCCATTCACAGCGGGTTCATACGTGCTGAGGCACGCTGCGCCCCATGGAGGTTCTCAGATGATCGTTTCCGTGCTCGCCGCAGCGCTACTTATGGGCCCGCCCGTGCCGGGGCTGGTTCAGCCACCCATCCAGCAGGTCCAGTATGGTGTGCCAAGACACCCGCCTCCATGCGGCCACGGTTGGGACCTGAGCGCCCGAGACGGCATGTGTTATCCGAACGGAGCCCTCCCTCCTCAAGAACAGGCTGCGCGGCAGTACTATCATCGCGGCGGCGGAGGTTACGGCGGAGGTTACGGTGGAGGCTACGGTAGACATCCCGTCCGATGCGGCCACGGCGCCGACGTCGATATTCGAGACGGTCGGTGCTACCCCAACGGCACGGTGCCGCCACAGTTTCAGCAGGGCCGGCAGGGATATTACGGTTATGGCGACTATTATCACCGCCCAAGGCGCCATTACTATTAAGCTATCAAAGGCCCGCCAGCACGAACCGGCGGGCTCCTGTCACAAGTCTGTGGCATGTCCGTTGCACAGTCGAAGCCAACTGGGATTTCAGCGCTCAGTTTGAGAATGACACGCTGCCGGGACATGTATTTCGAGCCCGGCAGCGTTCGATTTCGAGACTCGTGAGACAACCGATATGGCATGAGCAGAATCAAGCGCACGGGCACATTTCCGGAGCCTGCTGCTTCGCCTCCTCCGGATCGTCGTCCTCAGCGTCGCTGTCGTCCTGCTCCATGTCGGTGAAGTAGTCGCCTCGCCAACCATGCTCTTGGTTCATTGCCCGATCCAGGCTCCCGGTCCTGGGTTCGAGCCCCGGCGCGCTCACCAATAGAATCAAGTAGCAAAAATCGAAATGCCGTCCGGCTCAGCAGGTGGGCAGGAACAAAGGCCACCCGTTCCAGCTTGAGCCTCGCTGGCTCGTCGGCCGGGTTGGCGGAGGCGGCCCGACCAGCCGGCACTATGTTTTCCGCGCATGGGTCCTCGCGTCGTGGACGAAGAGCGCGACTGGAGGGAGACTTGCGGGTTCTTGTAGCCGAAGACGAAGACCTGATCCGGGACGTGGTGGTCGACATCCTGGAGACTCACGGGCACGAGGTGATGGAAGCTGATAGCGGCGAGCGCGCGCTCGAGCTCTGTGCCGAAGCCACACCCGATCTCTTGTTCACCGACATCAGGTTGGCGGGCTCGCTGACGGGCTGGGATGTCGCCATCCAGTGCAGGCAATCCAATCCGCGCATGCCTGTGATCTACGCCACCGGCTACACGCACGCCGCTCCGCGTCCGGTGTCCGGCAGCATCATGCTCCAGAAGCCGTTCGGGCTTGAACGCCTCTTGGAAGCGATGCAGTCGCTCGCGGGCGATTAGCTGCAGCCAGCCGCGGTCAATGCTCCGCAGACTGACAATTGTCAGTCGTTCGACTCCACGCAGGAACGAAGGGCCTTCCGCACGCTTTGGCAGGAATGCCAAATGTCTCGCCCGGGATGGTCAGGCCGCTGCGGCTCGCTCTGCTGTATGGGCACCTGATCGCGCGGGGCACGCGGCTGTATCATCCGGGCGGCTCGCAGCCGGTGTGCAGCCTGTCATTTGCCAAGCAAATGGTCGAGGCGGGTTTGCTCTGCGCAAATGGCGAGAGCTTCGAGCTGACGCAGGAAGGCCGGAGCTTCGCCGGTTGATGCGCACTGCATCATTGGCTTCCCCACGAACTCAACAACCGCTGGCGCGTGACCACGGTCGTCAAGTCAAGCGAGGCGTTTCAAGCAGCCCGCCCGCCGGATCTGACAATCTACGGTGACAGTGCACTCAACTGTGAACGAAAACTCGACCAATTGCCACTTTTTCCCGAAACGATTCACATATGCGAATGAAGCTACAAAGAAGAATGCCGCTTCCTGAGAGGTGCTGGGCAAATCGGGAGCATGCTTCATTGACTGACGAGGTTCCGTCGCAAAGCCGATTTTTCATTCGCATGGGCGGCAAGGGTTGGATGGTCTACGATCGAGAACGCAGGGGCCCAGCACTGATCGGGACCGATATGGCGGCCAATCTGACCAAGGAGCGAGCTGAACAATTGCTACTTTTGCTGATGCCTCCGCGCACGGAGAAGCCGCGTGCGGCGAATGGGGGTGGCTCGCGGGCGTGAACCGGCGGGCCCCAAGGCTGCGGGTCTACTTTCTCGGGCGCCGCATTCGAACGTGTTCACCGGCCGCCGTTCGCGTGCGGTCGGGGCTGGTTCTGGCCTAGACCTCGAAATTTTAATCCCGGACGGTATCTTTTGAGACACCCAGCTCGAATGTTTGAGCAGACGATATCACCCGGCGTGCCACGCTGAGTGGTGCGTCGGGCGGCCTCGGTGTGTCCGCAGCCAGCCCCGGGACGCCCGGGGCCGTTCCTTTGGATTCACGTTTGTTGATGCAGGAACGTCCCTCCAGGAGGAACCATGTCGTTACCGGGGCTGGCAAGTTTCATCTCGGATCTATCGTAACCCGGCAGGGCCGCTGTTCCAGAGCGGCGGCCCTTGTTCTGAAGCGTGAACCGGGGGCCGCGCCTAGCGCCTCTTTGGCCGATCGGTTTCTGCTGATCGCGATTTAGGGGTGCCACCGTTGCGAATTGTCGGGGGCGGCTTGCCCTCGTGACTATGCCTCTCTTGCATTTGCTCGGCTGCGACTACGCGCGAGCGCAGGTCTTCCAATTCGGAAAGCCCAGAAGCAAGCTCATCGAAACGCTGCTTCAGAACAGCGGTGTGATCGAAAGTGCCCATGTACCCCCTCCGTCACCCGAGCCGACCGAAAAGTGGGAAAATCATGCAATCGAGGAATGCAGAGGCATGGAGCCAGTTCCTTTGAAGAGCGCTGCGCCGTTGTCGCAGCTCGAGCGATGCGACTCGGCTCCTCCACCCGCGAACGCTCAGGAGCAGACGTCACGGCTACGATCCAATGACGGCCCCGACCGTAAGGGGCTTTTGGGGTGTGAGGCCGGGGCCGCTGGAGGTGCTTGGACCTTGGGGAAGGCCAAAGCCATCGAAGACTAGGAAAAATCGGCAATCACTTCTGCTCGCTTTCGCACATTGCTTGTACGTTTTGTTTGCGCAAACGGAGCCAGTTGCCAATGAAGGACTATCTGGCGCAGATCGAGAAACTTCGCAAAGATGCGGCCGAACGCGCCCTGATCCGCGACTTGGCTACCGTTCCAGCCAAGCGCGAAGTGTTCGACAGTTCGGAGCCGCAGTGGTGGTTGACATGCTGAGCGGAGCTGCAGAGATGCTGATGCACCGCCAATCCAGATCAGCATGGGAACGTTTCGAACGGCAGTGAGTCCTACAGGCGCAATCCATCCCGTTTCCTCGTGGATCGAACGATGGAAAAAGCACTCGCCTATGCCATCTCGGCGGCCCTTGTGGGCTTCGGTCTCTTGATCTTTTTCGCCGGTCTGTCTTCCAGCTCGCCCGCCTTATGGACGATCGTCGCGCTGGTCCCGATCACGATCGGGATCGTGAGCGCCTTTGGTCCTGTGTGACTTGATGTGGAAACCAGGGCTTTAGGTCAGCCCGTCTGTATTTTCCGAATCGGCAACCCGTGTTCGCTCTCTCGTAGCTTCCAACCGCTGGTGATGCGCGTGAGCCATTTCGTCTCGATGCTTCTGCTTGCGACGGCCCTGGTCCTGACTTTGTGCTTTGGAGTAGCGGCCTGGCGCCTCTCGGCAGACAAAGAGGCCGACATCACCGCCACGATTTCCCATCAGGAATACGGTTGGCGGCCAAGGCCCAGCAACTGAAACTTTGACAAACCCGCTGACATCGCGCCGGAAACGTGTAGGATTCCCCAAAACCGGAGGAACGGCATGTTTGAAATCAACGGTTTCGACACGGCGGGCATCGTCAGCCTCAAGCGGGCGTCACTCGCCGCGGCCCTCAAAAAGGCCAGGGAACTGGTCGAGGACGGGTGCTGGGACGTTCAGGTCGTTGATCCCACAGGCCGGGTCTATACCTCGTTCGAGGAGGAAGCGGCCTAGCTAGGACGCATCCTCAGCTCTCCGGCCCCGCCACCGCGGCCGGGACGCTCAGCGGCGCCCCTCCGATCGACACCGGGCCCAGAGGCCCCAGAGGCTTGGGCTCGCGCACCAGCCGCTTGCGCATCGCGGCGGACAGTCCGTAGCGCGCATTCGCTCTGCGAACGGACGACGTCACGTCCGATATCATCACGTTCTGCAGCGAGTCGACCTTGGCGATCAGCGTGGTGAGCTGCGACGAGATCTTCTTCACGTCGACCCGCTCGTCCGTGATGCTCTGCCGCAGCGACAGCAGCAAGAGTGAATCCTGCTGCAGCAAGGCTGCATTCTGCTGCAGCGTCTGGTTGTTCTCCTGCAGCGAAGCGGTGTGCTGCTGCTGGGCCGACTGGATCTCCTTCAGGGCGGTGACGACCGGATCCGGTTTCGGCGCCGACGCTTCCTGTCGCGGCAGCAGTTCAGCCAGGCTGGCAACATTCAGTGACGGCATGCCGGAGGGCGACGTATAGATGGCCGCAGCGCCATTGATGGCCAGGGCACACACCGCCAGCGGCAGAATCGTTTTGCGGCGGGGGGTGATCGGCGGCGGCTCAGCTTCCGGGCCTGCGGGTTCCTGCGCGCCTGCAGCGGCTGCAAGGGCGACGGCGTCGAGCTCTTCGGCGAAGCTTGGCGTTTCGAAGGACGTGGTCATTTGCACTGACCCCCATGGAGCGAGCAACAGGAAGCCGCCCCTGGAACGCCCTCGCGACGATCCGCTTACGCAGCACCCATACACAACTGCCTAAAATTGTCGGCTTTCTGGATTAATTCCGCGTTAGCGGCGCGGCCGGCGGACGGCCAGGCGACCCCGGCCGATTACGGATTCGGTGCAAGCTCCTCGCCGTGCATTCGGCAACAGCCATGCCAGCAACGGATTTTCCGAAGTTGGCATGATGCCACTGTTTTGCCCGACAAATCAACGGCCAAGTGACGGCGCCTCCGGCACGGACTCGGCACGATAGGCCCGATCCGGGTCGTGGACCACGCTTGCTTGGGCCACCTCGGCCGCGATGGACGCGCCGAATGCAGAACGCCTTATCGCACAAACACATAGCTACTGTGCATGGGGTTGTTTTCGCACTTTCCGATTTACCCCTCATCCAGCAGCTCGAACAGCTCGTCCGTCCGCTCAAACGCGAGCGCCACATGTGGAGAGCGCGATGCACCGAGTCGACCTGTTCCCCCGTCGCTCGCAGATTACAAACCTGGTCCTATCGGGCTCTTAACGCGTTTGGGCGACACAGTCGTTCGTCGCTCGACCCGGGCCTTGGCATCCAGCACCTTGTCTCCAGCTCGTGCGGCTCGCGGCCGACTGATCTGGTCCGAAAGGCTCGAGCCTCTCCCTGACAGACTATTTGAACCAACACTGGCGTTTCCTTGAGCCTGTGTTGCCGGTCGGAATCTGCTTTGGGAGAACGCCGAACCAGCGGCCTTTTGATCTTCATTGCTCGTGCCGCTGCCAATTGCGCCGATCGGCAGGCCATTTTGAGCGCGACCAGCCCCGGCATTTCTCGCGGCCTGAGCTGCCGCCCGCGACCTCGCAGGCGTGGCGGGCTGGACGTTCGGATTGGTCGCTTCGCTGTTGGTGCCCAGATCTCCGCCGGGCGCGATGTCCTTCGTCCCCATCCCTGGGGGGGCTGAGGGACCTGCATTGCCCGCACTCGTCCCCATTCCAGAAGGCGCCGAGCCGCCAGCGCTCCCCTGCCCCGTTCCCATGCCCGCTCCGGCGGAGCCGGCATTTGCGCCGCCCGCTTGCACCAGGGCCAACAGACATGAGCCTGCGACAATCGTGGCAATCACTGGACGAATGGCATGTGACATCGGACGATCTCCTTCGCCACGCCCAAATTAACTATAATGGTGGAGCAGGGTTTCCGCTACGAATTCGCAGTTGCGCGCGCTGACGAAACGCAAGCCCCTACCCCTCATCGAGCAGCTCGAACAGCTCCTCCACCCGCTCGAACGGCGCATCGCACATCGGGCTGTGATAGACGACGCGGTCGCCGTCGCGTTGCAGTGACTTGCCTCGCGACTTGCGCAGGCGTCCGGGCAGGAACGTCGCGGCCGCAGCGTCCGGGCCGACGTCGAGGCGGATGATTCCGCGTCGTTTGCATTCGATCCTGAGCTTGGCCGCGGCGAAGAAGTCGCGCGCGAGCTTTGGCAAGGGTCCGAAGCGGCGGGAGGTTTCCTCCTCGAGGTCGTCGAGATCGTCCTCGTCGTTGCATCGTGCGGCGCGGGCATAGAGCTCGAGCCGCACCGGCTCGGACTGCACGTAGCTCTCGGGCAGCATGTCCCCGACCGGCAGGTTGAGGTCGGGCACCCACAGCTGCTCGTCGCTCTTCTCCGAGGCCATCTTCAGCAGGTGGCTGTAGAGCACGGGCCCGAACACCTGGACGTGGCCGGATTGCTGCTCGGAAAACAAGTCGCCTGCGCCTCGCAGATCCAGGTCGCGCTCGCTGATGGCAAAGCCCGCGCCCGGCCGGCTGAACTCCTCGAGCACGGCGAGGCGCTTCTCGGATTGTCCGGACTCCGTCTCGGTGAGCAGATGCGCGAAGGCGCGGATGCCGCCGCGGCCGACGCGTCCACGCAGCTGATGCAGTTGAGCGAGGCCGAATTTTTCCGGCCAGCACACCACGATGGTGTTGGCGCGGGGAATGTCGAGGCCGCTCTCCACGATGTTGGTCGCGAGCAGGACGTCGGCATGGCCTTCGACGAAGCTCATCATGCGGTCGTCGATTTCGTCCGCGGCCAGCCTGCCGTGCAGGCAGACGATGCGCAGGTCCGGCGCCACGGCCCGCACCCGCGCCAGCATGGGATCGAGATCCTGGATGCGCGGGCAGATCAGGAAGCTTTGGCCGTGGCGGCGCTGCTCGCGCAGCAGCGCCGAGGCGATCGCCGCATCCGACAGCGGCGCGATCCGGGTCGCGACCGGAAGCCGGTGCACCGGGGGCGAGGCGATCACGCTGAGATCACGGAAGCCGGCAAGGCCGGCGGCCAGCGTGCGCGGGATCGGCGTCGCGCTCATCATCAGCACATGGACGTTCTTGGCGAGCCCCGCGAGCTTTGCCTTTTCCGCAGCGCCAAAATGCTGCTCCTCGTCGACGATGACGAGGCCGAGATCGTCGAACCTGACGTCCTTGCCGGTGAGCGCCTGCGTGCCGATCACGACCTTGATCCGGCCGCTGCGCAAGCCCTCCTTGGTCTCCCGCAGCGCCGCGCCCGAAGTGGCGCGCGAGAGGTTGCCGACCTCGATGCCGAACGGGGCAAATCGCTTCTGGAACGTCGCGACGTGCTGGCGCGCCAGCACCGTCGTCGGCACCGCGACCGCCACCTGCTTGCCCGACAGCACCACCGCGGCCGCCGCGCGCAGCGCGACCTCGGTCTTGCCGAAGCCGACGTCGCCGCAGATCACCCGGTCCATCGGATGGCCGGATGCGAGATCATCCAGCACGTCCCGGATCGCCTGGGCCTGGTCGATCGTCGTGAAGTAAGGAAAACGCGCGACGAACTTCTCGTAGGCCGATCCCGGCGGCACCAGCTTTTCGCCGCGCCGCCGCCGGCGCTGGCTGATGTGCTTGGCGAGCGCCTTGCCGGCGATCTGGATTTCGCGCTCGGCCTCGCTGCGGCGCGCCCACCACGTGCTGCCGTCCGCCTTATCGAGCGAAAGCCTGCCGAGCTCGGCGGCGTAAGGCCACATCAAGGCGAGATCGGGCGGCGGCACCAGCACCGCATTGTCGCCGGCGAACTTCAGGCGGATCATCTCGCGCATCGCGCCCCCGCCGGTGTTGACGGTCTGCAGGCCGTCGAGCACGGCAAGGCCGCGCTGGAGATGAACGACCACCGTGCCCTGCTCCGGCGCATCGGCATGGTCGAAGGCCGCGCTCCAGGCGCGCGCCATCGGCTGCGGATGATGCGCGCGGCTGCCGAGCACGTCGGACGCCGTCACCACGACCAGAGGCTTCTTCGCCGGCACGACGAAACCGGCATCGAGATCGGCGAGCAGCGCTGCCTCGCCGCCCCGCCCGCGCGCGGCCTCCTCCCAGTCTTCGCAGCGCTCCGCCTTGACGCCGCTCATCCGCTCCATCACGCGCAGATCGTCCTCGTGCGCGGCAACGAGGATCAGCCGCGACCCGGCCCGGCGCGTCTCCTCGACGAAGCCACGCAACGCCTTCCGGGAGGATGTCAGCTTCGAAAATTCCGGGATGGCCTGGAACGGTGCCGTCCGCGGCAGCACCTTGATGCCCTTGGAGAGCCGCTTCCAATCGCTGCGCCCGAGAAATTCGCGCTCCCGCTCGCTGCGGGGCGCGGCCTCCTCGATCGTATCGAGCCATCCGTCGGCATGCGACGGCACGCCGGCATCGGCGATCCATCTGGCGCCCGCGCAATAATCGAACAGGCTGGCGCGCTTACCGCCTTTGGCGGCAAGGCCGAGCCGCTCCGACATGGGATCGACGAGCAGCTCCCTGGTCTCGAAGATGATCCTGTGCTCATGCGGGTCGAAGGCCACGATCCGTTTGATCGTGTGCTGCGAATGCTCGATCCGGAACGGCCCCAGCGCGCCTGCCGGGAATATCTCGAAGGTCTGGCCGTGGAACAGCGCCCCGCCCGGATAATCCGGCTCATCGTCAAGATCGTAACCGAGGGATTGCAGGCGGGACTCCAGCTCCTGCTCGGAGAACGTGCCGCCCACCTTCAAGCTCAGGCTGAGGCGCGACAGGCTGGCCGGCAGCGGCATCCGCTCCATCACCGCTTCGGCCGTCGATACCAGAAACACCGGCTTCTTGGACTTCGCAAGGCGCCTCAGCACGGAGGCTCTGCGCCCCGCGAGCTCGTGCGAGGGCTCCAGTTGATCGAACGGCAAGGTATTCAAGCGCGGAAACACCAGCACCTCGCAGACGGGGTCGAGCGCGTGAATGACGCTGCCGAGCCGCTCCGCCCTGTTCTCGCTCTCGGCGAGAAACACGATGCCGCTGCGTCCGGACTGCTTCCATTGTCCAAGCAGATGAAGGGCCATCATGCCGAGAGGCGACGAAGACGAGATCGTGGCGCGCTGCGATCCTTTGCTCTTCTTCGGCGGCTTCTTGGCCACCCTTGCCTTCGTGGAAAGCCTCACTTGGACCCGTTTCTGCTCTTGAACCGCCGCAAACTGAATGCGAGCCGCCTTGCCCCTCGAATCGGCAGCTCGGCGCCATGCATATGGGATTTGCCCTGCGAACGCACCCCTCCTCGATAACGTTCGAGGCGGCGGCGCGATCCCTTTCGATCTGCTCTTGGCCGTGAGAATGGAGGCACGAAAAAGCCCCAGCGCTTGGAGCCACGCTGGGGCGTTTCGTTCGAAATGAATCGGTTAAGCAATGACGTCTTCATAGCAGCGGTTTCGCCGCGCGCTTGTGAACTGGTTCACACGTCTTGTTGGCTCGGCGATATCTGACGGCATCCAGCTAAGCCGGCATTCAAGCTTTCTTCAGACATTTCGGATCAGCTGACGATCCATTTCAAAGTGATTGTCATCCGCGCATGAGTTCGGTCCAGGTTCAGTGCACGCGGTGCAAGAACGTGTTTCGCGATCGCGCCGGCCGGTTGCAGGACGGCTATTCCAGGCAATGTCCGAGCTGCGAAGTCGTGCTGTTCTTCGCCGAGGACTCGCAGCATCCATTCATCAAGCGGGCGATGCGCAGTGCGCGCCAGGTCCGCAAGGAGATGCGGGAGCTCCAGGCCGAGAAGCTCGCCGCACCCGAGCCGGAGGTGGCGCAATCGAGGAGGTTTGCTGGCAGGACGCGATCGGCGGCGCGGGAGGACTAGCGGCTCAGCTTCGCCGCCGCTTGCGCGGAAACAGGCGGTCGCGGATGTAGCGCGAAGTCGCCGTCAGGCGGATGCCGCGGGGCTTATGCCAGGCGGCGCGGTCGATCTCCTTCTTGTCACCGATCGCCAGCCTGCCCTTGGCGGACTTGGCGATGAAGATCGCGTCGCTCATCTTGCGGCCGGAGCGCTTGTTCCTCGCCTTCACTTCCTTCCAGAGGCTGATCCTGCCGAGCTTCAGCTTGGGCAATTCCTCCTTGATCTCCCGCCGCAGGCAGTCCTTCTCCGACTCGCGCGCACGCTTGCGGCCGCCCGGAAACATCCACAGGCCGTCCGACCGGCGTCTGACCAACAATACCTTGCCGCGCCTGGCGGCAACCAGCTTGGAAGACTTTGCCATTGCTGCCGTTGTCGAAAACAGAATCGCCCCAATGGTAACTTGTCTAGTCGAACAGACAAGTTAGCGGCGCAGCTTGATCACAGGCCGAACCAACCCGATCCCGGTGCGCCATGGCGGGCAGTCCGCGCGCTGGCGGGCGCGAGATCACCCCTTCCCCGTCTCCGCCCGGTCCTCGGTCCTGATCCAGGCCATCGTCAGTTCCCAGGCCACCGACAGGATGATCGGTCCGATGAACAGTCCGACGATGCCGTGGGCCAGCGTACCGCCGATCACGCCGACGAAGATCACGATGGTCGGGGTGGTCAGGCCACGGCCCATGACCAGCGGCTTCAGCATGGTGTCGATGAAGCCGACCAGGACGAAGAACACGGTGAGCAGCAGCGCGGTGGTGACGTCCTTAGCGGTCCAGATCCAGATGATCACTGGCAGCAGCACCAGGAAAGCACCGATCTGCACGATCGAGAGCAGCAGGACGATGAAGGCAAGAAGGCCCGCGCTCGGCACCGAGGCGAGCTTGAAGCCGATTCCGGCGAGCAGCGCCTGGACGATCGCCACGCCAATGACGCCCTGCGCCACGGCGCGGATGGTCGCACCGGCGAGCGAGAGGAAATGCTCGCTTTGCTCCGGCACGATGCGAAACAGGAAGTTGCGGCCGGCCGCGACCAGGCGCGGCCCATGCGGAAACAGGAAGCCTGCCACGAACACCGAGACGAGAAACTGGAGCGTGCCAAGGCCGGCGTCGCCCGCGAGCGAGAGCAGCGGCCCCGCCAGCGGCTGAAGATACGGCGCCACCTCGCGCACCGCAGTCCGAACGTTGTTGTAGGCCTGATCCCAGAGCTCGTAGAGCCAGGGGCCGACCAGCGGCCAGGACTTAAGCTGCTCCGGAGCCGATTGGAGCACGAGGTCGCCGGTGCCGAGCTGGTGCGCCAGCTCACGCACGCCGTCCACCGCGCTGATGCCGAGCCAGGTCGCCGGGCCGATGACGATACCCAGCGTGATCAGGGTCAGGATTATTGCTGCGGTTTTGGGTCGGCCGCCCAGGATCTTGGCGACCCAGCTGAATGCCGGATAGAACGCGACCGCCAGCACGCCGCTCCAGGCCAGGATCGGCACGAATGGGCGGATGATCAGGAAGGTCCAGATGATCAGCAGGGCGAGCAGGCCGAGGCGGATCACGAGCTGGATGACGTCCTCGCCCGTCAGCAACTGACGGAGGCTTTTCACGGGCACAGCTTTCCTTGCGGCATGAACGCAACTTCCGCGCTTGCGGGCTCAGCCGTTATTGCCAGCAACGCATCTGGCGTCAAGACGACCGGCTGCCGGATACCGCATCGCCCGTCCCAACCCGGCTTGGCTAACGCGGGTTAACCGGATTTCCCCGCGCCGGTTTACGCCGCTGCAAATGCTGGTGACTACCTTCCATCCGCAGTCACTGAAATGCATTCTGGGCCATGGCCAACAGCATCTGGACGATCGAAGAATTCACCTGCACCGGTTGCGGCATGAACTACACCGCGACCAGAGAGGAGCACAGCGAGGCTCACAGCGGCAGCTTCAAATGCGGCATCTGCAGCAGCATCGTGCATGCCTGGTCCGGCAAGCACCACTTCTTCGGCTGGCAGGCCGTGAAGACGAGGCCGCCCGTGTTCGGGCGGCGCTGGGCCGGCGTCGAATGGTAAGCCGCCTGCGGTGACTCCCGATCCGCCGAATTGCGCCGGCGCCGTTTGCACTCCGTTCACCGATCGCGGCTAGATCAGGACGGATCCTCCGCTTCGAACGCCATGGCCGACCTCAACGCCGTCCTGACCAGGCTCAACGACCGTCTGCTTCGCCTCGAGGGCGAGCTGTTCGTGCTGCGCTCGCTGGCGCGCGCGACATTGACCGCGGGCGACGACCATGCCGCGCGCATGCGCAAGCTGGTCGAGGCCGCAAAAGTCGCGCTCGACGACGAGGCCAAGCGCCCTCTCGACAAGCCGACCCGAAAATATGTCGATGCCGCAACCGCACTGGTGGAGGAGCTGCTGGTCGAACCCACCCCGGCGCGGCCGCTGTTCACGGTGATCGACGGCGGCCGGCGCGACTGAGCGCCCGCCTCAGCACGGCGATGACTACCGCCCATACATGCCCGGCGCACGTGCCCCGTGCGGGTAGCACTGTCCCTGCGAGTAATTGTAATCATAGCCGTCCGGACAGAGCCCGCCGCGTCGTCCGTAATATTGAGGGCGACCGTAAGCGCCGGGCGCGTGCGCACGATTCGGGTAGCACTCGCCTGTCGTGTAATTATAGTCGTAACCGTGCGGGCACAGGCCACCACGGCGCCCATAGCCCGAGCCGTGGCCCCCGGTGTAGACACCCGGCGCGTGACGGTCGTTGGGATAGCAGCGGCCGTTCGAGTGGTTGTAATCGTAGCCGTGTGGACATTGCCCGCCCGGACCGCCCCTGAACTGAACCTGCTCCACCATGGGCGCTGTCGGCGCCGCAGGCACGGTTGCAAACGCAAGCAGGCCGGCCAGCGCAAGTTCGATCATGACGATTCCTTCAAAACATGGGGACAAGCCTATCAGGATTCGCGTCCCACGAAACGACATGGCAATTGACGCATGGCTGGCCTGAACTCCGCATGAACCGGGCTCGGACTGCGACAATGCGTCAACGCCAGGCATCGCGCACGATGCCGACGTCTAGATCGTGGACTTATCCGACTTGAGCCGGCTGAGCCCCGCCTCGATGATCGCGATCTCCTCGTCGATCTGACCGATCGGCAGGCTGAAATCATAGCCGGACCGGCTCTTCAGATCGACCGCGAGCCGCTGCCTGTGCATCATCAGCTCGTCCAGTCCACGGCGGTTTTTCAGACGCACATAGGCGTCGACGATCTGCTCGATCGCGTTCGGCATGAGATCTGTCCCGGCGAAAAGGCCCGGCGGCGCGCCCATGCCGGCGGACGATTTCGGTGTCGCGGTACGCAATACAAATCCGCGACGGATTCGTCGATACGCCAAGCTGGTTGAGATCGTGTTACCGTTCGATGATTTCGCGAGGCACGGCATGAAAAGGCCGCCGGCGGTCACGCCGGCGGCCAAAACCGGGTTCGAAAACGGATGCGGGTTGAAAATGTCGCCAGCCCCGGTTGGCGCACCCTTATCAGCCAATCCGAGGCATCTCTGTTAAAAACGAAACACAGGAACCCGCTGCAGGCTCTCGTCGACGACGCAGGGCCCCAGGCAACGGTAGGCGTCCGAGATCGACCCCACTGATGGCGCAACGCCGGTCTCGGGCGGGACCGCCGGGTAAGGCCCGCCGGCTTGGGCCGACGTGGCCGCCAGCAGCGTCGCGACAACAAAAAACCCGACGCTGCGCTGCCTTCACTCCCGAGCCGGTGTCATGCCCGCATGGAAGCCAGCGCGACGGCGCAATCCCGGAGTTCGCGCAAGCGGCGCCCGGCGCATTGTTGATAACCCACGCGAACGCTGCGCGGGTGGTGACAGGGCATGCGGACGTGTTATCGGGGGATGACGCAGTTGCGAGACGGATCGGACACCCATGCGAATTACCCTCGTCGGCTCCCGCCATTTTGGCGTGACCACCCTGAACATGCTCCGGGAGCACAGCGTCTCGGTCGTCCGGGTCGTGGTGGCGGACGCCGACGACCGCCTCGCCGCGGCGGCCAAGGCGGCGGGCATCGAGGTGCAGGTGCAAGCCAATCCCAAGCTGGTGGTGGCCTCCGAGATCGCCCCGGACACCGATCTGATCATCACCGCGCACAGCCATGCCAGGATCGGCAAGGATGCGCTCGCCGCCGCCAGGCTCGGCGGGATCGGCTATCATCCCTCGCTGCTGCCGCGCCACCGCGGCAAGGCCGCGGTGGAATGGACCATCAAGGAAGGCGACCCGATCGCCGGCGGCACGATCTACCATCTCGCCGACCGCATGGATGCTGGCGCGATCGCCGCCCAGGACTGGTGTTTCGTCAAGAAGGGCGAGACCGCACGAGAGCTTTGGGAGCGCGCGCTGGCGCCGCTCGGGCTCAAGCTGCTGGCCGACGTGATCGATTACGCCAAGGTCCACAAGGCGCTACCCGCCAAAGTCCAGGACGAGCAGTTCGCGACCTCCGCGCCGAGCCTCTCCTGAGCCAAGACCCCCTCTGAGCCGAAGTCTCCTGGAGCAAGCTCTTTCCGAGTCGTCCTGACGTTTACCCTTAACGTGCGGCGCCCTTGATTCTGCTTCGGAAATTGGAGCCAAAAGCGCAAATAAACCATTGTTCCTAAAGGCACAATTTTCGCTTTGGCATCGCAACAAATTTCCGTCACATTTCGTCCGAATAAGCGTCAACAACTCAGACACATTCAAGGACGAATTCATGCGTTTTGGTCGCATTGCGGTGTTCTGTGCCGCCCCAGTTCTCGCTGGCACCCTCGCCGCCCCCGCCTTCGCCCAGAATCCCTATGACGGAAATTGGCAAGTCACCATCGTGACCAAGAGCGGTTCGTGCGAGCCGACCGCAAGCTCGATGCTGACGGTTGCCGGCGGCAAGATCACCGCGCCCGGCGCTAACGTTTCCGGCACCATCGGCAGCGGGGGACTTGTGAAAGTTTCGATCAATGGTGCATATGCCAACGGTCAACTCAGCGGCAACGCCGGATCGGGGAAGTGGAATGGAGCATCTGCAGGCATACCGTGCAGCGGGCGGTGGGAAGCATCGCGCCAATAAACCAATTGTGGCTCGCGCCGGGAACCGGCGGCTGCTGATCGCGGCCGCCGTTTTGTTTGGGGCTGGGATCGCCGCGACCGAAAGCAGTGCCCAGTCGGGTCCGTTCGCCCCACTGGCGGGCAGCTGGAGCGGCGGTGGCACGGTTACGCTGGATGACGGCTCGACCGAGCGGATCCGCTGCCGGGCCAAATACGCTCCGATCGGACCGACCATGGAGATGTCGCTGACCTGCGCCAGCGATGCCTACAAATTCAACCTCGGCGCCAACGTGAAGGCCGAAGGCGGCGCCATTGCAGGCAGTTGGTCCGAGACCAGCCGCAACATCTCCGGTTCGCTCCAGGGCCGCGGCAGCGGCGGAAGCTACGAGCTGGTGGCCTCCACCGCGGGCTTCAACGCCAACATCTCTCTCAAGACGTCCGGCAACAAGCAGAACGTCACGATGCGCGCGGACAGTCAGTTCCGCGGCGCGCACATCTCGATGTCGAAATAAGACGCTAGCTCACGCGACAATCGATCCGGCGCCCGCGCCGGATCGATTTTTTTATGGGCCGGGCACGAACGCCGTGACCTCGATCTCGACCTTGGCACGCTCGTCCACGAGGCCTCCGATATAGAGCAGCGTCGAGGGCGGAAAATTGCGGCCGAGCGTTTCCTTCCAGGCCGCGCCAATGCCGGCACCTGCCGCTTCGTACTCGGCGCGGCTGGTCAGGTACCAGGTCAGGCGGACGATGTGCTCGGGGCCGGCACCGGCCTCGCCCAGCAGCTTGACGATCCGCTTCAGCGCCGTCGCGACCTGGGCTGCCATGTCGGGATCGTAACTGCCGGCCTCGTCGCCCCCGGTTTGGCCGGCGAGTACCACCCACCGGCCCGGCCCCTCGGTCACGACGCCGTGGGAAAAGCCGCGCGGTTTTTTCCACTCGGCCGGCTGCAAGATGCGCATGGGCAATGTCTCCCGATCTTTGTCGTTGTTCGCTGATGCCTTAGCATGCCGCCCAGCATCGCTGCATCCGCAGATTTGGCCGTTGCAAACGGCGGCAATGTCGCCGATACCGGCCGCCCCTCCTTGGTCCATCCCTTTCCGTATCCGCCGCAGATGAGCACCACACCGTCGAAAATGATGGCTGCACTGTGGATGGCCGGCTGGCTGTCGCTGATGCTGATCATGGCGGTGGCCGGGCGCGAGACCACGCGCGAGCTGAATGTTTTTCAGATCATGGAAATGAGGTCGCTGGCCGGCTTCGTCTTGCTCTCACCGATCATCTACCGCGCCGGCGGCTGGAAGGTGCTCAAGACATCGCGGTTGCCGCAGCATGTCGGCCGCAATTTGGTGCACTATGTTGCCCAACTCGGCTGGTTCTTCGCACTGACACTGATCCCGATCGGCCAGGTGGTGGCAATCGAGTTCACCATGCCGATCTGGACGGCCGTCCTCGCGGCGAGCTTCCTGTCCGAGCGGATGACGCCATGGAAGATCGCCGCCATCGTGCTCGGCCTCGTCGGCGTTATCGTCATTGTCCGCCCCTCGACCGGGGAGATCAATCCGGGCCAGCTCATCGCGCTTGGCGCCGCCATGGGATTTGGCGTGGCGATGGCGCTGGTCAAATCGCTGACCCGCACCGAGAGCGCGCTCTCGATCCTGTTCTGGATGCTGGTGGTGCAGTCGGTTGCGGGTTTCATTCCGACGCTGTTGGTCTGGACGTGGCCGTCGCTCTATGTCTGGGGCTGGGTCGGCGTGATCGCCGTCTGCGGCACGTTCTCACATTATTGCCTGGCCAGTGCGATGCGCTACGCCGACGCGACGGTCGTGGTTCCGATGGACTTCCTGCGGGTTCCACTGACTGCAACTGCCGGTTGGCTGTTGTATTCCGAGCGGCTCGACGCCTGGACCGTGCTCGGCGCCGCGCTGATCCTGTTCGGCAATTTACTCAATTTGAAGCCCGCTTCGTCGGTTCCCGCCCGGGCCAGGTGAACCTCGCGCCGTCTCGCGCGACAAAACCAAGTGGCCGTGTGATTTGGATCACGTTGGAGCGACACTCCATCGTGCACATTCGGCCACACAGCAGCGGGTTGAACGCAACGAACTGCCGTTTTGGTGGCGCGAAGTCGGGCACTTCGTGTAGGTTCGTGGCCGATTTGTTGCTGCCTGCAATTCGATTCTGGGGATTTCAGAATGCGCTATCTCACCCTCCTCGCTTCGCTGATGTGCATGGCGCTGTCGATCAGTGCCGCCAAGGCTGACCGCCGCGTCGCCTTCGTCGTCGGCAACGGCTCCTACAAGAACGTCGCGCAATTGCCGAACCCGCCGATCGACGCCAAGGCGATGGCGGCCACGCTGCGCAATGTCGGCTTCGAGGTGATCGAAGGCTCCAATCTCAGCCGCGACCAGATGACTGAGAAGCTGCTCGATTTCGGCCGCAAGGCGCAAGGCTCCGATATCGCGCTGTTCTATTATGCCGGCCACGGCATCGCCGTCAGCGGCACCAATTACCTGCTGCCCGTCGATGCCGACATCAAGTCGGAGATGGACGTCAAGCTGGGCGCCGCCATCAACATCGACCTGACGCTCGAGCAGACCATGGGCGATGCCAAGGTCAAGCTCGTCTTCCTCGACGCCTGCCGCGACAATCCGTTCGCCGCGAAGATCAAGTCGAATTCGGCGACCCGCAGCGTCAACGTCCAGAGCGGCCTCGCCGAGATGAAGTCCGGCGAAGGCACGCTGATCGCGTTCGCCACCGGCCCGGGCCAGACCGCACTCGACGGCCAGGAAGGCAACAACAGCCCGTTCACGCGGGCGTTGATTGACAACATCACCAAGCCCGGCGTCGAGATCCAGCAGGCCATGACGTCGGTGCGCGCTCAGGTCAATGAAGAGACCCGCAAGGGCCAGCTGCCCTGGGGCCACACCAACCTGACCGGCTCCGTCTATCTCAATCAGGCGCCGACCACCCAGGTCGCCGCCGCGGCCCCAACCGCGACCGGCATCGTGCCGGCGGCGACCGGAAGCTCGGACGGTGTCGAGCTCGAATACTGGCGCTCGGTCAAGGAGTCCAACAAGTCCGAGGAGCTCAATGCCTACCTCACCGCCTACCCGAACGGCCAGTTCAAGGCGCTGGCGCTGGCGCGGCTGGCGGCGATCAAGAGCGGCCCCTCGACCGCGACCCGCACGCTCAATGCCGGCGTCGATCCTGCCACCTTCACGGATGAGGCTACCCAAGTGACCGAGGACCAAATCGGTCTCGACAAGAACAAGCGTCGCGACGTGCAGCGTCGACTCACGGCGCTCGGCTTCGACACCAACCAGACCGGCGTATTCAACGACGAAACGCGGTCCGTGCTCAAGCGCTGGCAGACTGCGCGCGGCTATCCCTCGTCGGGTTATCTCAACAAGAACCAGCACAAGGCCCTGCTCTCGGAAATCGTGGCTGCCCCGGCAACGGCGAGCGACGGCAGCCAGAAGCCGGCTCGGCGCGCCGCCACCGCCCCGGCTCAGAGCAGCGCGCCGGCACCGGCTCCCCAGCCACGCAGCAATCCCGGCGATGCTGCCGGTGCGGCCTTCGTCGGCGGCGTCGTCGGCGGCATGATGGGCGGCATGTTCCGCCGCTGAGAGCGAGACGGATCCCAGACGACAGAGGCCCGGCTCGCGCCGGGCTTTTTCTTCGTTTGTGATCCTCATGGTGAGGAGGCGCGAAGCGCCGTCTCGAACCATGAAGGCGCGCCTCGACCAGCGGGGCCTTCATCCTTCGAGACGCTTGCTTCGCAAGCTCCTCAGGATGAGAAGCTACAGCCCATCCGCGACGTCTACTTCCCCGCCACCTTGCGCAGCGCCTCGTTGATGCGATCCTGCCAGCCGGGACCGCCCTCCTGGAAGAACTCCAGCACGTCCTGGTCGATGCGCAGCGTGACCTGCTCCTTGATGCCGGGCACGGCGTTTTGCTTGGGCGGCGCCGTGGCGACCTTGGCCGTCACCTTCTTGAACGCCGCCTCGGCCTCGGTCCTGGCATCGCCCAGCGTGCGCGGCCGTCTCGGTTGATCCGCCATGTCCTAGATTCCCTCAAACAGAGCCGTCGAAAGATACCGCTCGGAGAAGGACGGCACGATCGCCAGGATGGTCTTCCCGGAAGCTTCCGGCCGCTTGCCGATCTCAAGTGCGGCGGCGATCGCGGCGCCCGAGGAGATGCCGCCCGGAATGCCCTCATGCCGCGCCAGCGCGCGCGAGGTCTCGATCGCCGTGGTCGAGTTGATCTTCACGATCTCATCGATCACGGAGCGGTCGAGGATGTCAGGGACGAAGCCGGCACCAATGCCTTGGATCTTGTGCGGAGTATGCTGTCCCCCCGAGAGCACCGGGCTCTCCTCCGGCTCGACCGCGACCACACGCAAGCCCGGCTTGCGCGGCTTGAGCACCTGGCCGACGCCGGTGATCGTGCCGCCGGTGCCGACGCCGGCCACGAAGAAGTCGATGCTGCCGCCGGTGTCGCTCCAGATCTCCTCCGCGGTGGTGCGGCGGTGCACCTCCGGATTGGCGAGGTTCTTGAACTGCTGCGGCATCACCGAATTCGGCGTCGTCTTCAAGAGCTCCTCGGCGGCCGCGATGGCGCCCTTCATGCCCTGCGCCGCCGGCGTCAGCACCAGCTCCGCGCCGAGAAAGGCCAGCATCTTGCGTCGCTCGATCGACATCGATTCCGGCATCACCAGCTTGAGCCGGTAGCCGCGGGAGGCCGCCACGAAGGCGAGCGCAATGCCGGTATTGCCGGAGGTCGGCTCGATCAGCACGGTGTCCGGCTTGACGATGCCCGCCTTCTCCATCGCGATGATCATGGCCGCGCCGATGCGGTCCTTCACGCTCGCGGCAGGATTGAAGTACTCAAGTTTTGCCAAAATGGTCGCGTTCACGTCGTGCATGCCGGGCAGCCGGCGCAAGCGCACGATGGGCGTGTTGCCGAAGGCATCGACGATCGAGTCATAGATCCGGCCACGGCCGGGTTGGTGCGCTGCACCCGTGTTGGACGATACGTCCATGATGAACTCCCTGTGGCGACGATCTGCACGTCTGTCGCGGCCCTGCGCAGTTACGGACAGCTTGCGGCGACACGCAAGCGGCAATGCAGCACATGTTAAATACGCTGCATCGCAAAATCGCGTGAGCTTTAATTAGCAGAAAACCAACTCATTTGTGTTGCGACCTCGTCAACTGATTCTGCTTATGTTAGACTTAGGTCTTAAAGCAGGGAGGTCACCACGATGTCAGCGGTTGCTGAAGTGATGTCGACCGTAGTGCTCAGGCGTGATCCGCGCTGCAGCGAGTTGCCGACCTGTCCGGTCTGCGCCGACTCCATGGTCGCCGCCGAAGCTTCCGCTTACGTCTCGGACCACATCATCAGCTACCTCTGGACTTGCGACAATTGCGGCTACGGCTTCGTGACCAAGCATGCCGTGAAGCGGCGGCTCGTGTGCAACTGAGTTTGGACTGTTGAGCTAGCGCGGGGCGATATCGCCCCTCGCCCAGTCCGCGCGCGTACGCTGATAGAACTCCTCGAAATTTCCTTGCGCGATCGCGTCCCTGATGCCCTGCATCAGGGACTGGTAGTACGCGACATTGATCTCGGACAGCAGCATCGCGCCCAGCGTCTCGCCGGCCTTGACGAGATGATGGAGATAAGCGCGCGCGCAGTTCCGCGTCGACGGCCATGAGCTCTCTTCATCGAGCGGGCGTGGATCGTCGGCATGGCGCGCGTTGCGCAAATTGACCTGGCCGTAGCGCGTGAAGGCGACGCCGTGCCGGCCGTTGCGGGTCGGCATCACGCAATCGAACATGTCGATGCCGCGCTTCACCGCTTCGAGGATGTCGTCGGGCGTGCCGACGCCCATCAGATAGCGTGGCCGCTGCTTCGGCAGCAGCGGCGCGGTCTCGTCGATCATCGCCAGCATGACCGCCTGCGGTTCGCCGACGGCGAGCCCGCCGATCGCATAACCATGGAAGCCGATCCCGACCAGGCCTTGCGCGCTCGCACGGCGCAGCTCGGGCACGTCGCCGCCCTGCACGATGCCGAACAGCATGTAGCCATCCGGGGCGCTCGCGAAGGCGCGCTTGCTTCTCTCCGCCCAGCGCAGCGACAATTGCATCGCGCGCTCGATGTCGGCGCGCTCGGCAGGCAACCGTACGCATTCATCCATCTGCATGGCGATGTCGGAGCCGAGCAAACGCTGCACCTCGATCGACCGCTCCGGCGACAGCTCGACCTTGGCGCCGTCGATGTGCGAGCGGAACGTGACGGCGTGCTCGCTGACCTTGCGCAAATCCGCCAGCGACATCACCTGGAAGCCGCCGGAATCGGTCAACATCGGTCCGTTCCAGCCTGTGAACGTCTGCAGGCCGCCGAGCGCCGCGATCCGCTCGGCGCTTGGACGCAGCATCAGATGGTAGGTGTTGCCGAGCACGATGTCGGCGCCGGCATCGCGCACCTCGCGCCAGTGCATGCCCTTCATGGCACCGGCGGTGCCGACCGGCATGAAGGCCGGGGTCCGCACCACGCCATGCGGGGTGGTCAGGCGCCCGGTGCGCGCGGCCCCGTCGGTGGCGAGCAACTCAAAGTGATTGGGAAGGTCATTGTCGGGATTCATGGCGGTGCTTATTGCGTGTCGGAGCAGGCTGATCAACCCGCCGACCGCGCTTCGGGCCGGTTTGTGCATCAGACTGGACAACGACCCACACAAGGATCGTGTGCCCGCACCCTTGTCAAACGAAACGATACAGTGTAGTTTTTGTCTGGGGGCTGGAACGAGATGCCGCGGCGAACTTGCCGGCGGCGGTAGATGCGTGATCGCCAGCCACCGACAATGCCGTACCCTTCGTGTTCGACCGACGCATCCGTCTCCTCGCGTGACCGGATCAGGCAGACTGGCGTCGGGCTGATCGGATCGGTGGTCCTGATCTGCAGCCTGGCGCTCGGCGCCTGCACCGCCCTGCCCCGCACGCCCTACACGGCCGCTGAAGCCAGCGCCTCGCGCGTGCTGGATATCGACGGCCTCCGGCGCTACGCCGACGAGCCGGCCACCAAGTTCAGCTTGGAGAAAGACAACAGCACTGCGACGAGAACCTATCTGGCGCTGTCCGGCGGCGGCGCTGACGGCGCCTATGGCGTCGGCGTGCTCAACGGCTGGACCGCGGCCCGAACCCGCCCCACCTTCTCGGTCGTCTCGGGCGTCAGCACCGGCGGCCTGATTGCGCCGTTCGCGTTTCTCGGACCGCAATATGACGACACGCTGAAGGAGGTCTACACCAGCGGCATCGCGGAGAGCCTCCTGAACGATCCCAGCATCATGCGCGTGGTGTTCGGATCCGGCCTGTTCGGCAACACGCGGCTGCGCGAGCTCGTTGCACGCTATGTCGGGCCCGAGATCATGGCGCAAGTCGCGCGCGAGCATGCCAAGGGCCGCAGGCTGCTCGTGGTGACGACCGACCTCGACACGCAGCGCACCGCGATCTGGGACATGGGCAGGATTGCCGCGGTCGGAACGCCCGAGGCGCTCAAGCTGTTTCGCGACGTGATGGCGGCCTCCGCCAGCATTCCCCTGGTGTTTCCGCCCATCATGATCGATGCCGAAGGCGGCGGCCGCAAGTTTCAGGAGATGCATGTCGATGGCGGCGTGACCGCGCCGGTGCTGACCTTGCCCGAAGCCCTGCTGTTCCAGAGCGGCCGTCTGCCCGGCAATGCGAAGGTGGACATCTACATCCTCGTCAACAAGAAGATCGAACGCAACTTCGAGCTCGTCTCCAACGGCACCATCGACGTCGCCTCGCGCAGCCTGTCGGCGATCACCCAATCGCAGACGCGCTCGATCATCTTCTCGACCTACGATTTCGCCAAGCGCAACCGGCTGGGCTTCCATCTCTCCTACATCGCGCGCGACTATCCTGCGCCGCCGTCGGAAGGGTTCGACACAACCTATATGCGGGCGCTCTACCAGTACGGATACGAGAAGGCTGCATCCGGCCAGGCCTGGACCTCGACGCTGCCGTGATCCCTCGTGACGGAACGAGGCAATACCGAAACCGTTGACGATATGGCCAATTCGGCCAGATTCGCGTGACGCCTCCGCTCCTGCGCGATATAGAGCGAATGACCGATATCACGACCGCGCAGGAATCATTGGGCATGGGATTGACTGCGACCAAGACAAGACCGGCAGCGCCACGGCGCGAGGTGCCGAAATCGCGTGGTGGCCGGCCGACGAAGACCGCTGCGATCGAGCGCGATCTGCGGCTGATCGAGGTCGCCACCCGCCTGTTCCTTGATCGCGGCTTCGATGCGACCTCGCTCGATGCGGTCGCGGAAGCTGCGCGGGTCAGCAAGCCCACCGTCTATTCCCGCTATGGCGACAAGCGCGGCCTGTTCGCGGCCGTGCTGAGGCGCGAGATCGAGCGCTGGCTTGCGCCGCTGTCGGCGGCGGCGGAGACGCAGCTCTCCAGCGCCTCGAACATCCCGGTCGAGCAGCGGCTGGTCGAGATCGGACGCGAGATGCTGACCTTCACCTGCGGCCCGGATGCCGTCGCCTTCAGCCGCATGATGACGGCGCAGGCCATCAACTTCCCCGACGTCGCCAAGCTCGGCAAGGAGGAAGGCTGGCTCAAGGCCGTCGCCACCACGGCGCGCTTCTTCGACCATCTGGTGGCGCAAGGCGCGCTCGATGTCGATGACACCACCATCGCAGCCGAGGTGTTCCTCGACGTCGTCGTCGGTCACACCCACCGCATGGCGACGTTCGGAACGGCGCTGGAACTGAAGGCTGCCGAGAAGCGCATGCGTGCGGCGATCAAACTGTTCCTGGCCGGCGCGCTGGGGCCTGCCGACCGCGTCCAGGACACCTCGAAACTCGCGCCACGGCGCCGCTCCTCCCGCTGACAATTCCGTGAGCTTGCGTGCTTTCCCCCAGGGGGCGACGGTGCGGCGTCATTGACCGAAATAAAACGATACGGTATGGTTTAGTTATAAGGCGATGCGGACCGCTTTTTTCACCAGCCCCAAAGGAGGCCCGTATCACCCAGATCGCCGCGGCGGGTACAGCCTGCCGCGGCGCTCCGCGGCCGGCCGATGCCCAAGGCCGGCCGCGAATTCTTTACGATCATCCGGCACACTCGCTAGCCCGAGGGTTTCGAGCATGACGACTGCCAAACGATGGACCTCGCACCTGCTTGCGATGGCATTGCCCGCGCTGCTCATCGCCGCGCCGGCACAGGCTGTCGTGACCGCGAGCACGCCGACCGCTTCACAGCGACACAGATGGTGATGCCGAAGCGGACCGCCAGGCAGTCAGCCGCGAAATAGAGCGATTCCGCAGCTCCTCGATCACGATCAGCCAGGCCATGGCGATTGCCGAAGCCCGCCATGCCGGCGCCACCACCGCCGATGTGAGCTTCGATGGCGGCTCGGGCGTGCCGGTCTACCGGGTGAAGACACTGCACAACGACCGGATCTGGCGCCACACCATCAATGCTTCGCCGGCGAACTGGTCGGCGGGGAAGCGGCCCTACCCCTCACCGAGCTCGACCGCGAGGACCGCAGCAACCTCGCAGCGCTGGGTGCGATCAGGCACCGCCTCTCCGATGCCGTGCGCGTCGCCGAGCGTGCCGCTGCGGGCAAGGCCATCAGCGGCGGGCTGGTCCGCGAACGCGGCCGGCTGAACTTCTCGATCGTCGTCGTCAGCGGCGACGACCTCAAGGAGGTCACCCTGGAGCCGCCGGGCGCCAAGGGGAAATAGCGGGTGCCAAATAGCGGCAGGCTGCCCCCGGCATCGGCCGGGCCGAAAAGCCATTGACGGCCGCAAGACTCTCCCGCATAAGTCGCGGCCATGTTCACGACCACCAAACGCACGACCAAAACCACCACGGCCGAAGGGGCCCGGGGAGGCGTGCGCGCGTAGGTCGTCGACTTAAACGCATCAGCTTTACTGCAAGCCCCGCCCTTGATGGTCCGGGGCTTTTTTGTTGTCTAAATTCTCAATGGAACGGAGGACAAAGTGAGTAACGATCCCGTCGTCGCGATTGTCGGCGTCACCGGTGCGGTGGGCGCCGAATTCATCGCCACCATGGACAAGCGCGGCTTTCGCGTCGGCAAGCTCAAGGCGCTGGCGAGCGCCCGCTCGGCCGGCAAGACGGTGTCGTTCCGCGGGCAGAGCGTGGTCATCGAGGAGTTGACCGAGCGCTCCTTCGACGGCGTCGACATCGCCCTGTTCTCCGCCGGCGGCAGCATCTCCAGGAAGTTCGCACCCATCGCGGTCAAGGCCGGTGCCGTCGTGGTCGACAACTCCTCTGCCTTCCGCATGGACCCGAACGTGCCGCTGGTGATCCCCGAGATCAACGCGCGCCGCATCCGCGACCACAAGGGCATCATCGCCAACCCGAACTGCGCCGCGATCACCGCGCTGGTGCCGCTGTGGCCGATCCACCAGAAGAACCGCATCAAGCGCGTGATCATCTCGACCTATCAGGCGGCCAGCGGCGCCGGCGCCGCCGCGATGGAGGAGCTCGTCGAATCCACCCGCGCCAACCTCAACGGGCAGGTCTATACGCCGAAGGTGATGCCGCACCCCTACGCCTTCAACCTGTTCAACCACAACACCGCCATCGACCCCGAGACCGGCTACAACGACGAAGAGACCAAGGTCATCAAGGAGACCCGCAAGATCTTCGAGGACGACAGCATCGCCGTCGGCGTCACCTGCGTGCGCGTGCCGGTGCTGCGCGCCCATTGCGAAGCCATCACCTTCGAATGCGAGAAGCCGATCAGCGAGGACCAAGTCCGTGCCATCATGGCCCAGGCGCCCGGCGTCAAGGTGGTCGACGACCGCGCCAAGAACTACTTCCCGATGCCGATCGACGCCTCGGGCCAGGACGACGTCCTGGTCGGTCGCATCCGCAAGGATCTCAGCGATCCCACCGGCCATTCGATCTCGATGTTCGTGGCAGCCGACCAGCTGCTCAAGGGCGCGGCGCTGAATGCGGTGCAGATCGCGGAGCTCCTGCCGCAGCGGGTGATGGCGTAACGGGAGGTGCGTAGGGTGGGTTAGCCTAGCGGATGCGCGAAGCGCGGCCGCTGGGCGTAACCCACCTCTTTCATATCCGCGGAAACAGAAGCGGTGGATTACGCCTGACGGCTAATCCACCCTACGGGACCGCTCGAAACAGCAAACACGCATCGCCATACGAATAGAAGCGATAGCCCTGCGCGATCGCGTGCGCATAGGCCTGCTTCATCGTCGCGAGCCCGGAGAAGGCCGACACCAGCATAAACAGCGTCGATTTCGGCAAATGGAAATTCGTCATCAGAATATCGACTGCGCGGAAGCGATAGCCGGGGGTGATGAAGATCGACGTTTCGGCGGCGAACGGCTGGATTGTGCCGTCCTCGCTCGCGGCGCTTTCGAGCAGCCGCAATGACGTGGTGCCGACCGCAACGATGCGGCCGCCATTCTTCCGCGCGCCGTTGAGCCGCTCCGCCGTTGCGGCCGAAATCGTGCCCCACTCGGCGTGCATCTTGTGGACTTCGGTGTCGTCGACCTTCACCGGCAGGAACGTCCCTGCCCCGACATGCAGCGTCACGCGGTTGAGGCCGACGCCGCGGGCGTGCAGCGCCTGCTCCAGCGCGGGCGTAAAATGCAGGCCTGCAGTCGGCGCTGCAACCGCCCCTTCGTTCGCCGCGAACATGGTCTGGTAATCGGCAAGATCCTGATCGTCTGGCGTGCGCTTGGAGGCGATGTAGGGCGGCAGCGGCAGGCTGCCGAGATCGGCGATGGCCTGGTCCAGCGCCGGGCCATGGAACGAGAACGACAGCGTCACCTCGCCCTCGGTGCCCTTGGCCTCGACCTCGGCGTCGAGATGGCCGAGCAGGCAGACCTTGCCTTCGTTGCCGAAGCGGATGCGGTCGCCGGGGGCGAGCTTCTTGGCCGGCTTCACCAGCGCCTGCCAGCGCGAGCCGTCGAGACGCTTGATCAGTGTCGCCTCGATCTTCGGCTCTGTGTCCCGGCCGATGCGGCGGCCCTTCAATTGCGCCGCAATCACCTTGGTGTCGTTGACGACGAGTTGGTCGCCCGGCCTCAGCCATTGCGGCAGGTCGGAAATGATCTGGTCGCGCAGCGCGCCATTCTCGACGACCAGCATCCTCGCGGAATCGCGCGGGCTCGCCGGGCGCAGCGCGATGCGCTCGGGCGGCAGATCGAAATCGAAGAGATCGGTGCGCATGAGCAGGCTTGGCGCGACACAGCCAGACCCTCACGGTGAGGAGGCGCTTAGCGCCGTCTCGAACCATGAAGGCCGGGTTGCAGCAGTGGGGCCTTCATCCTTCGAGACGCGCGTTCCGCGCTCCTCAGGATGAGGATCGAGTGACTATTCCTTGTCCGCGGCCATCCGCGCCTTGACGATCTTGTCAGGGTTCTGCACCGGCTCGCCGCGCTTGATCTTGTCGACGTTCTCCATGCCCTCGGTGACCTTGCCCCACACCGTGTACTGGTTGTCGAGGAAGCGGGCGTCGTCGAAGCAGATGAAGAACTGGCTGTCGCCGGAATCGGGATTGGCGGCGCGGGCCATCGAGGCGGTGCCGCGCACATGCGGCTCCTTGTTGAACTCGGCCTTCAGCTTCTTGCCGGAGCCGCCGGTGCCGGTGCCGTGCGGGCAGCCGGTCTGCGCCATGAAGCCCTCGATCACGCGGTGAAACACGATGCCGTCGTAGAAGCCCTCGCGCACCAGCTCCTTGATGCGCGCGACGTGGTTCGGCGCGAGATCGGGCCGCATCTCGATGGTGACGGGGCCCTGCGTGGTCTCGAGGATCAGGGTGTTTTCGGTGACGCTCATGCTCGTCTCTCTTGCGTTGGGGGTGAAGTTTTGTCGGGTGACGTCTTGCGGCTGCGGAACGGGATCGCGAATGGACGTCCCGCGGCGGCGCCGGCCATTGCATCGGTAAATGGCACCGGCGTGCAGCGTTGCAACGCCTCCATCACCGCGATCCGGTATTGCAGCCGGTCATTGTCAGAGGCCTCCGCGGATTCATAGGTAATCCTCGGATGGCCCAGAATGTTTCCGGCCCGGTTAAAGCTCACCAGGACGGTGATGTCGAGTGGGCGGGCCCTCGCCGGCGATGGTGGTCGCCAGCAGGTGCGCAGGTGCCGGAAGATGTCCTGGATCGTGTCGACCTGGGCGGCCTCCACGGCCGCACGGGAGGTGGCGAGCAACAGCACCGCGGCAACCAGCACGAGCCTGCCACCGCGCCACGCCATGGCCCGCCTATTTCATGTCGGAGGCGACCTGCACCTTCACCATCTTGTCGGGATCGGTGACGGAGCCGCCGGGCGAGCCGGGAGGCGCCTTCTTCAGCTTGTCGACGACGTCCATGCCCTGCACCACCTCGCCGATCACGGTGTACTGGCCGTCGAGGCTGCCGCCGTCGGCGAACATGATGAAGAACTGCGAGTTGGCGCTGTCGACGCTGTCGCCGCGTCGGGCCATGCCGACGATGCCGCGGGCAAAATGCACCTTGGAGAATTCCTGCTTCAGGTTCGGGTATTTCGAGCCGCCGGTGCCGTTGCCGTTCTGGCCGTCGCCGGTCTGCGCCATGAAGCCGTCCATGACGCGGTGGAACGGCACGTTGTTGTAGAAGCCTTCGCGCGCGAGCTGCTTGATGCGCTCGGCATGCTGCGGCGCGATGTCGGTCCTGAGCTTGATGACGATGCGGCCCTTGGTGCTGTCGATGACGATGGCGTTGGCCTTGTCGAGATTTGCCGGCAATTGCTGCGCCACCGCCGGCGCCGCGAACAGAAGCGCGGCAAGAACTGCGAGAATTCGGATCATGACAACTCCGGATCAGAGAGAAGAGGAAGCGCGCCGTTTTCAGGCGAATTTGGCCTTGAGCTGTGCCGCGACCTGCGGCGGGACGAAGGCCGAGACGTCCCCGCCCATGCCGGCGATCTGGCGCACCAAAGTGGCGGTGATCGGGCGGACCATGGGAGAGGCCGGCAGGAAGACCGTATGCACCTCGGGCGCCATGGCCTCGTTCATGCCGGCAAGCTGCATCTCGTAATCGAGGTCGGTGCCGTCGCGCAGGCCCCGGATCATGATGGTCGCGCCGTGCTTGCGCGCCGCGGTGACCGACAGATCGTCGAACGTCGTCGCCTCCAGCACGCAGCCGGCCTGCGCCGCGATCGGACCGCAGACGTCCTCGAGCATCTTGAGGCGCTCCTCGGTCGAGAACAGCGGCTTCTTGCCGGGATGCACCCCGATCGCGACCACGAGCCTGTCGCACAGGGCAACGCTGTGCCGGACCACGTCCAGGTGGCCGTTGGTGATGGGGTCGAAGGAACCCGGGTAGAAGGCGATGCGCGACATAGCCCTCGTCCTACCTCGCCCGGCCCGGGCCGGCAAGCCGGGCAGGTTCCTTGTCCGTTTCGGGGTCCAGCCCTCCAAAAATGTCCCGCCGGGCGTCGGCGACAGCCGGTTTGTTTCGTCCTCGGGGCGGCCACGAAACAAAACGGAGCGCGAACGAAACCATTTCCGGCGACCGCGAAGACGTCCGGAAACTGGCCATGGTTACTAATCCGGCCAACGAATGACGGGCCGCGTACTGGGCGTAGGCGGCCGCATCACAGGGGACTGTCATGATCAAGACCATTTCAGCGATCGCTCTGTCTGCGTGTGTTGCCGCGGCCCTCACCCTCCTGCCCGGCTTTGCCCCGACCGTCGAAGCCAGCGTGCCGCAGCCGCTGGCCAAGAGCGACCGCCTCGACATCCGCAGCATCGGCCGTGATTGCTCGCAGCAGGCCTGGCCGAACTTCGAAGCGTCCTGCCTGCGTAGCGCCGGCACCAAGGCCAACGTCCGCGAGGCCCGCCTCGTGACCGCCAACCGCACGCCGTAATCGGATCTGTCAGGTTCGCGTCGGGCGGGTCCCTCAAGACCTCAGGAATATTTGTGAAGTCTCGTCGCAGACTACGCGACGCTCGCGCCCGTCGGAATGGCCCGACGGGCGCGATCTCGTTCAGGGGGCACTATCGGCTGCGAGGAACGGCGAGTGGATGAGTCCCGATTCGCCAGCCTCTATTCCCCGTTCGCTCCATTCCCGTTCTCGGCCTCTTCCGTGATGTGCTCGACTGACACCACGTGCTCGTCCTCGGCGGTGTCGAACACGATCACGCCTTGCGTCGAGCGGCCGGCGATGCGGATGCCTTCGACCGGGCAGCGGATCAGCTGGCCCTTGTCGGTGACCAGCATGATTTGATCCGCCTCCTCCACGGGGAACGAGGCGACGAGATTGCCGTTGCGGTTGTTGACGCTCATAGCGACGATGCCTTTGCCGCCGCGGCCGGTGGTGCGGTACTCGTAGGACGAGGTCCGCTTGCCGTAGCCGTTGACGGAGACGGTCAGCACGACCTGCTCCTGCGCCGACATCTCGACATAGCGCTCCTGCGGGAGCTGGAAGCTGCCCGAGGTCTCTTCGGCCTCGGCATCGGCCGGCGCCTCGTCTGCGGCGGCTTCGCCCGCCACCGCGCGGCGCATCTTCAAATAGGCCGAGCGCTCGTCCGAGGTGGTGTCGACGTGGCGCAGGATCGCCAGCGAAATCACCTTGTCGCCTTCGCCGAGCGCGATGCCGCGCACGCCCATCGAGGTGCGCCCGGTGAATACGCGCACGTCGGTGACGGGGAAGCGGATGCACTGGCCGCCGGCAGCGGTCAGCAGCACGTCGTCGCGCTCGGTGCAGATCTGCACGTCGACGATCGCCTCGTTGTCGTCGAGCTTCATGGCGATGATGCCGGAGCGGCGGACGTCGACGAAGTCGGACAGCTTGTTGCGCCGGACGTTGCCGCCCGTGGTCGCGAACATCACGTCGAGCTGGCCCCAGGTCGATTCATCCTCCGGCAGCGGCATGATGGTGGTGATGCGCTCGCCCTGCTCCAGCGGCAGGATGTTGATCATGGCCTTGCCGCGCGCGTTCGGCGCGGCCATCGGCAGCCGCCAGACCTTTTCCTTGTAGACCTGGCCGCGCGAGGAGAAGAACAGCACCGGAGTATGGGTCGAGGCGACGAAGAGCCGGCTGACGAAATCCTCGTCGCGGGTCTGCATGCCGGAGCGGCCCTTGCCGCCGCGGCGCTGGGCGCGATAGGCCGACAGCGGAACGCGCTTGACGTAGCCCGCATGCGAGACGGTGACGACCATGTCCTCGCGCTGGATCAGGTCCTCGTCCTCGACCTCGCCCTCCTGCTCCATGATCACGGTGCGGCGCGGCGTTGCGAACTCGGCCTTCACCTCGGCAAGCTCGGTCTTGATGATGTCCAGGATGCGCGCGCGTGAGCGCAGGATCGCGAGATAGTCGCCGATCTCCCCGGCGAGCTTCGACAGCTCGCCGCCAATTTCGTCGCGGCCGAGCGCGGTAAGACGTGCGAGACGCAATTCGAGGATCGCCCTCGCCTGCTCCAGCGACAGGCGGATCGTGCCGTCCTCGTTGATCCGGTGACGCGGGTCATCGATCAGCGTGATGATGTCCTCGACGTCGCGCGCGGGCCAATCGCGCGTCATCAGGGTGTCACGGGCCGCCGCCGGTGTCGGCGAGGTGCGGATCACCTTGATGATCTCGTCGATGTTGGCGACCGCGATGGCGAGGCCGACCTGCTCATGGGCGCGCTCACGCGCCTTGCGCAGCTTGTACTTGGTGCGCCGGGTAACGACCTGCTCGCGGAAGCCGACGAAGATCGTCAACATATCCTTCAAGTTCATCGTCTGCGGACGCCCGGAATCGAGCGCAACCGCGTTGACGCCGAAGCTCGTCTGCAGCGGGGTGAACTTGTAGAGCTGGTTCAGTACCACGTCGGGCACGGCGTCGCGCTTGAGCTCGACGACGACGCGATAGCCCTCGCGGTCGGACTCGTCGCGCAGGTCGGAGATGCCCTCGATCTTCTTTTCCTTGTAGAGCTCGGCGATGCGCTCGACCATCGTCGCCTTGTTCACCTGATACGGAATCTCGGTGATGACGATCGCCTCTCGATCCTTGCGAATGGTCTCGAACGTGACCTTGCCGCGCATCACGATGGAGCCGCGGCCGAGATGGTAGGCGCTGCGGATGCCCTGGCGTCCAAGGATGATGCCGCCAGTCGGGAAATCCGGGCCGGGAATGATGTTGATGAGCTCGTCGATGGTCAGCGAGGGATTGTCGATCAGCGCAATACAGGCGTCGATCACCTCGCCGAGATTGTGCGGCGGGATGTTGGTCGCCATGCCGACGGCAATGCCGCCCGCGCCGTTGACCAGCAGGTTCGGGAACCGCGCCGGCAGGACCACCGGCTCCTTCTCGGAACCGTCGTAATTGTCCTGGAAGTCGACGGTGTCGCTGTCGATGTCCTCGAGCAGCTTCAGCGCGATCTTGGTCAGGCGGGACTCGGTGTAGCGCATGGCCGCCGCCGGGTCGCCGTCGACCGAGCCGAAATTGCCCTGCCCGTCCACCAGCAACTCGCGCATCGAGAAGTCCTGCGCCATGCGCACCAGCGCGTCGTAGATCGCCTGGTCGCCATGAGGGTGGTATTTACCCATGACGTCACCGACGATACCGGCGGACTTCTTGTGCTTCTTGTCGGGCGTGAAGCCCTGCTCGTTCATCGAGAACAGGATGCGCCGATGCACCGGCTTCAGGCCGTCGCGCGCATCGGGCAGCGCGCGCGACACGATCACGCTCATGGCGTAATCGAGGTAGGACTTCTTCATCTCGTCGAGGATGGAGACGGGGCGAATGTCCGAGGGTTGCGCCGGCTGGTCGCCGGGCTTGTTATCGTCGTCAGCCAAGGGGAAATCCGGTGAGGTTTTATCTGGGAATCATATAGCGCATCACACCCCTGATAACCACCCTTGCCGAGCTTTGGGGAAGCGCTTTTTCCCACTGTTTTTCCAGAGACTTACGCCCTTCGCGCCACGGCCGCGGACGGGGCCGGAACGGACTGGGCGGAACCGGCTCTCACGCCCCGAAAGTCACCCGGTGCATGATGCGCCCAGGCACCAGCGTGAACAGTCCTGCCACCACCAGGGCGCCGAAGAAGATCAAGATCATCATCCGCCGGTGGTCGGCGACGCGATGGGTGCGCGCACGCCATACCGCCAGCGGCAGCACCGCCAGGGTGAAGATCGACAAGAAATGGATCGGGCTGAACGGCCCGACCAGACGGATCTCGTGGATCCAGAACGACGAGGCGGCCACGAACACCATCAGGACCACCCAGATCCAGCCGATAGTCCGGTGCGGCAGCGTGCCCTTGGGGGCGGAGAACTGGAAGAGGCCAAGCACAAGGGCGGCCATTGCGGCAAAGGCATGCAGCGGGACCACCGGCGCGGCCTCAAGCAGCGGCGCAAGGCTCATGCAGGGCTTCCTCGTGTCCGGCGGAGGCGCACATAAGCTTAGGCCGGAAAAGCCGTCGACCAAAAGAACTGTATTTATGTAGCAGGAACTCTCGGAAGCCCGCCCGAAAAGCACTGACCAATCATCCCGCCGATACCTGACCGATCGTCTCCGAGAGCGGCAAAGTGACCAACGTCCTTTTCGTCTGCAGCGCCAATCGCCTCCGCAGCCCTACCGCCGAGCAGGTGTTTTCGACCTGGCCCGGGATCGAGACCGACTCGGCCGGCATTTCGAACGGCGCGGACGTCTTGCTGTCCGCCGAGCAGATTGAATGGGCCGACGTCATCTTCGTCATGGAAAAGACCCACCGGACCAAGCTGAACCGGAAATTCCGCTCCAGCTTGTACAACAAGCGGGTCATCTGTCTCGACATTCCGGACGACTATGAATTCATGGATCCTGTCCTGGTGCGGATCCTTGAAAACCGAGTTGGCCGTTATCTGCGCCGAGACTAGCCGCCTCTTCCGAAGTCCTAGAACGGGATATCGTCGTCCATGTCGCTGTTGCGGCCGCCGCCGGCGGCAACGGGACGGCGCGGCGCGCTGCTGACGGGTCCGGAGGAGCCGAAGTCGCCGCCCGGCTCGTCGCCGAAGCTGCCACCTCCGCCGCCGCCACCGCGGCCGTCCAGCATCGTCAGCGTTGAGTTGAAGCCCTGCAGCACGACCTCGGTCGAGTATTTCTCGACGCCGCTCTGGTCGGTGTACTTGCGGGTCTGGAGCGCGCCTTCGATGTAAACCTTTGCGCCCTTCTTCAGATACTGTTCGACGATCTTGCAAAGCGGCTCAGAGAAGATCACGATGCGATGCCACTCGGTCTTCTCCTTGCGCTCGCCGGTGTTCTTGTCGCGCCAGGTCTCCGAGGTCGCGATGCTCAAATTCGCGATCGGCCGCCCGTCCTGGGTGCGGCGGATTTCGGGATCCTTGCCGAGATTTCCAACCAGAATGACCTTGTTGACGCTTCCCGCCATCGCCGCTCTCCACTCCGAATGCCACTGAATTTCAAAAGGGCCGATCCGCTGCCCGCGTTCCTCTGCGCCCGCTAGGGCGACCCTATACGCTTGCGGGCGCCGATCAGCCCGCTACCCCCAGGGTTATCCCCACATATAGCATCGCGCGCACGTCTGTTCCAGATTTGTTCTCGGCGCGAGCGAGCGGATATTTCCGCGTTCCCTCTCATGCCACAAAAAAGGACAGCCCTCGAATGGAACCTTTTTGGGTTCCCGAGAATGGTAAATACTACTTAACATTCATCAAGTTGGAACCATTCATTAAGCCAGCGAGTGTGGCATTCCGGAGACGGACTCTGCCCTTTCCTTAAGCTACCTTTGCCTTGGAATTGATTCATATGGGTGTCGCGTCTGATCAGCCGCTTCGGGGACTTTCATGAAGCGGACGAAACTTGGGGAGACTGCAATGAATAAGATTCTTTTCGGCGTAATCAGTGCAATGGCATTGGGGCTGTCGGCTCCGGCAAGCGCGGCGGATATGGCTGCGCGTCCCTACACCAAGGCTCCGGCCCCGGCGGTCGCCGCGGTTTACGACTGGAGCGGCTTCTACATCGGCGTCAACGGCGGCGGCGGCACGAGCCGCAAGTGCTGGGACTTCGTGACCCCGGTCACGGGCGTTCTGGTGGCTGAAGGCTGTCACGATGCGACCGGCGGCACGGTCGGTGGCCAGATCGGCTACCGCTGGCAGTCGGCCAATTGGGTGTTCGGCCTCGAGGGCCAGGGCAACTGGGCTGACTTCTCGGGGGACAACGTCAGCCTCCTCTTCCCTGGAAGCGCTTTGGTCACCGGTGATCGTAACCGCTCTCACATCGATGCTTTTGGCCTGATCACGGGGCAGGTCGGTTATGCCTGGAACAACGTGCTGCTCTATGTGAAGGGCGGCGCCGCCGTAGTCGGGGATAAGTACGACGTCTATGCCGCGCCTGGCACGCCTGGCGCCGGCACGCTGCTGGCGTCGGCTCGCGAGACCCGCTGGGGCGGCACCGTTGGCGCCGGCCTGGAATTCGGATTTGCTCCGAACTGGACGCTCGGCGTCGAGTACAACCACATCTTCCTCGGCGACCGTACGATCGCCTTCACGACGCCTGCGGGCGTTGCCTTCGGGAGCGATCGCATCAGTCAGGACGTCGACATGGGTCTGGTCCGCCTGAATTATCGCTTCGGCGGCCCGTTGGTCGCGAGGTACTGATATCCCTCTCATTTCGCGAGCAAATGGAAGGGCCGGCCCTGCGCCGGCCCTTCTTTTTTTCGGCACATGCCTGGACGTAAATAAGTCAGTAACCATCACCTTTTGGACTGTTGTGGCTTTTCGGAGACACAACTTGCGGCTTTGGTGGTGTAAACACGACGTCAGTTGGGCCGTTTGAGTCCGCTGCCCTTCCGCGAGGAAGGCAACAACAGAAACTGGGACTGGGATTAAGTTGAAAATGAAGAAGGTTTTGTTGGCTTCGGCCTGTGTATTCGCTCTCGCGGCCCCCGCTTCGGCTGCTGATCTGGCAGCCCGCCCCTACACCAAGGCGCCTGCGCCTGTGGCCTCGGTCTACAACTGGACCGGCTTCTACCTCGGTATCGTCGGCGGCGGCGCCTGGGAAAACAGCTCCGATGATCCGCGCATGCAGGGCGGTTTCGTCGGCGGCACCGTTGGCTACAACTGGCAGACCTCCAACGTCGTGTTCGGCATCGAAGCTGATGGCGCGTGGGCTGACGTAAACGCCTCGGCGACCGGTCTTGTTGATTTTGGTGGCGCCCTCGTTCCCACGACGGTCAGTTCGCGTATCGACGCGCTCGGCACCGTGCGTGGTCGCATCGGCTGGCTCGCTTCCCCGAGCGTCCTGCTGTACGCCACGGGTGGTTACGCCTGGATCAACAACAAGATCAGCGTCAGCGCGCCCCCTGTTCTGAGCCTCTCGGAGAGCCAGTTCCATTCGGGCTGGACGGTCGGCGCGGGCGTCGAGGCGATGTTTGCTCCGAACTGGTCGGTCAAGGGCGAGTACCTCTATCGCAGCCTGGGCGGCGAGACCTACTTCTCGGGCGTCTTCCCGGTCAACACCGGCACTCTCGACCTCCACACCGTGCAGGTCGGCGTGAACTATCACTTCGGCGGCCCGGTCGTCGCCAAGTACTGATCTAAAGTACTGATCACGACCGACGTCACATCGTCACGAAAGGCCGGCCTCGCGCCGGCCTTTTTGTTTGTTGCGGCCGCCCGTTCGCTCGCGTTTTCGAAGGGGTGTGGCCGCTGGGTGACACAACCTTTGGCTTCAATGGTGTAAAAGCAATGACGTTGCTTGAGTCATAAGGTCCGCTGCTCTTCCGCTCTCCGGAAGACCGGAATGAGAAATGGAAGTGGGGAATGGATATGAAGAAGCTTTTGCTGGCTTCGGCCAGCTTGTTCGCACTCAGCGCGTTGGCACCGGCCTCGGCGGCCGATTTGGCGGCCCGCCCCTACACCAAGGCTCCGGTGGCACCGATCGCGGTGTACAACTGGAGCGGCTTCTACCTCGGCGCCAACGCCGGCGGTGGCTGGAGCCGCAACTGTTGGGATCTCACCAGTGTCGGCCCCTTCGTGGTCGCTCCGGCGGTGGCCGAAGGTTGTCACAATGCGACCGGCGCACTCGTCGGCGGCCAGATCGGTTATCGCTGGCAGTCCGCCAACTGGGTGTTCGGTCTCGAAGCCCAGGGCGACTGGGCTGACCTGAAGGGTTCGAACATCAGCTCGCCTGCCGCGCTCGCGCCGCTGGTGAACGAGACCAGGATCGACGCCATCGGCCTCTTCACTGGCCAGGTCGGTTATGCCTGGAACAACGTGCTTTGGTACGTGAAGGGCGGCGCTGCCGTCACTCACAACAAGTACACTGGCAGTTTTGGCGGCGTTACGCTCGACACCGCGAACGAAACGCGCTGGGGCGGTACCGTCGGCACCGGCATAGAATTCGGCTTCGCCCCGAACTGGTCGGTCGCTGTCGAATACAACCACCTGTTCATGGGCAGGCACAACGAGACCTTCACCTTCCTCGGCGTGACCACTCGCACCGACAGCATCAAGCAGGACGTGGACATGGCTACCGTTCGACTCAACTACACCTTCGGTGGCCCGGTGGTCGCGAAGTACTGAACTTCCCTGCCGAGGTCACATCGTCACGAAAGGCCGGCCTCGCGCCGGCCTTTTTGTTTTGGCTGGGTGCTCCGCGAGCGGTTCCGCGCGTTCCTGCTGCCAGATCCCGCCAGCACGCCAACAATCCGTTGACGATTCGCAAGTCCCACTGGAAATCCGCCGCCGTTCTTCCTACGTTCGCTGCCATACCCATCGGCGCCGATCCCGGTTCCGGGCGCAGCGCGCCTTTTTTGTTGGCGCGATCGCGCACCTTTGGGCTTCCTTGAGGGCAACTCGGATGGATGAAGTGATCAAGGCGAAGCGCCAACAACAGAACGCGGGCTCCAGCCTGCGCGCAATTACGATCCGCGGCGCGCGCGAGCACAACCTCAAGAATATCGACGTCGAGATTCCCCGCGACAAGCTGGTGGTGTTCACCGGGCTATCCGGCTCCGGCAAATCCTCGCTCGCCTTCGACACCATCTATGCCGAGGGCCAGCGCCGCTACGTCGAATCGCTGTCGGCCTATGCCCGCCAGTTCCTGGAGATGATGCAGAAGCCCGACGTCGACCAGATCGACGGCCTGTCGCCGGCGATCTCGATCGAGCAGAAGACGACGTCGAAGAACCCGCGCTCCACCGTCGGCACCGTCACCGAGATCTACGACTACATGCGCCTGCTCTGGGCCCGCGTCGGCGTGCCCTATTCGCCGGCCACGGGCCTGCCGATCGAGAGCCAGACCGTCTCGCAGATGGTCGACCGCGTGCTGGCGCTGCCCGAGGGCACCCGCCTCTATCTGCTCGCCCCCGTCGTGCGAGGCCGCAAGGGCGAGTACAGGAAGGAGCTCGCCGAATGGCTCAAGAAGGGCTTTCAGCGCGTCAAGATCGACGGCACCTTCCATGAGCTGGCGGAAGCCCCTAGCCTCGACAAGAAATTCCCGCACGACATCGACGTGGTGGTCGATCGCATCGTGGTGCGTGCCGATATCGGCCAGCGCCTCGCCGAGAGCTTTGAGACCGCGCTGAAGCTCGCCGAAGGCCTTGCCGTCGTCGAGTTCGCCGATGCTCCCGCAGCAGCGGCTCCCGCGGAGGAAAAGAAGAAGACCGCAAAGATTCACGACAAGAGCGGCCCCGAGCGCATCCTGTTCTCGGAAAAGTTCGCCTGCCCGGTCTCCGGCTTCACCATCCCCGAGATCGAGCCGCGCCTGTTCTCCTTCAACAATCCCTACGGCGCCTGCCCCGCCTGCGGCGGCCTCGGCGTCGAGCAGCATGTCGACGAGGACCTCGTCATCCCCGAGAAGGATCTGACGCTGCGCAAGGGCGCGATCGCGCCCTGGGCCAAGTCGTCGTCGCCCTATTACGTGCAGACGCTGACCGCGCTCGGCAAGCACTACAAGTTCACACTCGACACCAAGTGGAAGGATTTGCCGAAGAAGACGCAAAACGCGATCCTCTACGGCTCGGGCGAGGACGAGATCAAGTTCTCCTACGAGGACGGGGTGCGCTCCTACGACACCAAGAAGCCGTTCGAGGGCGTCATCACCAACATCAACCGCCGCTACCGCGAGACCGAGAGCGAGTGGGCGCGCGAGGAGCTGGCGAAATATTTCCACGACGTCCCCTGTGAGGGCTGCAAGGGCTTTCGGCTCAAGCCCGAGGCGCTCTGCGTCAAGGTCGGCGGCAAGCATATCGGCGAAATCTCCGAGCTGTCCGTGAAGGGCGCCGGCGCATGGTTCGAGACCGTGCCGGAGGCGCTGAACGCGCAGCAGAACGAGATCGCGGGCCGCATCCTGAAGGAGATCCGCGAGCGCCTCACCTTCCTGCTCGACGTCGGCCTCAATTATCTGACGCTGTCCCGCTCCTCCGGCACGCTGTCCGGCGGCGAGAGCCAGCGCATCCGCCTCGCCTCGCAGATCGGCTCGGGGCTCACAGGCGTGCTCTACGTGCTGGACGAGCCTTCGATCGGCCTGCACCAGCGCGACAACGCCCGCCTGCTCGATACGCTGAAGCGGCTGCGCGACCTCGGCAACACCGTGGTCGTGGTCGAGCATGACGAGGACGCCATTCGTCTCGCCGACTACGTGCTCGACATCGGCCCCGGCGCCGGCATGCATGGCGGCAACATCGTCGCCGAAGGCACGCCCGCCGAGATCATGCGCAACCCGAAATCGCTGACCGGCAAGTACCTCACCGGCGAGCTCGAGGTCGAGGTGCCGGAGCGGCGTCCGCCGAACCATCGCCGCACCATCAAGGTGGTGAACGCGCGCGGCAATAACCTCAAGAACGTCACGGCGGAAATTCCGCTCGGCCTGTTCACCTGCGTCACCGGCGTCTCCGGCGGCGGCAAGTCGACGCTGCTGATCGATACCCTCTACCGCGCCATCGCCCGCAAGCTGAACAATGCCAGCGAGGGCGCCGCCCCGCACGACCGCATCGAGGGCCTCGAGCACATCGACAAGATCATCGACATCGACCAGTCGCCGATCGGCCGCACCCCGCGCTCGAATCCCGCGACCTACACCGGCGCGTTCACGCCGATCCGCGAATGGTTCGCCGGCCTGCCGGAAGCGAAGGCGCGCGGCTACGAGCCCGGCCGCTTCTCCTTCAACGTCAAGGGCGGCCGCTGCGAGGCCTGCCAGGGCGACGGCGTCATCAAGATCGAGATGCACTTCCTGCCCGACGTCTACGTCACCTGCGACGTCTGCAAGGGCAAGCGCTACAACCGCGAGACGCTGGAGGTGCTGTTTAAGGGCAAGAGCATAGCCGACGTGCTCGACATGACGGTCGAGGAAGCCGCCGAGTTCTTCAAGGCGGTGCCGCGTGTCCGTGAGACGTTCCAGACCCTGCACCGCGTCGGGCTCGATTACATCCATGTCGGCCAGCAGGCGACGACGCTGTCGGGCGGCGAAGCCCAGCGCGTCAAGCTGGCAAAGGAATTGTCAAAACGCGCCACCGGCCGCACGCTCTACATCCTGGACGAGCCCACCACCGGCCTGCACTTCCATGACGTCAAGAAGCTGCTTGAAGTGCTGCACGAGCTGGTCGCGCAAGGAAACACGGTCGTCGTCATCGAGCACAATCTCGAAGTCATCAAGACCGCCGACTGGGTCATCGACTTAGGCCCCGAAGGCGGCGACGGCGGCGGCGAGATCGTCGCCTGGGGCCCCCCGGAAGACATTGCGAAAGCGCCGCGGAGCTATACGGGGAAATTCCTGGCCCCGGTGCTGGAGAAGGCGCGGAAGCCGAAGCGGAGGCGTGCGGCGAGCGAGGCGGCGGAGTAGATTGCGCTGCATCGAAGCCACAGGGCTGTAGGGCGGATTAGCGGAGCGTAATCAGCCACTATTCGATCGGGAAAGAACCGACATGTCCGCTGGACTCGTACAAACCTACCGCGCCTTCGCCCACAACAACGCTTGGGCGAACCATCGCCTGCTCGCCGCCTGCGCTGCGCTATCCCAGTCTGAATTCGAAGCCCACCGCACCGGCTTCTTTCCAAGCCTGCAGCGTACGCTGAACCACATCTACATCATCGACTTCTTCTACATCGATGCGCTTGAAGGGGGTTGGCTCGGACCGGCAGCCTGGAAGAACGAGGTGCCGTACCCCTCCTTAGCCGAGCTGAAAGCTGCCCAGGCCGCAATGGACAAGCGCCTGATTGCGATCTGCGATGCGCTGACAACTGAACGGCTCGACGCCTTCGTCCGGATTAACCGCGATACGAGCGTTCAAACCGAGCGCTGCGACCGGCTGCTCATGCATCTCTTCCAGCATCAAATTCATCACCGCGGACAGGCGCATGCCATGCTGTCCGAAACAAGGGTCGTACCGCCGCAGCTTGACGAGTTCTTCGCGGAGGGCGAAGCGCCGCTGCGAGCCGCCGAATTCGCCGAACTCGGCTGGACCGAGGAGACCGTTTGGAAATCCAGGACGTAAGCTACGCCAGGAACTCCGGCGGCACACGGTCGGTCAGCCACACACCGTTCTCTGCGCGAAAAAACTTGAATCCCTTGGCATGCATGCTGCCGGCATCGACCTTGAAGATGTGCGGCTTGCCGTGGCGCTGACCGACACGCTGCGCAGTCGCCTCAAGCACGATTGGCCCCTGTCGCTTTGCGGCCCGGAGAAGCGAGAAGTCGCGATCCTTGGTGACGAGAATGGCAGATCGGGAAGCGGCTTTCTCTCGCGTGACTGTCCCGCGGACAGCAATCCCAGAACGTCGGCAACCGTGATGCGCAGATCGCGAATGCAGCGGCGCCCATGCATACGCTGCGGATCGACCGTAATCCTTGTCAGTAGCTCCGACATCTGTCACCTCTAGAGCTTGATATAACATCTCCGGTCGCATCTGTCAGCGCTTGCGGGCGGAAGCCCGATGCGCAGGACCGCCGGGTAACCCCGTCCCACATGCCCTACGCCCTCGCCATCTTCGACCTGGACGGCACCCTCGCAGACAGCTTTCCGTGGTTCCTGCGCACTATTAACGACGTCGCCGACCGCTTCAATTTTCGTCGTGTCGCGCCTGAGGACATCGAAGAGCTCAGACATGCGTCGAGCCGCGAGATCCTCGCCAAGCTGGAAGTGCCCATGTGGAAGCTGCCGGCGATTGCGCGGCATGCGCGGCGGCTGAAGGCGGAGGCAGCAGCTGAGATTTCGTTGTTCGCGGACGTCGAGACGATGCTGCGAACGCTGGCCGAGAACGGCGTGCAGCTCGCGCTGGTGACGTCCGACAGCGAGGCCAATGCGCGCGAGAAGCTCGGGGACGCCGCAGCGCTGTTCTCGCATTTCGACTGCGCGGCGTCGCTGTTCGGCAAGGCCGCGAAATTCCGCCGGGTCATCCGCCGCGCCGGCGTCGCGCCTAGCAGGGTGATCTCGATCGGCGACGAGGTCCGCGACATCGACGCGGCGCGGGCGGTCGGGATCGCCTGCGGCGCGGTGTGCTGGGGCTATGCGGCACCGGCGGCGCTAACGGCGCTTCGGCCCGACCATGTGTTCGAGCACATCCGTGACATCGCGCCGGCGCTGATCGGCGTCACAGCTCCGATGCGGGCTTAACACCACCGCGCGGCCGTATTGCTTTTCCATCGAGAGCCCGGGCCGGCCCTCACTCACTCGCCGGATCGACCGGCAGCCTTGCCCGAGGCTCCCGCTCCGATCTCCCGGTTCAGGCACGCAAAAGCCTCTTTCACGTAGACGGCCAAAGGCCGCTTGCCCTGGTCGCGATTCCAACTGTCCATCGCAAGCCGCAAGGCTCCGACCGACATCATGGCGACCACGCGCAGCGCAGCCTGCCGATGCGGCTGCGGCCACATCTGGGACAGCGCCGCGAACACGGCAGCTTCCTTCTCGACGTATTTCGCCTGCTGCCGGATGCGAAGCGACTCGTTCGCGGACATCAGGCGCTCGATCACTTTTATTTGCTTGTAATCGACCGGGAAGCGGGCTGTCAGCTCCAGCAGGCCGTTCCTTGCGGCATCGAGCGGCGACTGCTTGGTCGTTTGCTCGAGCACGGCGGCACGCAAGGTCTCGCTGAAACCACCATCCTGCCACGCCAGGAGGATCTCTTCCTTGGACTTGAAGTAGTAGAAGAACGTCCGCCGCGAGATCCCCGCCGCCTCCGCGATCGCGTCGAGCGTGGTGGCATCATAGCCCCTGGTCAGAAACAGTTTAAGGCCCTGCTCGGCGATACGATGCAGCGTTTCGCGCCGCTTCCGCTCGCGCAGGCCTTCCTCCTTCCGGGATGAACTTTTCATGACCTGTTTTGCCATGAAATCGACCAGTTTGCAAAATTACACTAAGTGCAATACATCAATTACACTCGGTGCGACTTCATACAAGGTGCCTTCATGGTGAACGGGTTGAGCGACACTTCCTCTCGGCATGTGCGATCCGCGCACGCGAATGGCGCGGGCGGTGCGAGCGGAGCGACAAGCCTGACCCGACGGCGGTTCGGTGCCGCGCTGCTGGCGGTCGCCGTCACGGCGACGCTCGCCGCGCCTCCAGCCCGGGCGCAGTCCGCGCCCCCCGCGGTCGTCGACTTCGACTGGGTCGATCCGGCGCGTTCGCGGCCCGTTCCGGCGCGCCTGCACTGGCCGGCGGATATTGCGCCGGGATCGCGCGTGCCGCTCATCGTGTTCTCCCATGGGCTCGGCGGCTCTCGTCGGGGCTACAGCTATCTGGGGCGATATTGGTCGGCCCGCGGCGTCGCCAGCCTGCATGTTCAGCATGCCGGCAGCGATTCCTCGCTCTGGGCGGGCAATCCCCTCGCCGTCGTGGACCGCCTGCAGCGTGCCGCTCACGAGAGCGAGGCGCTGGCGCGAGCCCTGGATCTGCGCTTTGCCCTGGATCGCATGCTGTCGAGTCCCCATGGTGCCCACGTAGACCGCCGGCGCATCATGGCGGCGGGGCATTCCTATGGGGCGAACACGGCGCTTGTTGCGGTTGGCGCCCGCGTGATGCGCGACGGCAAGTGGGTCGAGGCCCGCGACCCGCGCTTTGCCGCCGCCATCGTCATTTCGGCCCCTCCATTCTATGGCGAACCCGATCTTGCCTCGGTGTTGAGCAGGATCACCGTTCCAACCCTGCACGTGACGGCGACGAAGGACGTCATCCAGATCCCCGGATATTACTCACCCGCTGCCGACCGGCTGGAGGTCTTCAACGCCATTGCCACACCGCGCAAGCTGCTTGCCGTGTTCGAAGGCGGCTCGCACAGCATCTTCACCGATCGCTCCTTCACCGGTGGTCCGGCGCTCAACCCGAAAGTGAAGCTCGCGACGGCCGAGCTCACCCTGGCCTTTCTCGACCTGGTTTTCGATGGCAACGGTGCCACGCTGGCGCGCTGGAACGTGACCTGGCAGCCCATGCTCGCCTCGGCGCCGGGCGCCGCACCTTCTCCCCTGCCCGTCGCGCAGTCCCGGCGCGTGGCCCAGGGAGTGGCGACCGGTCTCGTTCCCTCGCAATGAGGTGGCTCGCAGTTGCGGTCTTGAGCTCGATGGCCGCCGGTTGCGCGGCGGCTCCGCTGGAACGAGCGGGGTCGCTGGCCTCCTACGACGATCTCACGCCGTCCGATGGTCTCTTGACCAAGTCGCAGCTCCGGATCAGCAAGGCTGATGTTCTCGCCGCGAAGACCGCTCGCATCGAGCCGACCGCGTTCACGGCGACCGCAGCCAGCCAGCCGTTCACGCCGCAGCAGCGCAGGCTGATCAAGAACGCAATCAACAGAGCGATGTGTCTTGCGCTCAGCGAGCGCTTCCGGATCGTAGCTCCCACGGAGGCTGCGGACTTGAATGTTCGCGCCGTCATCACACAGATTGCGCCGACCGATGCGGCGGCAGCCGGCGTCTCCAAGGTTGCGAGCGTCGTGCCCTCCATCGTCGCTCCCGGCGTGCCCATTCCGGTGCCGCGGCTTCCGATCGGACTGGGAAGCCTGTCCGTCGAGGCCGAGGCCCGCGACCGCAGCGGCAATCAGCAAGCGGCCATGATCTGGGCGCGCGGAGCGAACTCCTTCACCAGCGCTCCGCGTGTATCAAGCGATGGGGATGCCTATGATCTGGCCGAGGCTTTCGGAAGCGATTTCGGGAGGTTTCTCGTTGCCGCGGAGAGTCCGTTCGGGAAGGTCCCCGCGCCGCCGTCCGTCGACAGATTGAGCGCCTCTCTCGGTGGTGCGCCCAAGGAAGCGATCTGCGAAACATTCGGCCGGGCGCCAGGATTGGCGGGTCTGGCCGGAGAAAGAATCGGGTTGCCGCCGGACTGGACCGACCGAGGTGCGCCGGAGAACACGATGTTGGAAGCGCAGAACGTCAATTGAACTCTGGCGGGATGGCCGTTTGAATTCGGCCAGCCCGAGGAAGCTGCCGCGGATCCGGCAAACTACTCCGTCCTGCGCAGGAACGCCCCGAACGCCCGTGGGCCGTCGCCGGTTCTGATCTCGCCGATGACCTTCAGCTCGGCCGCATCGATGATGCCAAGCGTGTTGCTCTCCCAGCAGGCGACGATGACGCGCTTGCCGTCGGCGGTCGCCGCGATGCCTTCGGGATAGTCGCCGACATTGATGCGCTTGATCGGCTTCAGGCTCGCAAGGTCGAACACGCTAACAGTGCCGGCATATTGGTCGGTGACGAAGCCGCGCCCTTGCGTGAGCGCCACCGCATAGGGGCGCATGCCGACCGGCACGCGGCCGATCTCGCGGCCGTCTGCAATGTCGATCACCGAGACATCGTCGGAGCCGACATTGGCGGTGTAGGCGCGCCTGCCATCGGCATCGATGGTGACGCCGAACGGGCGGGTACCGACCTTGATCACGGCCTTGCGCTGGCGCGTCGCCGTGTCGACCACCGAGACACTGTCGTCGTCGCGGTCGGCCGAGAGCAGCAGCTTGCCATCCGGCGTCAGCGCGAGGCCCGAGGGCGAGGCGCCCACCGCGATGCTCGCGGTGACGCTGCGCGAGGCCGTATCGATCACCCGCACCGCGGCGGCATACCAGTCGGCGACATAGACCGCCTTGCCGTCGGGCCCCACGACAATGCCGAGCGGCCCGCCGCCGACCTCGACGCGGCCAGCGACCTGCCGCGTCGCTGCGTCGACCACCGTCACTGCCTTGGCATCCGGGCTCGTGACATAGGCAAAGCGCCCATCGGCGCTGACGGCGATTCCGGCCGGCTTGCCGCCGATCGGGATGGTCGCAACGCTGCGCGACGTCGCGAGATCCACGACCATCAGATCGTCGCTGAGCTGGTTGGTGACGAACGCCTCCTCGGCGGCTGCGCTCCCGATTCTCGCATGACAAAGGCTGGCGGCGAGCGCCGCCAGAACCAGCGCCCGCACGATCAGCTACCGCTCTCGATCTTCTTCTTGAGCGCCTCGAGCCCGGCCTTGTACAGCCCGCTCACGGCCTTGATCGCGGCCTCGTCGCTCAGCTCCGGCGGCGGGTCGTTGTTGGGATAGCCGCGATAGAACGCGCCGGCCCATTCCAGCTTGGCCTTGCCATCAGGCGCGGGCGAGACCGTCAGCGTCGAGGAATAATTGGTCACAGGCAGCACCTTCACGTCGACCTTGGTGATCCGGTACGAATAGCTCTGCATGTCGGGCTCGTATTTGTAGAGCTCCTCCTCGACCGTCCCGCCGCCCGTCAGGGTCAGCTTGCGCGTCGCGCCGATCTCGTTGCCCTTCTCGCCTTCGGTCTTGGTGACCGGCTGAAGCCAGCTCATGTCCTGGAAATTGCCGATCACCGCCCACACCTTGGCGGGGGCCGCGTTGATCTCGATGGATTCCCGCACCTTCTGCCGCGTCGGCCCATGGGCCCAGACCGGCTCGAAGGCGGTCATCAGAGCCATCCCCGCCACCGCCAGCGCCGCCACCCCGGCGATCGCCGGTCCGCTTCTCATCCTCATTTCGTTTCCTCGTTTCTCAACCTGCGCGACTTGGAACGCGCGCTGAGGTCATGCTAGCGCATTTTTGGGCCATGGGGAGACCCGTTCGTGGCACGGCGGTGGCAAAGCCAATGCACACCATTGATTGGGTTGGCCGACGGGCAAAACACCAGACCGGGGTCAACCTGGCCACGCCCAAATAATTCGCTTTACTAGAATTCGGATTTATCGCATGTTGCGGCCACCCCAACCCGGGCCGAGGGGCGCATCGCGATCGTCACGAACGCGGGATGGGAGGTGGTGGACGCAGGCAGCGTCGCGCGCAAGCGGTTTGCAGGGCGGATCACTCCGTGAGCAGGCGAGGCGCGCACACGACGGGCGCAGTCTGCGTACGGCAAAATCGTGTGGTCCTGGCGCCCGGGGTCTGTGCGCCAAGGCTTGCGGTGACGTTGCGGGCCGACCGGGCCCGCACCGTCAGCCATCCGCAAGGCGACGGGGGCAATAGTGCATCGCTCCCCGGGGAGAGCACGACATAAGCCGTCAACCCACTGCGCAGGGAAGGCCGGATGTTTGGCTTCACCTGTATGCCGCTGTGCAGCTTTTTCAAGCACACGCTTCGCACAGTGGACCGTGGGTGCCCGGCCGGCACCCGGCCTTCCCTGCGCCCTCGGCACTTTCGAGGGTGGCGAATGCAGCAAAGCTCGGGCGGAATCCGCCGCGAGGATGCGAAACCGTGCCAGCGAATTGATAACGGTCTCGTGCCACGGACGCTGCGCAGCACCATAAGCGCGTTCACGCGCGTCTTCGACGCTATGGTGATGCGCTGCAGAACCGGAGCCCATGCATCCGCGATGCTGCGGCTTTCTGAGTCCCGGCTCTGCGCCGCAATGCTCACGCGTTGCAGCTTGTCCGGGACACGGGAGTTGGCGCACTGCTGCTCCACACTCCGTCATTGCGAGCGCAGCTAAGCAATCCAGACTGCTGCCGCGGAAAGATTCTGGATTGCTTCGCTGCGCTCGCAATGACGACGGAGAGAGCTACTGTTAGGGGATCCCCTCACCTACTCCGCCAGCGTCGCCTCCACGAACCCGTGCGGATCAGCACAAAACTCGCGCATCAGCCGGTAATGGTCGGTCTGCTCCACCGTGATGGGCTCTAGGCCGTATTTGCCGAGCCGCAGCAGCCGCGCGTTGGGATAGGCCATCAGCATCGGCGAATGCGTTGCCATGATGACCTGGCAGATGCGGGACTCTTCCATGCGACGCAGCAGCTTGAGGAATTCGATCTGGCGCGCCGGCGACAACGCCGATTCCGGCTCGTCGAAGATGAAGATGCCCTGGCGCTGGCAACGCTCCTCGAAGAAACGCAGGAAGCCTTCGCCATGGGAGTGCGACAGGAAATCGGGGCCGACTTGGCCGGCATCCCGCGCAGCCTTGTCCAGATATCGCGCGACCGAGAAAAAGCTCTCCGCACGAAAGAACCAGCCGTTGGTGATCTTCGGCAGCCAGCTTGCGCGCAGCGCCTTGGAGAGTTGGCCGCCCATCTCCTCGCGCGCTTCGGAATGATCGACCGGCTTGTAGCCCTTGCCGCCACCGGCATCGTCATAGCCGGCGAGCGCTGCGATGCCTTCGAGGATGGTCGACTTCCCGGCACCGTTCTCTCCAACGATGATCGTGATGGGATTATCGAATCTAAGCTCGAAATCGTCAGGGAAGATGGGCAAGCAGAACGGATAGGCCTCGCGGTCGCGAACCTGCGACGGATCGAGCCATACCCGCTTCAGATACGGCGCTGGCAGGTTGATCGTTCGATTGCCTCTTCGTGCCATGACTTCCCGCCGCTCCTCGCGTCCGCGATGGAACGTAACAGGAACATTTGGAGTGCAGAAGCGCTATCTTGCACCCACTCCCTTACGGCTGACGAGCTAGTCCCCTGCCTCCAGCACCAGCTCCATCGTCATCAGCACCGGATTGTCGCCACGGATCAGACGCCCCTCCGCAACGCCGCCGGTATAGTCGATCAGGGCGACATCGAGCGCAGCTTCCAGCGCGCCGGAGGCGCCGGGCGCGATTGTCCCTGCCGTAATCGCCAGCTCCGTCGCAAACGGCTCGGTCACGCCGCCATGGCTGAAGCGCGCGCCGATGGTCGAGCCGACGCCGCCATGAATCTTCGCGCGGGCGATACCGTTCGTGCGGCAGAATGCTTCGAGTGCGCCGGCAAAATCCTGGTTCGGGCGCAGGCGGAGCGCGAAGGCGCGGCTCGTTGTGCGCGCGCCGGTGCTTGCAGCCGCGACCGGTCCGAACAGCTTGAAGTTGGTCTCCGCATCAGGCTCGGCCGTGAACACCGCACCGTTCAGACCGAAGGCCTCGACCTCGAACGGCTCGGCGACGACGGTCTCGTCCGGCATCATGTGGCCGCCGCTCGTCTTGCCGTCAGCCTCCGTCCACAGTCCGTGGCAATGAAAGAACGGCGCACCGTCGCGCGTGCCGAGCGTCATGCTGCCGAGCCTCAAACGCGTCACGCCGGCGGGCCGGAACGTATCGCTGTAGAACGCCGCATTCTCACCGGTCTTCGACAGCGCCGGCATGACATAGGCGAACGGCCCGAGCGCGCCATGGCGAAAATTCAGCACGCCGCCGGCGAAGCCCTCCGCGGCAAAGCCGCGCCGCGCGGCCTCCAGCAGCGGCAGACCGGCCTGAAGTGTGAACGAGAAAGCGCGTCCCCTCGCCTCCACCCATTGAATGCGTTCGGGAAGCGGCGCGCCCGGCTGCTTGATGCTCCGCATCTGGTGCGCTCAGCTCGCCTTGTCGAGGTCGAGCAGCCCGCGCGCCTCGAGCTCGTCGCGCACCATGCGCTTCGGCACCTTGCCGTAGCCCGATTTCGGCAGCGCGTCCCAGAAGAAGAAGCGCTTCGGCATCTTGTAGCGCGGCACTTTCGGCGACAAGAACGCCGCCATCTCCGCTTCGGTCACCGCCTTCGCGCCTTCTCGGACGACGCAGACGGCGACGCCGACCTCGCCCCAGGTCGCGTCGGGCACGCCGAGCACGGCGACCTCGCCAATCCCGGGATGGGTCAGGATCTTCTCCTCGATCTCGCGCGGATAGATATTGGAGCCGCCGGAGATGTACATGTCCGACGCACGTCCTGTGATGTACACAAAACCCTCCTCGTCCATGTGGCCGAGGTCGCCGGTGCGGAACCAGCCGTTGCGGAACGCCTTCGCGTTGGCTTCGGGGTTGTCGTAATAGCCGGCGAACACGGCAGGCCCGATCACGCAGATCTCGCCGCTCTGGTTAGCCTTGAGCTCGCGGCCCTCATCGTCCTGAATCGACACCTGCATGCCGGTGCGCTCGAAGCCGCAGGTGCCGATCCTGGCGTGCGGGCCGTCCTCCGGGTCGTGCAGCGCCGCCGGCAGCACGGTGATGTTGCCGGTGACCTCACCGAGGCCAAAATACTGCACGATCACCTTGCCGAGCTTCTTCAACGCCGCCTTCTGGTCCTCGCGATACATCGGCGCGCCCGCATAGATGACGTAGCGCAGCGAGGAATGGTCGTATTTGTCGGCGGCGGGATGCTCGACCATCATCTTCAGGATGGTCGGCACGGTGAAGAGATTGCTGACGCGATGCGCCTCGATCAGGCGGAACGCCTCGTTGATGTCGAATTTCTCGGTCGGCAGCAGCACGGTGCGCGCGCCGCGCGCGGTCTGCATCAATTGGTGCACGCCGGCGCCGTGCGACAACGGTGCCACCACCAGCGAGGCATCCTGCTCGGTCGTGCCGGGCGTCAGATCGGCGAGATGATTGGTAACGACGAATCCCATCTGGCCGTGGGTGAGCACGGCCGCCTTGGAGCGTCCGGTGGTGCCGGAGGTGAAGAAGAACCAGCAGGGATCGTCATGCTCGACCGCGACATTCTCCACAACGGCGCCCGCATGCGAGGCGATCGCATCGGCCACCGAGCGCTCGCCGAACGCGGCCTTGCCGTCGACGCTCCAGGTGAACTGCAGCGATCCGCCCTGCACCGCCGCGGCATGCTCGGGGAAATCGACATGGCACAGGAACGCCTTGGCGCCGGAGGCCTGCGCGAGATAGCTGACCTCATCCGGCATCAGACGGAAATTGGTGGGCACCCAGACCGCACCGAGCCGGAACGCCGCGAACATCGAGACAAACATCTCATCGCCATTCTTGGAATGGACGAGGATGCGGTCGCCCTTGGCAATGCCCCGCGCGGCGAGCGCCGCGGCCAGGGCCGAGACCTGCGCATCGATCTCGCGCCAGGTCCAGGACTTGTCCCCCCAGACGAAGCCGGGACGCGCGCCATGCCGCCGCGCATTCTGGGTCAGCATATAGGCGAGATTCATGACGCGGCGGGACATGCGCAGGGGCTGCATCGGGCTTCCTCATGGGCGACGGATGGCACGGAAGCCGTCCGTTCATTGCAGCCCATTTATCGCCAACGCCAGCGGCCCTGCAAGGCCGGCTGCGCCGCACCTGGTCTACGGCTGCTTGAACGCAAAAGGCGTCGCCGTGATGGTCCGGGTCTTCCAGCAGGCCTGCGGACCAAAGCCGCCGCAGAAGCTGCCATGCAGATCGAAGCGGATGGTGCGCGCGGCGCCGCGCTTCACCGGTGGGGCCATGATCTTGTAGCGGAGGACGTAGCCGTCGAAGACCTCGCGCACGCTGCCGTCCGGCAGCGTCACCAGGATCTTCATGACGCAGCCGCCGGTTCCGCAATAGGTCGTCTCGCGATCGCCGCATTTGGTGTCCTGGAAATCGACGATGTAGTCCTCGCGGCCATCGCCGGTCAGGTCGATCCTGCGCACCGTATCATGCGCGAAGGTCACCTCGCCGCCTTGCTGGCTCTCGCATTCCTCGTTGGCGTAGCGCACAGCCTTCTGCACGCCGGGCGGATAATCGGCCGGATTGAACGGCTTTGCGTCGTCGGCACGCGCGCCGGTCACGAGCAAGCTGAGCAGGAGGATCAGATATCGCATTGGCGTTGGTCGCAACCACAAACGATATCGTTCAGAGAATCTTAAACATGATCGACGCAACCTCGCTGGTTCTCGCGTACAGAGTGCCGCATCATGGTCAAAGCGCCTGCCCTCCTTCTGTTGTCACTGGCGCTCGCCGGATGTGCCGCGACTCCGCAAGCGCATCTGGCATCCGATCTCGCCGTCAAGCCTGCGCGTTATGCCTGGGATGGCGCCGGCGAGGATCCCAACCGGCCGCGCACCGCCTCGCAGCCCACGCGAACTGGCGGCCGCGCCGAGCGCAACAGATTGCAGGCCGACGCTCAGCCCCATTCGAAGGAACGGTGGCAGGCGCAGGATGGCATCGAGGCCGAACAGGACGCCAGGGTCAACCGCTCCCTGGTTATCTGCCAGGGCTGCCTCCGCCCGCAGCCACAGGTCGAAGATTCCAGGCTCGCCAAAGCGACCGATTGAACGGAACAGCTTCGGATTGGAAACCCCGGCCGGACCGTGCGTTACGATCTCGTGCGCGAGGCCGGCAGCTGCAAGGCAATGATATGAGCGACGTCATCAACAACAAGGCCCATCACCGCTATGAGCTCGACGTGGAGGGTCATCTTGCGACCGAGCACTACCGGCTCGACGGCGGTGTCATCACCTTCGAGCACACCGACGTGCCGAAGGAGCTTGGCGGCAAGGGCATTGGCTCGAAGCTGGTGCAAGGCGCGCTCGACCAGGTCCGCGCCGACGGATTGAAGCTGATCCCGCAATGCCCGTTCGTGAAGGCGTGGATCGACAAGCACCCGGACTATGCGGATCTCGTGACACGGTGAGTGCACAGGCCCGCCGCTCGTGGCCGGCGGGCCTGCCGCACTTACGGTCTATTGTCCGTGCTTGAGCAAGTCCTGGTCATTCATATTCCAGTCCTGCCATAGCTGGAGAATGCCGAGCAGCACCACCACCGCACCGAGGGTCGTGTGATAGATGCGGAGAAATCCCTCACCGGAATAGCCGATCACGTATGGCGAGGCGATGAGCCACAGTCCGGCCAGGATCGTCATCACCTCCTGCCAGCGCTGCAAGGCGACATATTCGAGCTGGCTGATGCCAAATACGACGAGACCGACCGCAACGGTGTTCAGGATGGCCGTCTGATGACCGGTGATCGATTCATCCTGGATCGGGAACCACGGCGAGGCCACGATCACCGCGCCCAGCAGCATCCCACACCAGTCTTCCCATGTTCGATGAGTATTCAAGAAACCAGAGTCCGACATCGTACCCTCCTGCAAAGAGGCATACGTCTGCGGCTGGCGATCATGACACTCCGAATGTCTGGCGACCCTGCCGGCCGCATTCGGGCGTATGTCCTTTCTAGGACGTGGGAACCGAACTCCGGCTTGCAAGAGCGGTATCGGGAATTATTTGCGGAGCCGCGGGACCATGCTCGCCGGGCGCCATGGCCATACCGCAGTGCGGTGAGGACGGCGCGCATTTGCAGATATCTCGTCTGCGCCAATCTCCCCTGGTCTCACCTTGGCAAGGGCCGTGTCAGCCTCCTAGATCAGGAGGCAATCTGCAGTTCGGAGGGATCCCGCATGGCGGCTTCGGTACGCGACAACAAGGACAGGAGCCGCTTCGAGCTCGATGTCGGCGACGACATCGCCTTCGCCAATTACCGGCTGACGCCGTCCGCCGTAATCATCACCCACACCGAGACGCCGCGCGCGTTGCGCGGGCGCGGCATCGGCTCCGAGCTGGTCAAGGGCGCGCTCGACCTGATCCGGCGCGACGGCAAGAAGGTGATCGCCGGTTGCGGCTTCGTCGTCGACTATCTCGATCGGCATCCGGAGGATGCGGATCTGGTCGCCTGAATGCAAAAGGGCCCGCGGCGATCGCGGGCCCCTGCGGCACGACCCCAGGTCCGGTCAGTGCTTGATCTCCGGCGGCAGCTTGCCGCCATTAGCGGCGAGCTTGGACATCACCTGCTTGTGCAGCCAGACGTTCATGCTCGCCGAGTCGTTCATGTCGCCGCTGTAGCCCAGCTCCTTGGCGAGATCCTTGCGCGCAGCGAGGCTGGAATCGATGTCGAGCGCCTTCATGAGGTCGACGATGGAGGTACGCCATTCCAGCTTCTCGCCCTTGTGCGCGGCGGCCGCCTTGTCGACGATCGCCGCCACGTCGACCGCAGCCATGGGTGCGGCGGCCGGCGCCGAAGGACTTGCCGACCCTGCGGGGGCGCCCGGCGAAGCGGCGCCACCGGCCGGCGCAGCGGAGGCCGGCTGGCCGCCGAAGATCGCGCTGATGATTTTCCCGAAAATGCTCATGTCTGCTCCCCGAAAAGGAATCCGTTGGAAGGGCCTTGGTGGCACTTATAGACGAAGTTGGTGCGCCGCGCCCGCGAAGTTGCGCGACGGACAGCAGCATCAGCTTATCTGCGGCGAAATGACGACAGAATGACGCCGCATGGATTGCGTCGCGGCATCGAAATTTCACCCAAGCGTGAGGACAGGACTCGGACTTGGGAGTATGCTTGCCGTTCAGCTCGCGATGCCATCCGGAATTCGCGTCTGGTCGGGATCGTGGGATTTCAAGAGAATGGGCGGCCGCTTGCGCCGTTTGCCGGCGCCGGATGCAGCCGCTTGGCAAGGGAGCTCGCGACCATGGCCACACTCTACCAGGGCAATGTCCCCACGATGGCCCAGCCCACGGATGCGGCTGGACCGGTGATCCGAACCATACAATTGTCCGATCTGCACGACGCGCTCAGGCGCGGCTGGGAGGATTTCAAGGCCGTTCCGAGCCACGCCATCATCCTCTGCGTGATCTACCCGGTGCTCGGCCTCGTGCTCGCCCGTGTGGTGATGGGCTATTCGGTGCTGCCGCTGCTGTTTCCGCTCGCCGCGGGCTTCGCGCTGATCGGGCCCTTCGCTGCGCTCGGGCTCTACGAGCTTTCCAGCCGGCGCGAGCGCTATGAACCGGCCAGCGCCTGGGATGCCATGGAGGTGCTGCGATCGCCGTCGTTCGGCGCGATGCTCGGCCTCGGTACATTGCTGCTCGCCCTGTTCGTCACCTGGGTGGCGACCGCGCAGGCGATCTATGTCGCGGCGTTCGGCTACGAGGGCGTCACCGGATTCTCGGACTTCATGATGCGCGTGCTGACGACGCAGCAAGGCTGGTGGCTGATCGTGGTTGGCTGCGGCACCGGATTCCTGTTCGCGCTCGCCGCGCTCTGTCTCAGTGCCGTGTCGTTCCCCTTGATGCTGGACCGCCATGCCGGTGCGTTCGAGGCGATGAGCACCTCGCTGCGCGTGGTCGCGAAAAACCCGGTGCCGATGGCGGCCTGGGGCCTGATCGTGGCGGTACTGCTCGCGCTTGGCACGATCCCGGCCTTCCTCGGCCTCGCCGTTGTGGTCCCGCTGCTCGGGCACGCCACGTGGCACCTTTACCGCAAGGTGATCGCGTCCGATCCGGGCGCACGTCCGGTCCCCCCTCCGCCGCATCGACCGCGCAAGCCGGCCGCCGACTTCCCGGCCAACCTTTTCCCGTGGCGGAATCGGACTGACGTCTGACAATCTCGTGACGTGCGGCCCTGGCCGGTTCGGACAGGGCCGCGCGCCTTGCTTTGGCCGCGGTTACAGCCGAGATTATGCTGCCGGTCAGGTCAATTCACGGAAATCCATTTCATCTGATGACTCCGACGATTTCTCGTCTTGCTCTCGCAGCCTTGGCCGTCTCCGCGTCCCTTCTCTCAGTCCAGCCAGCGCCCGCCGCGGTTGCCTGCGACTCGGGCAATTTCGACGCTTGGCTGGCTGATTTCAAAACCGACGCTGCGGCGAAGGGCATCTCGCAGCAAACCATCACTGCCGGGCTTGCCGGCGTCACGTTCGACCAGAGCGTGCTCAACCGCGACCGCTCGCAAAAGGTCTTTACCCAGAGTTTCGAGGAGTTCTCCGGCCGCATGGTGCCGCCACGCTTGGAGCGCGGCTCCAACAGGATGAAGCAATACGGCTCGGTGCTCTCGCGCATCGAGCAGGCCTATGGCGTGCCGGGCGAAGTCCTGGTCGCGATCTGGGGCCTGGAGACCGATTTCGGCGTCAACACCGGCAAGTTTGCAACGATCCGCTCGCTTGCAACGCTCGCTTACGATTGCCGTCGCTCCGAGCAGTTTCGCGCCGAGCTGTTGGATGCGCTGCGCATCGTCCAGCGCGGCGATCTTGCGCCCGCCGACATGAAAGGCGCCTGGGCCGGCGAGCTCGGCCAGACCCAGTTCATGCCGTCATCCTGGATGAAATATGCCATCGACTTCGACGGCAACGGCAAGCGCGATCTTCTGCATAACGTGCCCGACGTGCTCGCCTCCACGGCCAATTATCTGGTCGGCTATGGCTGGCAGAAGGGCAAGGACTGGCAGCCGGGCAGCCCGAATTTTGAGGTGCTCAAGCAGTGGAACAAGAGCGAGGTCTACTCCAAGACCGTGGCCTATTTTGCCGCCCAGCTCGCACGCGCCCCTTAGATCTCAGCCAGCCGAAGCGCGCCGAATCGCCGCTGCCGAACCCCGGCAAGCGTGCCTCGCCTGTGGCGGCGCCGGCGCATCGCTCATGGGCGCATTTTCGGTATTCAATGGATCTTAAAGTGAATCCATATTCATATAATAGCCTCGCGTCCTATGCGAATCAGGCAGGCATGACTTGAGTCTATAAGCTGCTGAGTTGAACTTGCTGGCCGCTTATAGGCAACCTATTTCCGCGATGACCCAGATCAATTCTTGACATAAAAACCGTTATTTCATGGGTACTTATCGCCGATGCCGGACGGCCTTGGCCAAGCTCTGGGCGGAAGCGCCTTCCGGTTAATCATCCGTTACGTACGCCATGCGCATAGCGCTTAGCTGCATCGCAACATCGGAACTTTCGCACTGCACCACTCTCACCTATATTCATTTCAACGATGAGGCCTCAAGCAAAGGCTGAATCGAACTACAGGAGACTACCAATGCTGCTCTCGCTCATCCGCATGATCCAGGCCTTCCGGGACTATCAGCGCAATGTTGCCGAGCTGTCCCAGCTCAGCGATCGCGAATTGGCCGATATCGGCCTCGATCGCTCGGACATCCCGCGCGTTGCCGCCGGTCAGTATCAGGGTTGATATCCTTCAGCCCTTCACTAGAACGGACCGATAGCGCCCGCCTCGTGCGGGCGTTGTCGCATCTGGTGGCAGAAAACTCGATCTCGGCGATTCCACTCTCCGCCGAAAAGCGCTACCTGTCCGCCCCATGACAGGACCCCAATCCAACCTCGTCCACGTGATCGGTGCCGGCCTCGCCGGTTCGGAAGCTGCCTGGCAGATTGCGAAGTCCGGCGTGCCCGTGGTGCTGCACGAGATGCGGCCGACCCGCATGACCGAGGCGCACCGCACCGACGGACTTGCCGAGCTCGTCTGCTCCAACTCGTTCCGCTCGGATGACGCCGCCAACAACGCCGTCGGCCTGCTGCATGCGGAGATGCGCCGACTCGGCTCGCTGATCATGCGCGCGGCCGACGCCAACCAGGTGCCCGCCGGCGGCGCACTCGCGGTCGATCGCGACGGCTTCTCGGCGGCCGTCAGCAAGGCGCTGAACGATCATCCCCTGATCGAGATCGCACGCGATGAGGTCGCCGGCCTGCCGCCGGCCTCGTGGAGCAACGTCATCGTCGCCACCGGCCCCCTCACCTCCGCGCCGCTGGCCGACGCCATCCGCGAGCTCACCGACGAGAACGCGCTCGCCTTCTTCGACGCCATCGCGCCGATCGTGCACCGCGAGTCCATCGACATGTCGGTGGCCTGGTTCCAATCGCGCTACGACAAGGTCGGCCCCGGCGGCAACGGTGCCGACTACATCAACTGCCCCATGACCAAGGAGCAGTATGAGGGCTTCGTCGCCGCGCTGATCGCCGGCGAGAAGACCGAATTCAAGGAATGGGAGACCAACACGCCCTATTTCGACGGCTGCCTGCCGATCGAGGTGATGGCTGAACGTGGCCCCGAGACGCTGCGCCATGGTCCCATGAAGCCGGTCGGCCTCACCAACCCGCACGATCCCACCACGAAACCGTACGCGATCGTGCAACTGCGCCAGGACAACAAGCTCGGCACGCTCTACAACATCGTCGGCTTCCAGACCAAGCTGAAGTATGGCGAGCAGCAGCGCATCTTCCGCACCATTCCGGGGTTGGAGAACGCCGAATTCGCCCGCCTCGGCGGCCTGCATCGCAACACCTTCCTGAACTCGCCGAAGCTGCTCGACGGCCAGCTGCGGCTGCGCGCACAGACGCGGCTGCGCTTCGCCGGCCAGATGACGGGCTGCGAAGGCTATGTGGAATCCGCCAGCGTCGGCTTGATCGCGGGTCTCTATGCAGCCGCGGAAGCGCGCGGCGAGACGCTTGTCAGCCCGCCGGCTACGACCGCACTGGGATCGCTGCTCGGTCACATCACCGGCGGCCATATCGAGACCATCGAGCCGGGCACGCGCTCGTTCCAGCCGATGAACATCAATTTCGGCCTGTTTCCACCGCTCACGAGCGTACCAACGAAGAAGCCCGACGGCACGCGGCTGCGCGGCAACGAGAAGACGGTGGCCAAGAAGCAGGCGCTGAGCGCACGGGCGCTCGCCGATCTCGATCGCTGGATCGCCGATCACCTGCGCATTGCCGCCGCCGCGTGAGTTTGCAATGAGCTTGCCCAAAGACGACGCCGCAGAGCTGTCGGCGCGCTGGACCGAAGGCGTGATGCTCAAGCGCGACGTGTTCTCGACCGTCGAGCGCGGCCGTTTCCGCAGCGAAAGCGGCGAGATCGACGCGGTGCTGCGCCGGCTCGACGAGGTGCCATGGTGGTCGTTTCTGCTGGCACGCCACCTGTTCGCCCGCGAGAAGCAGGCCCTGGTGCGGGCCAAAGGCCTCGACGTCGGCCCCGAGCTGCTCTGGGCCGGGCGCCGCGCTCTGGTGCGCGGCTTCGTCGACGGCGTCGCGCTGCACCTGGCAAAGCCCCATGGCGATGTCGCCTATTTCCGCTCCGCCAAGGCCGCACTGCGTCGGCTGCGCCGCGCCGGCATCTGCCACAACGATCTCGCCAAGGAGCAGAACTGGCTGGTCGGCCGCGACGGCCGCGCCTATGTCACCGACTTCCAGCTCGCCGCGTGCTTCAAGCGCCGCGGCCGGCTCTATCGCATCCTCGCCTATGAGGACCTCCGGCATCTGCTCAAGCACAAGCGCTCCTACGCGCCCGAGGCGCTGACGCCGCGAGAGCGAAAGATCCTGGCGAGGAAGTCGTTCGCCGCGAGCCTGTGGCTCGCAACCGGCAAGAAGGTCTATCGCGCCATCACCCGCGGCCTGTTCAACTTCACCGATCGCGAGGGCGGCGGCCGTCGGCTCGTCAACGACGCGCCGGTGCTGGCCGAGCTGATCCGCCGGAATCCCGCCGTGCGCGACGCCGCCATCGTCGCCTTTGCCGACCGTCGCTCCGGTGTCGGGCTTTACGCCTTCGTCGAGGCCGATCAGGCCGCGCTCGAGGGCCAGCTCCGCAGCGAGCTTGCCGCCGCCAAGGGACCGAAGCCGCCCGAGCACATCCAGGTCGTGCACGCCCTGCCACGCAACGCCAGCGGCAAGCCACGCATCGAGGTCCTGCAACTGGTCGCCATGAACCAGCTCGACCTGATCGAGCCGATGATGAAGAACGAGCAGGATCTCGCCTTCCTCAAGGATATCCTGGAGCAGCGCAAGAACCTGCGCGACCGCTTCAATTTCGAGGCGAAGCTCCCGACGAGCTAGCGCGGAATCTGCGCCTTGAAGCCTCCACAATGGCGATCGAGAAGCGCTTGGATCAGGCAGGGTTGGCAGAGATCATGGGCGCTCGGGGGACGATGATGCATCGTATGGTTGGCGGAACGATCGCCGGCCTTGTGCTGCTGGCAGGGGCGCCTGCGCTGGCCGACTCACCGGCGGAGCTGATCTCCAGCTTCCGTCTCAAGCATGGTGAGGCCCGCGTCGTGCGCGACGCCACCCTCGATCGCATCGCCATGGATCAGGCCCGCGCGATGGCGGCGAAGGACGATCTCAGCCACGACGCGCTCGGCCCGTTCAACCGCCGCGTCGCTCCGGCCGGCGCGGGCCGCGCCGCCGAGAACATCGCCTACGGCTACGAAAGCTTCGAGAAGACGCTGGGCCAGTGGATCGACTCCTCCGGGCACCGCAAGAACCTGTTGCTGCACAACGCCTCGCGCGTCGGCATTGCCAGCGCCAAGAATGCGAGCGGCAAGCGCACTTATTGGGCAATGGTGATCGCCGGCGATTACGGGCTCAAGGGCAAAGGCAAGAAAAAGGACAAGGAGCCCGTCGTCGCGGTGAAGCGCGAGGTGCCGCCCGCGAGCAAGCCGAAGTCCGGCAACTGTCACGTCAAGCTGCTCGGCCTCTGCATCTGAGGCGCGACCGTCTCAGCCGCGGCGCGCGGCTTCGATCGCGGCGACGTCGATCTTCGTCATCCCCATCATCGCATCGAAGGCGCGCTTGGCCTCCGTGCCACCGGCGGCCAGCGCCTCGGTCAGCACCCGCGGCGTGATCTGCCAGGAGACTCCCCATCTGTCCTTGCACCAGCCGCACGCACTCTCCTGCCCGCCATTGCCGACGATGGCGTTCCAGTAGCGATCGGTCTCCGCCTGATCGTCGGTGGCGATCTGGAACGAGAAGGCCTCGTTGTGCTTGAAGACGGGTCCGCCATTGAGACCGAGACAGGCAACGCCGGCTACCGTGAACTCGACGGTCAGGACATCGCCTGCCTTGCCGGACGGATAGTCGCTGGGCGCGCGATGGACCGCACTCACCGCGCTGTCGGGAAACGTCTCGGCATAGAAGCGGGCCGCGGCTTCAGCATCCTTGTCGTACCAGAGGCAGATCGTGTTCTTTGCCATTGGGTATTCCCTGTGATTCCGTGCCAGATTGCGCTTCCGATCAGCATAGGCATCCCGATCTGCATGCTCCAGCTGGAACAGTCGTTTGCCCGAGCTTGCTCGCGTGCGTCATTGTGTCTACGAGGAACCTGACGATGGAGGCTCTGACGTGATCGACATCAACCAGATTCGTGCCGACACGCCTGCTGCCTCCCGGCTCGCGTATCTCCACAATGCCGGTGCGGCTCTCATGCCCGCGCCCGTCGTCGCGGCGATGAAGGGACATATCGATCTCGAGAGCGAGATCGGCGGCTATGCCGCAGCCGATCGCGCGTCAGATCGGCTCGAAGCCGTTTACGGCTCAGTGGCCCGGCTCCTGAACGCATCGCCGGAGGAAATCGCCCTGGTGGAGAACGCGACGGTTGCCTGGCAGATGGCGTTCTATTCGCTTTCATTTCGAGAGGGCGACCGGATCCTGACGGCCGAAGCGGAGTACGCCGCCAACTATGTTGCGTTTCTTCAGGCCGCCAAACGCACAGGCGCTATCATCGATGTGGTGCCGAGCGATGCGACGGGCGAGTTCGATGTCGGCGGACTCGAACGTATGATCGACGAACGCGTGAAGCTGATCGCCATTACCTGGGTTCCGACCAATGGCGGGCTGACCAATCCCGCAGCGGCCATCGGCAGGATTGCGCGAGCACACGGCATCCCCTATCTGCTCGATGCCTGCCAGGCGGTCGGCCAGATGGAGGTCGACGTCGAGGCCATCGGCTGCGACATGCTGTCGGCCACGGGACGCAAATTCCTGCGGGGACCGCGTGGTACCGGCTTTCTCTATGTGCGCGGGGCGCTCCTGCAGCAGCTCGAGCCACCGATGATCGACCATTTTGCGGCGCCCTGGGTCTCGCGCGATGAATATCGGCTCCGCGACGATGCCCGCCGCTTCGAGACATGGGAGAATAATTACGCCGCCCGGCTTGGGCTCGGCGCTGCCGTCGATTATGCGCTCGACATCGGCATGGATGCCATCGAGGAGCGCTGCCGGCTGCTCGCGGGCCGCCTTCGCAGCGGCCTCGCTTCCATTCGCGGCATCACTATTCACGACCTTGGCCGCAAGCCTGGCGCCATCGTCAGCTTCACTTTGGATGGATATGAAGCGGAGGCCATTGTCAGCAGCGCCGCGGCGGCGGGCATCACAATCGGCGCTTCAGACCCGTCGAGTACCCGCATCGATGCCGAGATCCGCGAGCTGCCGCCGCTCGTCCGGGCTTCGCCCCACTACTACAATACCCAAGCCGAGATCGACCGGTTGATCGACCACGTCGCGGATTTGACGTCACGTTAGCGCGGGCTCAGGTGCAGCGCGCGCTCAATCCGGATGCGCTGAGCCTGGCCATCACCTCGTTGAGATGGGCGGCATCGCGGGTCTCGATGACAAGCTGCAGCAGCGTCGCCTTGGCCGGCAGGTCGGAGAAGGTCCGCTGGTGTGAGACCTCGATGATGTTCGCACCCGCTTCGGCCAGCAGTGCCGCTACCGCGGCGAGCTGCCCCGGCCTGTCGGGGATATCGAGCGACAATTGCGTCAGCCGCCCCTCGCGCGCGAGCTCGCGGGTGAGCACGGAGGCGATCAGCCGCGTGTCGATATTGCCTCCGCTCAGCACGAGGCCGACCTTCTCGCCGGCAAAGCGGGACGGATCGGACATCAGCGCGGCGAGGCCGGCGGCGCCGGCGCCCTCGACGACGGTCTTCTCGATCGAGATCAGGGTCGCGACTGCACGCTCGAGCTCGGCTTCGTTGACGAGCGCAATATCGTCGACGAGGCGCCGAACGATTTCGGTGGTGATCTTGCCCGGTGATTTCACCGCGATGCCCTCGGCGAGCGTATCGCCGCGCGCCGGCAGATTGCCGTCGTGAATGGCGTTGTACATCGAGGGATAGAGCCAGGCCTCGACGCCCAGTATCCTGAGCGTCGGCTTGATCAACTTCGCGGCAATGGCAATCCCGCTGATCAAACCGCCGCCGCCGATCGGGACGACCAGCGTGTCGAGCTCCGGGACCGCCTTCAGCATTTCCAGCCCGATCGTGCCCTGCCCGGCGATGACGAGCGGATCGTCGTAAGGATGGACGAAGACCATGCCGTGCGCTTCACCGTGGCTGCGCGCAAAGGCGGCCGCCTCCTCCAGCGTCGCGCCCGTGACCACCACCTCGGCGCCGTGATGCCGGGTGTTCTCGATCTTCACCATGGGCGTGCCGATCGGCATCACGATGGTGGCGGGAATGCCGAGCCGCTTGGCGTGGTAGGCAACGCCTTGCGCGTGGTTGCCCGCGGACATCGCGATCACGCCCCGCGCGCGCTCTTCCGGCGTCAGCGCGGTGAGCCGGTTGAGCGCGCCGCGCTCCTTGAACGAGGAGGTGAACTGCAGGTTCTCGAATTTGAGCCAGATGTCGCAGCCGCAGATGCTGCTCAGCGTCCGGCTGTGGCTACAGGGCGTCTCGACAACGGCGCCTTGGATGGTCTTGGCGGCGGCGTGAATGTCTTCAGGGGCGACCGGAAGGCCGCTGAGATCGAACGAGCTTTGGGACATGTCAGCCATAGGACAGCATAGAGCATTTGGGCGGGCCAGGCGATAAGCCGGCGTCTATTTGGTAAATTCACGCGATCGCGAGGCGCGCCACAGCGTCCAGAGCGTGCGCAACCGCGAGGTCGGCTGGAACGTAAACGGATTGCGTCCCGGGCGCGACAGGCGCTCGAGATCGGCCTGCGCCTGGCGCAGCGGCAGAAACGCCGGCCGCAACGGCGGCGGCAGCTGCGCCAGCAGCGATGAAGCCGCGGTCATATGCTGCCGGGCTTCACCCGCGAGCTGCTCAAGCACCGCATAGAGATTGGGTGTCTGCTTGCCGGCGAAGACATCCTCCATGCTGCAATCGTGCTTCTCCAGCACCTGCTGCGGCACGAACAATTGCCGGCGCGCGGCATCGCGCGGCAGATTGGCCATGACCTGCACGATACCCTGCGCCAGCCCGGCATGGCGGGCGACATGCTCGGTCGCCTCCGAAGGCGGTCCCAGCACTTGCGCTGCCAGGGCGAACAGCGCCGATGAGGTCGCCGCGAGGTAACCTTCCAGCGCGGCCATGGTCGGCATCGGGTCGTTGTAGAGATCGAACTGATGCTCCTCGGCAAGCAGCGACAGCGGCTCGACCGGCAGGTCGAAATCGCGGATCGCGCGAAGCAGCTCGGCTGCCACCGGATTGCCCTCGGCGCTGCCATGGACATGGCCCGACAGCATGTCGGTCCACCATTGCAGGCGGATCTCGCCAGGCAAGGGCTGGCTCACCTGGTCGCGGACGCGGACGATCTCGACGTTGAAGGCAAAGATCGCAAGTAACGCGCGGCGCTCGGCGGCCGGCGCGAACAGGGTCGCGGCGTAGCGCGGAAAGTCATGACTGCGCACGAGATCGGCGCAAAAAGCAAAGGAGTCGGGAGGCGGCGCCGGGTTGCTCATGGCACGGCGATCAGCGCGGCGGCAACCCGCCGCCGTTCGCCGATCATGATGTTGTAGGTGCGCACGGCCGGGCCGGTCTGCATCGTGTCCAGTACAACCCTCACCGCCTTGAGCGCCTGACGCAGCTCCGGCGGCGGCAGCCACAACCCCGTTCCAGTGCCGACCAGGAGCGTGTCGATGCTGTTGGCCGCCGTGAACACCCGATCCAGCGAGTAGCGGTCGATCTTCGCGGGATCGATCACGTCCCAGGCCCAGATCGCGTCGGGCAGGCAGAGCAGCGAGCCCCGATGGGACATGCCGGCAAAGGCGAAGCCGCCCTTGCCGTAGGCGTCGATCGCCGCCGAGCGCGGGAAATGCGGAGCGTTGGGATCGCCGGCCATGAGCTTCGTCCGAATGGGCTTACTGCCCTCGCAAACGCCTGCAAGGGCTTGAGGTTCGGATCATGCCTTGCTTTTCTTCGCCGGCGTCGCCGTATCGGGCGCGTCTTCGCGGTGCTCGCCGACGCCGAGATAGATCAGGATCGGCGCTGCAATGAAGATCGAAGTGTAGGTGCCGACCAGCACCACGCCGAACATCATCACCGCGGTGAAGCTGTGGATGGCATGGCCGCCGAACAAGAGCAGCGCGAGCAGCGCGAGCGTCACCGTGACGTGAGTGATAATCGAGCGCGACAGCGTCGAGTTGATGGATTCATTGAGCAGCTGGGGCATCGGCATCTTCTTGTAGCGACGCAGCATTTCCCGGATGCGGTCGTAGATGACGACGGTATCGTTGAGCGAATAGCCGAGAATGGTCAGCAACGCCGCGATGCTGGTCAGGTCGAAATCGACCTGGCTGATCGACATGAAGCCGATCGTCAGCACGATGTCGTGCACGTTGGCGATCATGGCGCCCAGCGCGAACTGCCATTCGAACCGGAACCAGAGATAAATCAGGATCCCAACGATCGCGAGCATCAGGCCGAGCATGCCGTAGGCCAGGAGCTCGCCCGCGACGCGCGGGCCGATCACCTCGGTGCGCTCAATGCTGACGTTATCTCCGAGCGCGCCACGAAGTTTCTGCAACGCTTGCTGCTGCGCGACGTCTCCGCCGGGCTGTTCCGCAACTCGGATCAGGACGTTCTCAGGGCCGCCAAACTCCTGCAACTGGACTTCACCCAAACCCAGCTTGTCAAGCGAGGTACGCATCGCGGCGATGTCGACGGTGCCGGACTTCGCCTTCACCTCCAACAGCGTGCCGCCCTTGAAGTCGATACCGAGGTTCAGACCATGGGTGAAGAACAATACGATCGCGACGATCGACAGCGCCGCCGAGATCGGAAAGCTGATGCGACGGAAGCGCGTGAAGTCGAAATGCGTATCGTCGGGGACGATGCGCAGCGACGGCAGCAGGCCAAGCGCCGAGACCACGGTGAGAATGGCGATGAGAACGCCGAGCCCGATGAGAACGGTCTGAGTCACGATCAGGCTCCTAGATCGGCACGCTCTGCGGCCGCTTCCACCGCACCCACCAGGCGACGATCAGCCGGGTCAGGGTGAAGGCGGTGAACACCGTTGTGATGATGCCGATGCCGAGCGTCACGGCAAAGCCGCGCACCGGGCCGGTGCCGATGTAGAACAGCACCGCGGCGGCAATGAAGGTGGTGATGTTGGAATCGAGGATGGTGGCAAGCGCCCGCTTGAAACCGGCGTCGATCGCCGAGATCGCGTTGCGGCCGCCGCGCAATTCCTCGCGGATGCGTTCGTAGATCAGCACGTTGGAGTCGACCGCGATGCCGACGGTGAGCACGATGCCGGCGATGCCGGGCAGCGTCAGCGTGGCGTTGAGCAGCGACAATAGGCCGAAGATCATGGCGACGTTGATGGCCACCGCGATATTGGCGAACACGCCGAAGAGCCGGTAGGTCAGGAGCATGAAGATGATGACGAGGATCGAGCCCACATAGGCCGCAAGTTCGCCCTTCTCGATCGAGTCCTGGCCGAGTCCCGGACCCACGGTGCGCTCCTCGACCACCGTGAGCGGTGCCGGCAATGCGCCGGCGCGCAGGAGAATCGCGAGATCGTTGGCCGATTGCACCGTGAAATTGCCGGAGATCTGGCCCTGGCCGCCGGTGATGGGTTCGCGGATGACGGGCGCCGAGATCACCTTGTTGTCCAGCACGATCGCGAACGGCAGTCCCACATTCTCCTGCGTGGCCTGCGAGAATTTGCGCGCGCCCGAGGTGTTGAACTTGAAGCTGACGACCGGCTCACCCGTGCGCTGGTCGAAGGTCGCCTGCGCATCGGTCAGGTCGCCGCCGGCGACCAGCACCTGCTTCTTGACCACATAGGGCGTCGGCGGAGGCGAGGCGCTCATCAGCAGTTCGGATTCCGGCGGCACCCTGCCCGCTTGCGCCTGATCCGGCGGCACGGAGGTGTCGACCATGCGGAATTCCATCTTCGCGGTCCTGCCCAGCAGTTCCTTCAGGCGGGTCGGGTCCTGAAGACCGGGGACCTGCACCAGGATGCGGTCGTTACCCTGGCGCTGGATGACGGGCTCGACGGTGCCGAGCTCGTTGACGCGGCGTTCGACGATCTGGATCGACTGCTCGATGGTCTTGCGCAGGCGATCGAGCACCGCAGCCTGCGGGACGCTCAGGCGGATCACCCCGCCGCCGGCATCAGTCACCTCGAGGTCGCGCTGACCGCTGGATCCCATCAGGCCGCCCAGCGGCTGGGACAGCTCGCGCAGCTTGGCAAGCGCCGGCTGCGCATCGGTCTCCTTGGTGATGCGAACCTCGACGGCATCGTTGCGCACGGTGACGCCGCCGGTGAATCCGATCTTGGCGTCGCGCAGGGTCCGGCGAACGTCGTCGCGGACCTGGTCGAGCCGCTCCTTCTTCACATAGGCAGCGTCGACCTCGAGCAGCAGATAGGAGCCGCCCTGGAGGTCGAGGCCGAGCACGATGCGGCGCTGCGCCCAGGCGGGCCAGCTCTTGACTTGCGCCTCGGGGAAGAAGTTGGGGACCGCGCAGAGGCACACGATCAGCGCCGTCAGGATAATCCCCAGCGCCTTCCACCGCGTGAAATACAACATCGACTGGACCTGTCAGATCAGGAGACTTGAGACTCGCGGTGAAGCTCTCACTTCGCCGCGGTGTCGTCCTTGACGCTCTCTTTTGCGCTTTCCTTGGCCGGCTCGCCCTTGGCGCGCACGCCCGAGATCATCTGGCGCATCTGCCGCACGCGCACGCCGTCGGAAATCTCGAACTCGATCTGGTCGTCGTCGACCACCTTGGTGACCTTGCCGACGAGACCTCCCGAGGTCACGATGGTGTCGCCGCGGCGGATATTCTTCACGAGCTCGGCGTGGTCGCGGACCTTCTTCTGCTGCGGGCGCAGAATCAGGAAGTACATGATCACGAAGATCAGGGCGAACGGCAGCAGCGACATCAACATGCTGTTGGTGTCGCCAGCGGCCGCGGCCTGGGCATACGCAGGGGTAATCAGCATTCGGACGATCCTCGTGAGAACGGGGGAAAGCCGGTCAGGCCCTCAAAGGCGACCGGTTCGGTCAAATTCGCGCGGACTATAGCGGCCATTGCCCCAATTGCAACGCTGCCAGGCTGCCCTTTTGGGCCACCTTGCGGCGGCCCGTCAGGCCCGATAAGGCTGCGTTCTCAGGAACTTCGGACATGCCCAAAAACCATAGCAAAAGCCCGGCCGGCAAAGGCCCCCGCACCCCTGCCAACAAGCCCACCCGCCTCGCGGCAAAACGCCCCACGGCGGCGGTCACCAAGGCAGGCCCGGACCTCGCGCAGGAGCGCATCCTCCGCGCCCTGGAGACCATTGCGGCGCACCTCTCCGCGCAGGGCAAGCCGGCGGTCGAGGCCGAGTCGTTCAAGCGGGCGGACGCCTATGTCTGGCATCCCGACGGACGCCTCTCGGCGGTGCCGCGCGTGAGCCGCGTCGAGCTGTTCCTGCTCAAGGGCGTCGACCGGATGCGCGACATCCTGATGGAGAACACCGAGCGCTTCGCCAACGGCCTGCCCGCCAACAACGCCCTGCTCTGGGGCGCACGCGGAATGGGCAAGTCGTCACTGGTGAAGGCGGCGCATGCCAGCATCAACGCGGAGCGCAAACCGGCCGACAAGCTCAAGCTGATCGAGATCCACCGTGAGGACATCGAGAGCCTGCCGGCCCTGATGGAGCAGCTGCGGGCCTCCTCCTTCCGCTTCATCGTGTTCTGCGACGACCTCTCCTTCGACGGCAACGATGCCTCCTACAAGTCGCTCAAGGCGGTGCTCGAAGGCGGCATCGAGGGCCGGCCCGAGAACGTCATCCTCTACGCCACCTCCAACCGGCGCCATCTGCTGGCGCGCGAGATGATCGAGAACGAGCGCTCGACCGCGATCAATCCGGGCGAAGCGGTGGAGGAGAAGGTCTCGCTGTCGGATCGCTTCGGCCTCTGGCTCGGCTTCCACCGCTGCAGCCAGGACGAATATCTCGCCATGGTGCGCGGCTATTGCAGCCATTTCGGGATCAGGGTCGACGACGAGACGCTCGAGCGCGAGGCGCTGGAATGGTCGACGACGCGCGGCTCGCGCTCGGGCCGCGTCGCCTGGCAGTTCGTGCAGGAGCTGGCGGGACGGCTGGGTGTGAAGCTGACGGCGTAGTAGCGCGAGCTGTTACCCCGAATTCAACTGTCATCGCCCGCCTTGTACGCACTTGCGCACTGGAGCGGGCGATGCAGTATTCCAGAGACGGTTGTTGTCAATCGAGAGGCCGCGGCGTACTGGGTCGCCCGGTCGAGCCGGGCGACGACACCGTTCGTGCGGAGGCTACGTAAGTCTCACGCCCCGTTGAGGAATTGAAGCGGGTCAACCGGGCTCGATCCCTTGCGGATCTCGAAGTGGAGCTGCGGCGACGCCACCTCCCCGGATTGACCCGACTTGGCAATGACCTGGCCGCGCTTGATGGTATCGCCGCGCTTCACCAACAGCTCACTCGCATGGGCATATGCGGTGACGTAGCCGTTGGAGTGCCGAACCAGAACCAGATTGCCGTAACCCTTCAGCTCGTTGCCGGAATAGGCGACGACGCCATCTTCGGCCGCCTTGACCGGCGTCCCCTCGGGCACCGCCAGATTGATGCCGTCATTGGACTTGCCATTGGTCTTGGCACCGTAGCTCGTGACCACCTTGCCGCGAACGGGCCAGCGGAAGGTCGGCAGCGCGCCGGTGGCCTCCGCAGCCTTCGCCGGCGTCTCGGCAGCCTTCTCTTCCACATTGCTCGTGGCCTGGGCGAGCCGCGCGCTCTGCACGGGCGCGGCGGCAGTGGCCATCTTGGTCGCGGGCGCCGGAGCTGCCGGAACGGGCTGGAGCGTTCCAGCCACCGGTGCAGCCGCGACCGGAGCCGCAGCAACCGGCGCCGCAACGGCAGCGGTCTTGGCCCCGGGCACGGTCAGCTTGGTGCCGAGCTTCAGCTTCGCCGACGGATCGATGCCGTTGGCACGGGCGAGCTCTGCCGCCGAGATGCGGTTCTTGCGCGCGATGCTGGCGAGCGTGTCGCCGCGGTTGACGAAGTGCGTGCTCGGCGGCGCCGCGACGGCAGCAACCGGCTTCGCCGCAGGCGCTGCGGCGACCGGAGCCGTCGCTGGCGCCGGCGCCGCTGCCGTTGCCGGCGACGGAATGATCAGCTGCTGGCCGGGCGAGAGCGCCCGCGGACCCTTGTAGCCGTTGGCGGCAAGGATCGCCTGCGGCGTGACGCGATAGCGCTTGGCGAGCACGTCGAGCGTGTCGCTGGTGCCGACGATGATCTTGGTCCCGCCGGCCGGCTGGGCGGCCGCGACCGACTTCGGCGGGACGGTCGCCGTGGTCTCCAGATGCGGTTGCGCCGGAGGCGCATATGAGCTGACGCCGCGTCCGCCACCGGACACCCCGCCCCCGGAGGCAACGGGATAGGACTGCGGGGCAGATACCGCGGGCGGAGGCAAAGCCTGCGACTGGTAGTAACCGGGCTGCGTCTGCGGCCGCGCATATTGCGGCAACTCACGCTGCTGCGGCGGCGGCTGCTGCACCGAACCGGTCTGCTCGGAGGCGAAAGGATTGGAGAAGTTGGTCTGGGACAGCCGCGACGACATGTCGGCGCTGCACCCTGCAAAGCTGAAGGAGATCAGCGCCAGCACCGCGACCTGCGGCACGCGGCGCGAGTAAAGCAACTCGGCGACAGCGGACATGGTTACTCACTCGTACGCAACAGAACTGGTGTTTTAAGTAAACACGCGGCGAGTAAATAACGGCTTAACCCTCACAATAAGATGTTGGCGGCACTGCCGATCCGGGATTCTACAGCTCCCGCGCCACCCCGGGCAGTGCCGGCACGAAGCGGACCTCGACGAGTTCCTTGCGCTCGATTCCGGTTTCGCTACGAGCCAGGCGGGTCAGCGTCTGCACGCCCTGATGCGGGCCGACCGGGGCAATCAGGATGCCCCCGACCTCAAGCCGCTCGACCAGGTTCTCCGGTATCTGCTCCATCGCCGCGGTGACGATGATGCGATCGAACGGGCCGATGTTGGGAGGCAGATTGAGACCGTCACCGAGCATCACCTCGACATTGTGACAATCGAGCTTCTCAAGCCGGGCGCGTGCCGTGTCGGCGAGCTTGCGATAGCGCTCGACGGTCAGCACCTGGCCGGCGAGCCGCGACAGCACGGCGGCCTGGTAGCCGGAGCCGGTGCCGATTTCGAGCACCCGGTGCTGCTTCTGGAGCTGGAGCTGCTCGGTCATGTAGGCGACGACGAAGGGCTGGCTGATGGTCTGCCCGCAGGCGATCGGCAGCGCGCTGTCACGATAGGCGCCCTCGCGATCGGCCTCGTCGACGAAAAGCTCGCGCGGCACCTCTTCCATGGTCCGCAGCACGGCCTGATCGCTGATGCCCCGACGCCTCAGCGTGAGCTGAAACATCATCTTTTCCGGCGGGTGCTGGTGGGACGTCATTGCTGCTATCGCTCGTCTCGTCTGGCGGATCGCCGTACTGCACCGCAAGAACCCGAGACGAGAATCTTGTTCCGGCTCAGGAACTCATGATATCCTTTCGGCGCAGCATTTGACCACAACAAGGCCTTCAAAGCGCTAAGCCATTTGCGAGGTTTGCGTTCGCCGAAACGCGCATTGCGTCGCCTATCGTTATCTGCGAACGTTCACGAGAATGGGCAAGGACTCAACCATGACTGCGACAGGGCTTTCGGGCCGCTCTGTTTTCCTCGTCGAGGACGAGGTCATGATCAGAATGATGGTCGCAGACATGTTGGAGGAGCTTGGCTACAAGGTTGCCGCCGAAGCGGGCGACATCAATGAGGCCATGCGGCTTGCGCAATCCACCGAGTTCGATCTCGCCATTCTCGATGTCAACGTCAACGGCAAGGTCATCTCGCCGGTCGCCGATGTCATCATGGCCAAGGGCTGCCCGTTCATCTTCGCCACCGGTTACGGCTCCTCCGGCCTGCCCGAGCAATATCGCGACCGGCCGGCGCTCCAGAAGCCGTTTCAGCTCGACGCGCTCGGCAAGACTATCGAGGCTGCGCTTCGCGGCAGCTAACCTTTATTTCAGGGTGAGGCCAAGCTGCTCCGAAAACGCCTCGTCGGTACGGTCGAGCCTGAGCGGGGTGACCGAGACGTAGCGCTCGCGCAGCGCCGCGAGATCGGTGCCGTCGGCGGGCGTGTCGAGCATCGCGGTCCGCTCGAAGCCGATCCAGAAATAAGGATTACCGCGGCCGTCCCGGCGCTCGTCGATCCTGAGGAAGCCGAGATTGCGCTTGCCTTGCCGCGTGACGCGGATGCCCAGCACATCCTCCGGCGCGCAGGACGGGAAGTTGATGTTGATGACGGTGTCCTTCGGAACGCCGGCGGCGATCACCTTGCGCAGGATATCCGGCCCGAATTTGCGAGCCGTGTCCCACGGCGGCCGTTCGCGGGTCTCGACGCTGAACTCCTGCGACAATGCGAATGACGGCAACCCCAGGATGGTGCCTTCCAATGCGCCGGCAATAGTGCCGGAATAGACCACGTCCTCGGCGACGTTGCGGCCCTTATTGACGCCGGACAGCACGACATCGGGCAGCTTGGCTCCCAGGATATGGCGCGCTCCCATGATGACGCAGTCGGTCGGCGTGCCGCGCACGGCGAAGTGCCGTGGGCCGACCTCGCGCAGACGCAAGGGATCGTTCAGCGACAGCGAGTGCGACACGCCGGACTGGTCGAGCTCGGGCGCCACCACCCAGACATCATCGGTCAAAGCGCGCGCAATCTCCTCCACGACCTTGAGGCCGGGAGCGTGGATGCCGTCGTCATTGGTGCAGAGAATGCGCATGCGGAAGGGTCGATTCCTGAAAGCGGGTCTGAGCCGTCTTATCCGGCCAGCGCCGATCAGGCAAACCGGACGATTGCGGTCCGGCGGCTGGTTCCCGGGCTGGTCCCGCTAGCGGCGAACGCGCCATTGCGGCAGGAAGCGCGCAAGCCGGCCTTCTGCACGCAATTGCATCGCCGGCACGACCGGGTTCACGACGGAAGTCTCGATGACGCCGAGCGCCTTCAGCTGCGCCACGAACGGGTCGGACGTCGGCTTCTGCGGAAAGCGTTCGCGTGCCACGCTCAGTGCCTTGTCGAAATCCGCAGCATTGACGCCGGGCTTGGCCCGCCGGCTCTGCACGAGATCATCGTCCCAGAGCCGCGCGATCCCGATGTCGAGAACGCCGCGCAGGCGCTGATCGATGGCCTGGATCCCGGCCCCCGTCACCGCCCATTGTCTTCCGACCCAGAAGATGTCGCGGTGCAAGGCCATGAAGGGAGGGTTCCCGTGGACGGGCCGGCAGGATAGCCGGCCGCCCGATCTTCGCAACGCGATTCTCGTCATGCCGCGTTTTCGGACGCGAACCGCTGCCCACTTCGCGGGAAAACCCTTTAGTCGCGCGCGATCACCTTCAGCCCGCCCATATAGGGCTGGAGCACGTCCGGGACCGCGATCGAGCCGTCCTCCTGCTGATAGGTTTCTATCACGGCGATCAGCGCGCGGCCGACTGCGGTGCCGGAGCCGTTCAGCGTGTGCACGAAGCGCGGCTTGCCGTCGGGCCCGCGCGAGCGCGCATCCATGCGCCGTGCCTGGAAGTCGCCGCAGACCGAGCAGCTCGAGATCTCGCGGAACGCCCCGCCCTCGCCCTGCCCGGGCATCCAGACCTCGATGTCGTAGGTTTTTTGCGCCGAGAAGCCCATATCCCCTGCGCAGAGCGTCATCACACGGTAATGCAGGTCGAGCTTCTGCAGCACCTGCTCGGCGCAGGACAGCATCCGCTCCAGCTCGTCCTTGCTCACTTCCGGCGTCGTGATCGAGACCAGTTCGACCTTGGTGAACTGGTGCTGGCGGATCATGCCGCGAGTGTCGCGCCCCGCCGCACCCGCCTCGGCGCGGAAGCATGGCGTCAGCGCGGTCAGCCGCATCGGCAATTGCTTCTCATCGAGGATGGATTCGCGGGCGAGATTGGTGAGCGACACCTCGGCGGTGGGGATCAGACCGAGGCGCTCGGTCTTCAGCCGCTCATGGTCCGGCGAGGCGAGCAGCTCGCCCTTGATCGCCCAGAACTGATCGTCCTCGAATTTCGGCAATTGTCCGGTGCCGAACATCACCTCGTTGCGCACCAAGAGCGGCGGATTGATCTCGGTGTAGCCATGCTCGGTGGTGTGCAGATCGAGCAAGAACTGGCCGATGGCACGCTCGAGCCGCGCCAGCCCCTTCTTCAGCACGACGAAACGCGCGCCGGAGAGTTTTGCCGCCGCTTCGAAATCCATGTAGCCGAGCGCGGTGCCGAGATCGTCATGCAGCTTCGGCGCAAAGCCATAGTTGCGCTTGTTGCCGAACACGTGATGCTGCACGTTGCCGTGCTCGTCGAGACCGTCGGGCACGTCCTCGAACGGAATGTTCGGGATCGCGGCCAGCTCTTTGGTCAGCTCATCGTCAGCGGCTTTTGCCGCCGCTTCGAGCTCGGGCATCGTGGTCTTGAGCTCGGCGACCTCGGCCATCAGCTTCGACGCACGCGGCTCGTCCTTGGCCTTCTTGGCATCGCCGATTTCCTTCGAAGCTGCATTGCGCCGCGCCTGCGCCTGCTCGGAGGCCAGGATCGCCGCACGCCGCTTCTCGTCGATCGCGAGCAGCGAGGCCGACATCGGCTTCAAACCGCGCCGTGCGAGGCCGGCGTCGAAGGCTTGCGGATTGTCGCGGATCGCTTTGATGTCGTGCATGGATGTGGTCCTGGATCGGCGCGTAAATAGTCAACGTTTATGCTGACAACTTACATTGGCGCGCTTTCCCCTAGCATTCTGTCATCGCCCGCGAAAGCGGGCGATCCAGTATTCCAGAGACGTCAGTGTTTCCCCGAGGGGCCGCGGCGTACTGGATTCCCTGCTCCAGTGCGCAATTGCGCACAAGGCGGGGAATGACACCGGTGGGCTTGGTCGCCCTACTCCGCCGGATTGGCCGGCGTCGACACGTCAGTGCCGGTGGCAGCCTGTGCGGCGGCCGCTTTCCTCTCCACCATCGCCACCGCGAGGATCGAGCCCTCGTATAGCGCCATCAGCGGAAAAGCGAGGGAGCACTGACTAAGCACGTCGGGCGGCGTCAGCACGGCTGCGATCACGAAGGCCAAGACGATGAAATAGCGGCGCTTCTCGCGCAACATCGTCGAGCTGACGATGCCGATCCGCCCGAGCAGCGTCAGGATCACCGGCAGCTGGAAGGCGATGCCGAAGGCGAAGATCAGCGACATCATCAGCGACAGATATTCGCCGACCTTGGGCAGCAGCTGGATCTGCGCGGTCTCGTCGCCGCCGGCCTGCTGCATGCCGAGCGAGAAGCGCACCAGCATCGGCAGCACGACGAAATAGACCAGCGCCGCGCCCAGCACGAAGAAGAACGGCGTCGCGACCAGATACGGCAGGAACGCCTGCTTCTCGTGCTTGTAGAGCCCGGGCGCGACGAACTTGTAGATCTGCGTCGCCACGATCGGGAACGAGATGAAGCCGGCGCCGAACAGCGCCAGCTTGAGCTGGGTGATGAAATATTCGAGCAGCGCCGTGTAGATGAATTTCGAGTTCTCCGGCCCCGCAATCCACACGAACGGCCAGACAAGCACGTTGTAGATCTGCTTGGCGAAGAAGAAGCAGAAGATGAAGGCCAGGCCAAAGCCGAGCAGCGCCTTGATCAGCCGCGAGCGCAGCTCGATCAAATGGTCCATCAGCGGGGCTTTGCTGGCCTCGATATCGGCGTCGGTCATGACGCTTTGGCGTCCTTGATCGCTTCGGATGGCGCGGTGTCCTGCGCAACCTTTGCCTGTTCGACCTCACGGGTGATCGCGAGCGGCTCGTTCGCGGCCGAATGCGCTTCGGCTTCCATGAAGGTCGACGGCGTCGGGGTCTCCGGTGTCGTGGGCGTGACGGGCGGATCGACGGCAGCGGCGGCCGGCGTCTCGGCCGGCTTGTCCAGCGCATCGATGCGAAGCGCGTCGCTCACGTCCTTCTGGAGCGAGCTCATCGGATTGAAACCCGTGGCGGCTTCCTTGACCTCGTCGAAGCTTTTCTTGAGGTCGGCCATCTCGGCCTCACGCATCGCCTCCTGGAACTGGCCCTGGAATTCGGCCGCCATCTTGCGCGCCTTGCCCATCCACTGCCCGACCATGCGCAGCACGCCCGGCAGCTCTTTCGGGCCGATAGCGATCAGGGCCACGACCCCGATAAGGACCAGTTCACTCCACCCGATGTCGAACATGAGGTCTTCCGTTCACGCGAAGCCGGAGCCGGCCCAATCCCTTGCGCGCAGGATCGGGCCGCTACCCGCGTCTCGCGTGCTTCTTCCGGCTCAGACGGCCTTGCTGCCGACGTCGGACCGTGTCGCGGTCGGCGCAGCATTGTGCTCGATCGACTTCGCCGGCTCGGGCTTCTCGGCAGCCTTGTCGTCGTCCTGCATGCCCTTCTTGAACGCCTTGATGCCCTGAGCCACGTCGCCCATCAGATCCGAAATCTTGCCGCGGCCGAACAGCAGCAGGACCACTGCGATCACCAAGATCCAGTGCCAAATGCTGAGTGAACCCATCCTGCAACCCTCCAAACGCGCATGGCCGGGACCCGGCCGATCTCACCGAAACCTAGGCTTGGCAGGCCTCAAAAACAAGGACCAAGGCAGCGCCAATTCGCTGTCGGCGCTACGCAATCTTGCTAGTGTTAACTGGTCGCAGGGGCCCGTAATTCGCCGGTACGTCAGTCCTCGGCGCCGCCTTCGCTGCCACCCTCATTGCCGCCTTCTGGCGGGCTCTCAGGCTCGACCGCAGGCGCAAGGGCGAGATCGAGGTCATCGCCCGGTTCCAACGGATCCTCGTCCTCCCGCAGGGCCGGATCATCCGACGGCGTCGGCACGCTGAACCCGGTGGGCAGGCGCGAATCCAACAGGCCCGTCCCCTTCAGCTCTTCCAGGCCGGGCAGGTCGCCGAGCTGTTCCAGGGTGAATTGCGACAGGAACTCCTCGGTGGTTCCGAAGGTCAAGGGCCGGCCCGGCGTCTTGCGCCGGCCCCGCGGCTTGATCCAGCCGGTCTCCAGCAGCACGTCGAGCGTACCCTTTGACGTGACGACGCCGCGGATTTCCTCGATCTCGGCCCGCGTCACCGGCTGGTGATAGGCGATGATCGCGAGCACCTCGATTGCGGCCCGCGACAGGCGGCGGGTCTCGGTGCTCTCCCGCGTCATCAGCCAGGCCAGATCGCCCGCGGTGCGGAACGTCCATTTGTTGGCGACGCGAACGAGATTGACGCCGCGCGAGGCATAATCGGCCTGCAATTGCTCGAGCGCAGCCTTGACGTCGACGCCCTCGGGCATGCGCTTGGCCAGCGTCGCGGTGTCCAGCGGTTCATTCGAGGCGAACAGCAGCGCCTCCAGCAGCCGCAACTCCTCGGGACGCGCCTGGGATTCGTTCTCCATCGGCTCGGCCTCTTCTACCCGCACTTCAGCCAGGCTTGCCATGGCAGATTCTCCTTCTTGCACTTAAGCGACCGGCGCATCAGGCGCAGGAGCTGCGTCCGGGACCGGTTTTGGGCGCCCCTTCCGGAAATAGATCGGCGCAAACGCTTCCTTCTGATTCAGCTCGAGCTGACCTTCGCGCACCAGTTCGAGCGCGGCGGCAAAGCTCGAGGCGAACACCGTCGCGCGCTGCGTCGGGTCGGCGACATGCCGGATCAGGAAGTCGTCGAGAACACCCCAATCGTCCTGCTCGGTGATGCTGCCGACCAGCCGCTCCAGCGTGGCGCGTGCTTCGGCGAGCGACCACACCGTGCGCTTGGCCAGATGCACGCTCGCCAGCACGCGCGACTGGCGCTGCGCGGCATAGGCGGTGAGCAAATCATAGAGCGTGGCCGTGTATTTCGGGTGCTTGATCTCGGCGATGTGCTCGGGCTCGCCACGCGCGAAGATGTCGCGCTGCAATTGCGGCCTGTTCATCAGCCGGTTGGCGGCTTCGCGAATGGCTTCCAGGCGGCGCAGCCGGTTGGCGAGCGCCGTCGCCATCTGCTCGGCGCTCGGGCCTTCCGCGCTCGGCGGCTCCGGCAGCAGCAGGCGCGACTTCAGGAAGGCAAGCCATGCGGCCATCACCAGATAGTCCGCGGCGAGCTCCAGCCGGATCTTTCGCGCGGCTTCGATGAAATGGAGGTACTGGTCGGCGAGCGCGAGGATCGAAATCTTCGCGAGATCGACCTTCTGCTGCCGCGCCAGCGCAAGCAACAAATCGAGCGGGCCCTCATAGCCCTCGACGTCCACCACCAACGCCGGCTCACCCTCGGCGAGCTCTGCGGGCCGCCCGGTTTCGAACGATAGGATTTCTGCAGTCATGCCGATGCCGTGTTTGCCCGTGCGATCAATGCATCCAGTTCGGCGCGTGCGGCCACGCGGTCGAACGGCTGCGGCGGCTTGCGTGCGGCGAGCGCGGCGTTCGCCCGCTCCAGCGCCCCACCGGCCAGTTCAGGTGTTTCGCCGGCGACGTCGCGCATCTCCTCGATGTTGCCGTTGCAATGCAGGGCCACGTCGCAGCCGGCCGCGAAGATCGCGCGAGTCCGCTCGGCGATATTTCCCGACAGCGCGTTCATCGACACGTCATCACTCATTAACAAACCCTGGAACCCGATTGCGCCGCGAATCACGTCAGCAATCATTGTCGCAGATGTCGTCGCCGGATGGGCGGGGTCGAAGGCGCTAAACACAACATGTGCAGTCATGGCCATCGGCAGATCAGCCAGCGGCTTGAATGCGGCGAAATCGGTCTGCTCCAGCTCGTCCCGGGGCGTGTCGACGGTCGGCAGCTTGAAATGGGTGTCGGCGGTGGCGCGGCCATGCCCGGGAATATGCTTGAGCACCGGCAGCACGCCGCCCTGCTCCAGGCCCTCGGTGACTGCACGGGCGATCGCCGCGACCTTGCCCGGCTCCGTGCCGTAGGCCCGGTTACCAATGACCGCATCGGCGCCCGGCACCGGCACGTCGGCCAGCGGCAGGCAATCCACGGTGATGCCGAGATCGGCGAGATCGGCTGCGATCAGGCGGGCACTGAGGCGCGCCGCGGTGAGCCCGAGCGCCGAATCAGTGTCGTACAAATTCGCGAATACGGCCCCCGGCGGATAAACCGGCCAGTGTGGCGGCCCCAGCCGCTGCACCCGTCCCCCCTCCTGGTCGATCAGGACCGGCGCGTCGGGAGCATTCGCCACCGAGCGCAATTCCGCAACCAACGCAGCAATTTGTGCCGGTGTTGCGACATTGCGCTTGAACAGGATGAAGCCCCATGGGCGTTCGGCACGGATAAACTCCCGCTCGGCGGCGGTCAGTTCCGTTCCGGATACGCCGGTAATGAAGGCCCGCGTGCTCATAACGGCCGATTAACCCTGCCCCGTCAGGGGGTCAAGGAAACCGCCATTAATTCCTCTGGACGAAGCAGGCAGACAGGCCTGCGGACTTCAGATTGTTGCAGGCTTGCGTCGCTTCCTCGGCCGAACCATAGGGGCCGGCGAAGGCGCGGTAGACGACTCCCTTGCCCTTGTCGGTGAGGTCGACACGCTTGATGACGGGCGAACGGGAGCCGAGCACGCTGCCGTATTTGCTCTGAAGCACCCGGTAGGATGCGGCGGCGCTATCCTCGCTCTGCTGCGAGGAGACTTGCACGATGTAGCCGCCACCGCTGCTGGTGGGCGCGATCTGCGTCGGGTTCGTCGCAGCCATCCGCTGCGGCGGCTCGGCCGCCGGGGACGATTGCGGCGCCAGCGACATCGGCTGGTTGGCGCTGGCATTGGCCGAGGTCGGCGGATTGCGCGGGGCGGCGGGCGCAACCGGCGCGGCAACAGGCTTCGGCGCCGCGGGCGTCGGCTTGGCGGCGGCCGATTGCGGCACGGCGCTATCGGTCTGATCGCCCTTCACCGCAACGGTCCTGATCGCGCGCGGCGAATTGTTCGGCAGCGTGCCGTTGCTCGGGCTCGGACCCGCGCTCGGCGGCGGCACGGTGGATGGCGACACGCTCGCCACCGAGGGCGGGTTCGCATTCTGGTTCAGCGGCGGGAACACCACGCGCGGCCCGCCCGCCTTGGCGTTGACGTCGACGGGCGCCTCCTCGCGCGGCACGATCTTTTCGGTGCCGTCACCGCTGACCATGCGGTCCGGCACCTTGACCGCGGAGTCCGTCGGCGCCGGCACGATCTTGGTCGGGGTGTTGTCGGCCTTGATGATCGGCGGCTCGCCGCTACGAGGCGAGCCGATATAGGTCTTGTAGGCGAATGCAGCACCGGTGCCGAGCACGGCAAGCGCCAGGATCGCCGCGACCGTCATCATGCCGCCGCGCTGCTTCTTCGGCTCCTCGACCTCGTCCTCCGGATAGTCGCTCTGGTCGGCGTAAGGGTCGTCGGGATAGGCCGGCTCGCGCTGATAGTCCTGCTCGCCCGTCTCCAGCCGACCATAGAGCGCATCGTCGTAGCGCGACGGATCGGGCTGCGCATACGGCTCCTGATAGGACTGCTCCTGGTGGGCCTGACCATGCTGCTGATAGGCCTGCTCCTGATGAGCCTGATCTTGATAGGTGTCCTGATAGGCCTGGGGCTGATGAACGACAGGCTCGGGCGCGGCAGGCTTGGCGGCGTAGCGATGCAGCGGGTGGACCGGGCTTACGGTGACCGGATAGTCAGGCTCCGGCGCGGGTGCCGGCTGCGGTTGCACGTTGGCACGCCGCATCCATGAGGGCGGCGACGGTGCCTGCTCCGCGTAGTCCTGCTGATCATCGAGCTGGCGGTAATCGTGGTCCTGATAGCTCTGGGCGGGCGCCGCCCGCGGACGCGACTGCGCTGCAAACGGATCGGTCTGCCCGATCAGACGGGCGAGCTCGGCCAAGGGATCGCTGTCCGCCTTCCCATGCTGGTCGCCGCCGTGACCATAGTCATCGGAAGGAAACGGTCTGTCCTGATATCGTTCGGCCATCGTGATGATGCGTCCCTTCGGGAAAGCCGCGCGCCCCTCGACCAAGGCACGGCTTTCGACCCACAAGGCTTTCAACCAAGTCTAAGCGATCCGGCTTCTGCCGGTTACCCCCGAATTCCCCTTAAGTAGTTCGCCCCAAACTACCGCATCTCGTCCGGGGCATGGACGCCGAGGATGGCGAGGCCCGATGCCAGGACCGAGACGACGCCCTGGACCATTGCCAATCGCGCCTTTGTAAGATCTGCATCATTATTGATAATGAAGCGTAAATAGGGCAAATCGCGCCCTTTCGTCCAAAGTGCATGAAATTCGCTGGCTAAATCATAGAGATAAAAGGCAATTCGGTGCGGCTCATGGGCCGCGGCGGCAGCTTCCAGCATGCGCGGATAAATTGCGAGGCGCTTAAGAAGATCGAGCTCAACGGGGTCCGACAACCGTTCCACCGCCGACTCAGCGAGCCATGCGATCCGCGCGCCGGCATCCTCTGGGAGTTCCGGGAACACCTCGGCGCGGGCATTGCGGAAGATCGAGTGACCGCGGGCATGGCCGTACTGGACGTAGAACACCGGGTTGTCGCGCGACTGTTCCATGACCTTGGCCAGGTCGAAATCGAGCACCGCGTCGTTCTTCCGGTACAGCATCATGAAGCGGACGGCGTCCTGGCCGACTTCATCCACCACTTCACGCAAGGTGACGAAGTCCCCGCTCCGCTTGGACATCTTCACCGGCTCGCCGTTGCGCAGGAGCTTCACGAGCTGGACGATCTTGACGTCCAGCGATCCCGTAGCCGACGTCGTCGCCTTCACCGCCGCCTGCATGCGCTTGATGTAGCCGCCGTGATCGGCGCCCCAGACGTCGATCATCTCGGCAAAGCCGCGGTCGAACTTATTCTTGTGGTAGGCGATGTCGGAGGCGAAGTAGGTGTAGGAACCATCCGACTTGATCAGCGGACGATCGACGTCGTCGCCGTAGGCGGTCGCCCTGAACAGCAGCTGCTCGCGGTCTTCCCAATCCTCGACCGGCGCGCCCTTCGGCGGCGGCAGGCGGCCTTCGTAGATGTCGCCCTTGGCCTTCAGGAAGTCGATGGTCTCGGCGACCTTGTTGTTACCGGTCTCGATCAGGGAGCGCTCGGAGAAGAACACGTCATGGCGGATGTTGAGGGCGGCGAGATCGTCCTTGATCTCGTCCATCATCATCGCGATCGCCTTGGCGCGCACGGTCGGCAGCCACTGGGCCTCGCTCATCGCGAGCAGCTTGTCGCCATGCTCCGTCGCCAGCGCCTGCCCGACCGGCTTGAGGTAGTCGCCGGGATAGAGCCCTTCCGGGATCGCGCCGATGTCCTCGCCGAGCGCTTCGCGATACCGCAGGAAGGCCGAGCGCGCGAGCACGTCGACCTGGGCGCCGGCGTCATTGATGTAATATTCTCGCGTGACATCGTGGCCGGCGAACTGGAGCAGGCTCGCCAGCGCGTCGCCGAACACGGCGCCGCGGCAATGGCCGACATGCATCGGCCCGGTCGGATTGGCCGACACGTATTCGACATTGACCTTGGCGCCGCCCCGGATGCGGCCGTAATCGGCGCCTTCGCGCAGCACCGTACGCAGCGCCTCGGCCCAGGCGGCCGGCTTCAGCGTCAGATTGATGAAGCCGGGACCGGCGACATCGACCTTGGCGATCAGCGCATCCGTTCGCAGCCGTTCGGCGATCTGCTCGGCGAGATCGCGCGGCTTTGCCTTTGCCTCTTTCGCAAGCACCATGGCGGCGTTGGTCGCCATGTCGCCATGGGAGGCATCGCGCGGCGGCTCGACCACCACGCGGGAGAAATCGATGCCCTCGGGCCAGCTGAAATCCGCCGCAAGCGCGCGGCAGGCGCCGTGCACGCGTGCGAGCACGTCAGCGAACAGATGCAGCGATGAGGATGTCTGGGGCATGGCCGCCGCCTAACGCAAATCCGGGGTCGAGTCAAAGAGCCGCTGGTGCTCAGTCAGGGCGAAACGGTCGGTCATTCCGGCGATGAAATTGCCGATCCGACGGGCTCGGTCGCCCTCATCGTCCGCCTCCGACCCCAGCAGCCATTCCGGCGGCAGCTCGCTGGGGGATTTCAGGTATTTTGCGAACAGGTCAAACAGGATCTGCTCGGCCTCACCCATCACCCGCATCACCCGCTCGTGGCGGTACATGTGCTGGTACAGGAAGCGTTTGATGGCGGCCTCTTCCTCGGCCACTTCGGCGGGGAACGCGACCAGCGCCCGGTTCTGCCGCCGGACATCCTGGGCCGATTGCGGCTTTACGGCCGCGAGGTTCTTCCCTGTCTCCGCAAACACCGCTCCGATCAGGTGCGAGATCAGCTCGCGCACCAGCTCAGCACCGCGCCGGACGTCTTCAAGATCGGGATAATGCTCCGCAGTCTCGGCGATGATCTCCGCCGTCAGCGGCATCACCTTGAGATCGTCGAGCTGGAACAGGCCGGCGCGCAGACCGTCATCGATGTCGTGGGCATCATAGGCGATGTCGTCGGCGATCGCGGCGACCTGCGCCTCCAGCGAGGCGAAGCTCCACAATTCGAGATCGTAGGTCTTGACGTAGTCGGCGATCCCGACGGGAACGCCATGCTCGCGGTAGCCCCCGACCGGGGCGCCGCTGCGGTCGGTCAGCGGACCGTTATGCTTGACGATGCCTTCCAGCGATTCCCAGGTCAGGTTGAGCCCGTCGAACTCGGGATAGCGGTGCTCGAGCGAAGCCACGACGCGCAGCGTCTGGGCATTGTGGTCGAAGCCCCCGAACGCCTTCAGACAGGCGTCCAGGGCCCGCTCGCCGGCATGCCCGAACGGCGGATGACCGAGATCGTGCGCGAGCGCCAGAGTTTCGGTGAGGTCCTCGTCGAGCCCGAGCTGGCGGGCCAGCGCGCGGGCGATCTGGGCCACCTCCAGCGAATGGGTCAGCCGGGTGCGGTAATGGTCGCCCTCGTGGAACACGAACACCTGGGTCTTGTACTTCAGGCGTCGGAACGCGGTGGAATGGATCACCCGGTCGCAATCGCGCCGGAACGGGCTGCGGGTCCGGCTCGGAGGCTCGGCGACCAGCCGGCCGCGGCTGCGATCGGGGTCGCAGGCATAGGGCGCGCGGGGGGCTGCCATTCCGACGGACACGGCGAATTTAGTCCCTATCCATTTGATTCTGCGTATGGTGGCACTTAACTATGTCGGGCGCGGGATACCAAATGAATTGGGTATGACGCCGGGACTATCGGAGACCAGCAATGACGACTGCCGTGACCATCAGCGACCGGGCCGCACGCCGGATTGGGGAGATCCTCAAGGGCGAAGGTTCTGGCGCGATGCTGCGCATCTCCGTCGAGGGCGGCGGCTGCTCCGGCTTCCAGTACAAGTTCGACATCGACCGTGCCCGCACCGACGACGATCTCGTGATCGAGCAGGACAATGCGGTGGTGCTGGTCGATTCCGCCTCGCAGCCGTTTCTGGCGGGATCGCAGGTCGATTTCGTCGATGACCTGATCGGCGCTTCGTTCCGCGTCAACAATCCCAACGCCACCGCGTCCTGCGGCTGCGGGACGAGCTTCTCGGTCTAGCGCACCTACGCGCCCGTTATCTGCCTTTCCTCGTCCGTCCAGGCCACCTCGACCGGCATCAACGTCGGCTGCAGCGGTGCGTCCTCCGACATGACGTGACCGTCCAGCGCCCGCAGGAGCGCTCCGACCAGCGCCGGCTTTCGCAGCGGCTTGGCCAGGAAGTCCGACATGCCGGCTTCGCGGCAGATCTTGATGTCCTCGGGGAAGGCATTGGCGGTCAGCGCGATGATCGGCAAGGCTTCGAAGCGCTCGCCTTGCGCGCGGATCGCGCGGGTGGCGGCGAGCCCGTCCATGTCGGGCATGCGCACGTCCATCAGCACGACGTCGTAATTGCCTTCGGAGGCTGCCGCGACGGCTTCGGTCCCGTCGGCGACGACACGCTGCTCGATGTCGAATGCCCCCAGCATATTGCTCACGACCATGCGGTTGACCGCATCGTCCTCCGCGACCAGCACCTTCAGCGGCCGGTCGAGACCGGCGATCCGGGCCTGGAGCTCGTCGGCTTCGTCGCGACCGCCAGCCTGATCGGACGCCTGCGCCTGGCTCCAGGGCAGGACCAGCGTGAAGCGGAAGGTCGAGCCCTCTCCTGGCGTCGAGATGACGCCGATCGTGCCGCCCATCTGCTCGATGATCCGCCTGCTGATGGCAAGGCCGAGGCCAGTGCCGCCGAAGCGGCGGCTGATCGAGGCATCCGCCTGGGCGAAGTCGCTGAACAGCAGGTCGAGCTTGTCGGGCGCGATACCGATGCCGCTGTCGGTCACCGTCCATTCGACGGTCGCCAGCAGGTCGCGCCGCGCCTGGCAGGTCGCCGATATCGTCACCTCGCCTTCGTCGGTGAACTTCACAGCGTTGGAGGCGAGATTGAGCAGCACCTGGCGGATGCGCGCGACGTCGCCGCGGAGCGTCGGCGGCAGGTTCGGATCGAGCTCGACCTTGACCATGAGCCCCTTGGTCTTGGCGCTGGCGCGCACCACGGTCGCAACCGTCTCGACCAGCGCCCGCGGCGCGAAGTCGATTGCCTCGAACTGGAAGCGGCCAGCTTCCAGCTTGGAGAGATCGAGAATGTCGTTGAGGATGCGCTGGAGGTTGTCGCCGGACTCGCGGATCGTGGTGACGGCCTCGCGCTGCTCCGGATCGAGCCTGGTTTCGAGCAGCATGCTGGCAAGACCGAGCACGCCGTTCATGGGCGTGCGGATCTCGTGGCTCATCACCGCCAGGAAGTCGGACTTGGCGCGGCTTTCGGCCTCGGCCTTTTCCGCGCGCCAGCGCTCGGTGACATCGCGCCCGAAGCCGCGATAGCCGAGGAAATGACCGTCACGATCATGGGCCGGCTTCGCCGTCAGCGACCACAGCCGGGCCTCGCCGCCTGCGACGACCTTGAGATTCATCTCGTGCAGCGGCTCGGCCTGCTCCATCAGGCCGACGATGTTGTAGGCCGCTGACTTGTCTTCGGGGCAGAGCATGTCGAGCACGTCGGCGAACTGCGCGCCTTTCAGCAGCGGGAGCGGCAGCTGCGCGACGTCCGCGAAGCGTTGCGGCACGTCGACGAGGCGTCCCTCGGCATCGGTCTGCCAGAGCCAGTCGCTGGCGTTCTCCTGGAAGTCCTTCAGCAGCAGCGAGATGATCTCGGTCTGGCGCTCGAGCTCGAGCTGGGCCTTGAGATTGCCGAGGAAGAGGTTGCCCTGGGAGACGATGTTGCGCGCCATGAAGAATGCGAACAGCAGCAGGAACACGGCGGTCACCAGATATGGGCCGGTGCCGCACAGGAGCAGCGCGCCGGCACAGGCGATCGTCATGGTCGCGAGATAGACGAGGCCCGCGCGCGGGAAGGTCGAGAGCGTGAAAGCGCCGCCGGACATCATGCCGACCATCAGGCAGGCCAGGAGCAATTGACTGGTCGGCTCGATGCGGCTGAACAGAGCGAGCGGCAGCGCGCCCCAGATCGCGGCGAGAAAAAACGCCTGCCGCAGCATCTGCCGCGCCGCGTGCGGGGATGCCTCCTGCGGCGGGTTCTGATGCGACTTGTGCCACGCGCGCACCGCGAGCGAAGCGGTGGCGGCGAGCGTCAGGCCCCAGATCGCGAGGAAGTCGTTCCAGCCCCTGCCCCAGAACAGGATCAGCACGATGGCGACGTTCAGCATCGTCACGGCCATCGTCACGGGCATTAGCTGGGTCACCGCGTCGATCTGCTTGGCGCGGATGCGGCGGATCTCGCGCTCGCTGAGGTCCGCGGTCAGGCCGTCCTCGATCTCGAAGCCGCCGAGCCAATACAGGAACGCGCCGATCAGGCCGTCACGCGGCTGAGTTCGCTTCATCGCCTTGTCCGGCCATCCATCCGAGGAACCTCTTGACGATCAATGGCCTGCGGCCTGCTTAAGCCGGGTTAATTTTGTGGGAGATTTTGCGGCCGGCTTGACGGGTGCGTTTGCATTTTGTTCTAACCAAGACCCCCGCCCGGAGCCCTTCCAATGCCCATCAGAGTAGCCACCTGGAACGTGAACTCGGTCCGGCAGCGGATCGATCTGCTCCTGACCTGGCTGAAAGAGTGCCAGCCGGACATCGTCTGCCTGCAGGAGATCAAGTGCGTCGACGAGGCCTTTCCGCGGCTGGAGATCGAGGCGCTCGGCTACAACGTGGTGACGCACGGGCAGAAGACGTTCAATGGCGTCGCCCTGCTCTCCAAGCTCAGGTTCGACGAGACCAAGTCGGGCCTTGCCGGCGACGACGAGGATAGCCATGCCCGCTTCCTCGAAGGCGTGGTGACGCTGAAGTCTGGCGTGCTGCGCATCGCCTGCCTCTATCTGCCCAATGGCAATCCGGTCGGGACCGATAAATATCCCTACAAGCTCAAATGGATGTCGCGGCTTCTTGATTATTCGAAAGAGCGGCTCAAGGAGGAGGTCCCGCTGATTCTGGCCGGCGATTTCAACGTCATCCCGCATGCCCGCGACGTGCACAATCCGGCCGCCTGGACCGAGGACGCGCTGTTCAAGACCGAGACGCGCGAGAGCTTCCAGTCCCTGCTCGGCATCGGCCTCACCGACGCCTTGCGCGCCGTCACCGACGAGGGCGGGCTCTACACCTTCTGGGATTACCAGGCCGGCGCCTGGCAGAAGAACCAGGGGCTGCGGATCGACCACCTACTGCTGTCGCCGCAGGCGAGCGACAAGCTCGCCAATGTCGGCATCGACAGCTATGTGCGCGGCTGGGAGAAGCCGTCGGACCACGTGCCGGTGTGGGCGGATCTGGATCTCGAGGCGGCTTGAGGCCGCCTCAGCCGATCACTCCCGACGCCCCTGCACCCATTGCTCCAGCATTTGCAGGGCCATGGCGCGGTCGTCGTCGGAGGCCTTGGCGAAGGCGCGGTTGTAGCTTTCCTTGATCCAGACCTCGTCGGCACCGGCGCTGTCGCGCGCCAGCGTCAGCCACATCAGGCCGCGCGCGGCCTGCCGCGGCAGGCGGTCGCCGTTGAACAGCATCTGGCCGAGCAGCGCCTGGGCCTGATGCTGGCCCTTCTGCGCGGCGAGGCCAAGCCAGCGCGCGCCATAGCGGTAGTCCTCGCGCGAGGCGTCCGGGGTCTTCAGGTACAGACGGGCGAGGTCGTACTGCGCGTCCGCGTTGCCGAAATAGGATGCGGCATAGGAAAACATCTCGCGGGCGCGGTCCGGGTCGGCCTTGACCTTCGAATTCGGGATGCCGGCCAGATAGTAGCGGCCGAGGGCGACGAAGGCGTTGGCCACGATCTGCGCCTGCGGCGCCGACGGGCTGTCCTCGGCATGCGCGTTGGCGATCCGGCTGAAATATTCGAAGGCACGCAGATCGTCCTGGGCGACGCCGTCGCCGTTGGCGTACATACGGCCGAGCTTCCACTGCGCGATGGGGTGGCCGCCCTCGGCGGCATATTGCAAGGCGCTGAGCGAGGTTTCCTGGGTTGCGACCTGCGGCGGAACCTTGGTGCGCACCGCACCCGCAGCGCCGGGCAAGGTCGTCACGACCGGGATGGTGGCGTCCTTCGGGTTGACCGGCGCACCGTCGAAGCCGAACGCCGGCGCGGCCAGCGCAGCCGCCCCCAACACAAACGCAACTGTGGCACGCCTAAATGTCCGCATAGCACTGTTTCTCGTGCGCGCCGCCCGGATGGGTCACTGCCCCCCCGACCGCCGGTCCAACCTGCTGAGCATATTTCCAGAGCGCACCCGACGTGTGGTTAGTCGCGCGGGCGCTCCATTTGGTTCTGCGCTGGGCGAGCTCGGCGTCGCTCAATTTTACGTTAAGAGTACCGGCCACCGCGTCGATCTCGATGACGTCGCCGTCCTCGAGCAGCCCGATCGGGCCGCCGACCGCCGCCTCCGGCCCGACATGGCCGATGCAGAAGCCGCGGGTGGCGCCGGAGAAGCGGCCGTCGGTGATGAGCGCGATCTTGCCGCCCATGCCTTGGCCGGTCAGCGCTGCCGTGGTCTGGAGCATTTCCCGCATGCCGGGACCGCCCTTGGGCCCCTCGTAGCGGATCACGATGACTTCGCCTTCGCGGTAGGTGCGGTTCTGGACCGCCTCGAACGCGTCCTCCTCACGGTCGAAGCACCTGGCCGGACCGGTAAACCTGAGGTTGGACATTCCCGCGACTTTCACGATCGCACCTTCTGGCGCCAAATTGCCCTTCAGGCCGACCACACCGCCTGTCACGGTGATGGGCTTGTCTGCCGGGTGCACCACGTCCTGGTGCGGATTCCATTTCACGCTCTTGAGGTTTTCGGCGATCGTGCGGCCTGTGACGGTAAGGCAATCACCGTGCAGGAAGCCGTTGTCGAGCAGCGTCTTCATCAGAAGCGGTATGCCACCTACTTCAAACATGTCTTTGGCGACATAACGGCCACCCGGCTTCAAATCCGCGACATATGGTGTCTTTTTGAAGATTTCAGCGACGTCGAACAGGTCGAACTTGATGCCGACCTCGTGCGCGATCGCAGGTAGGTGCAGCGCAGCATTGGTCGAGCCACCGGACGCCGCGACCACGGCGGCCGCATTCTCCAACGCCTTGCGGGTAACGATGTCGCGCGGCCGGATGTTCTGGGCGATCAGGTCCATCACCTTCTCGCCCGCGGTCATGCAGAAGGCGTCACGAATCTCGTACGGCGCCGGAGCACCGGCCGAGTACGGCAGCGCCAGCCCGATCGCCTCGGAGACGGTCGCCATGGTGTTGGCGGTGAACTGCGCGCCGCAGGCGCCGGCCGAGGGACAGGCGACGCGCTCGATCTCGTCGAGGTCCTCGTCCGACATGGCGCCGACCGAATGCTTGCCGACCGCCTCGAACATGTCCTGCACGGTGACCTGCTGCCCGCGGAAATTGCCGGGCAGGATCGAGCCGCCATAGATGAAGATCGAGGGCACGTTGAGGCGGACCATTGCCATCATCATGCCCGGCAGCGACTTGTCGCAGCCGGCGAGCCCGACGAGCGCGTCATAGGCATGGCCGCGCACGGTCAGCTCGACTGAATCGGCGATGCATTCGCGCGACGGCAGCGAGGAGCGCATGCCGTCATGGCCCATGGCGATGCCGTCGGTCACGGTGATGGTGCAGAATTCGCGCGGCGTGCCGCCGGCGGACGCGACGCCCTTCTTCACCGCCTGCGCCTGACGCATCAGCGCGATGTTGCAGGGAGCAGCTTCGTTCCAGCACGAGGCGACGCCGACGAAGGGCTGGTGGATCTGCTCGGTGGTCAGACCCATGGCGTAGAAATAGGACCGATGCGGCGCGCGCGCAGGGCCTTCCGTCACGTGACGGCTCGGCAGCCTTTGCTTGTTGATCTTTGCGCCCATCGCAACCAGCTTCCCCGGCCAACCCTTTCAGACCCGAAAAATCAGAGCCAAGATTTGAATCGACCTTGGGATTTTCTCGTCGCCTTCGAAGACCGCCACTACCCTTAGAACATTAGAGCGATTTTATTCATGTTCGGGTGTGGCCAAAAAGCGGCGGCGATGCGAACCGCGGGTGATGAGGGTTAAATCCGATGCGGGTGTTGCACAGGCAGCACAATCGTGACCGGGAAGACACGGGTTTGCTTACGTGGATACCTCGCCAAAATGACGATCCACAACCTGAGATCTTTCGAAAGGCAAAGAACATCCGCTCTGGACGACAGGCGGGCATACCGGGAGTGAGTCGGCGGCGGCCCCACGCGAAGCGATGCACATCGCTCGTGTCCCGGACAAGCTGCAACGCGTGGGGCGTTGCGGCGCAGAGCCGGGACCCCAGGCAACACGGCGATTGCGGATAGATGGGCGGCGGCTCGGCAGCGTATCGTCGAACCGGACGATGCTTCGCATCGCCGGGGGGACGCTGCGCTGCGTCCGGGGCACGAGAGCGAAGAGTAGCGCCCGCACTCTCCTCCTCGTCGTTGCGAGGAGCTCTTGCGACGAAGCAATCCAGAATCCCGCCGCGGAAAGATTCTGGATTGATTCCGCTTTCGCCAAAGGCTTCGGCGGACAAGTCGCTGCGCTCGCAATGACTGAGTGTGAGGCGACGCTGCGTTCTCCAAATAACACTTGTCGTTTCCTGCGAAGGCAGGGAATCCAGCACGCCGTGCCCCCTCGTTTCAATCATTGCCGTCTCGGCGTACTGGATCGCCCGCCTTCGCGGGCGATGACAGCGAGTGTGGAGGTGCAGACATGCCTTCGCATTCTCGCGGCTGATTTCGCCCGAGCTTTGCTTGGTCACTCCACCCTCATAGCCAAGAGGGCGCAGGGAAGGCCGGGTGCCGGCGGCACCCGCGGTCCGCTGCGCGAGAGCACACGCAGGAAGAACCGCACAGCAGCATACAGGTGAAGCCCAACACACGGCCTTCCCTGCGCGATGGTCGGACGGCTTATGCCGCGCTCTCCCGGGAGCCGAGTTCCCTCTGGCCTCCCTCACTCCCGCGAAAGTCGCCGGCACCGCGCCGGTTGACGCGAGGGCCGCATTCGCCAGAGCTTGGCCGTAGCAACGACGGCCAGGACCACACGGTTTTGCCGTACGCGCGGTCCGTTGGCGCCGCAGGGTTCGACGGCGTTGTGCACGTTGCCATCGAAATGCCGGCGCGACGAACCTGACAGCGCCGCTCGTCCGTACGAAGCCTCGGGCTCACGGAGAGCAATCCGCCCCGCCCTCAGCTCTCGTACACGACGCTGCCGCGTCCACCGCAAACCCGGCTCGCGACAATGACGACCGCATGGTCGCCCCTCGAGATTGAGCCGGGATGGGCGACACATACGTCATTTCCGAATTTCGGTAAAGCGGAATATTTTTATGCGGGCAGATTGACAGAGAAGCGAAACAGGCTGATCCCTGACAGCCGGCAGCTCTCACCTGGAGCCGGGCACCGGCGCCGGCGATACCAATCATCAGGACCGCCCGCGCGAGCGTTGCGCCTGGGCCCAGGCGACAGCGACATCGCGTGGCGGGGCATCGACGCGCTTGATGGGAGTCAATTCGCCGGAGGCCGAGACGATCGCCGTCTCTTCGCGGCGGCAACGCGTGCAGACGAAGCGGACCTCGTGCGGCGACGCCGACCAGCTCGACCGTTTCACATTGGCCGCCATCGGCCAGGCATCGCAATGCGAGCACGACACCAGAAATCGACCGGGATCGAGCATACCCATTCCATTGGACTCCGCGTCCTGCCGCCTCCTTCAATGATTAATCCATGTGAATCGTTCCGGTGCTCCAGCACCGCCGGCATTGGCTCGAGGGCCCTACCGGTTCCGCGCATCCGCAAAGTGCTCAGCGAGCGCCCTTGAGGGTGCAGGAGGTCGTGCAGGTGACCGTCGTGCCGCGGTCGCACGTTTTGCAGGCGCTGACGCACTGGTTCATGTCGCGTGGATTGTAGCTGTAGTTGCGCAACGGACAGGCCGGCGTCGTCGAGCCGGTGATGTCCTGCTCCTGATCGCAGGCCGCCGTCATGAGCGCGAATATGATCACTGCAACGAGGCGCATGGGATTGCCCTGTCAGACATGGCAAATCACACTCACGAGGCGCGCTGCATTGCAGCGAACCCCGGCCTTCCCACCAACGAGTGTCGCCGACCGGCGATGCTCGCTTGCTCCAAGGATGCGCGCCAAACGTTAAGAACGGATTTCAGTCGGCTCAGGCCGCAGCCGTCGTCGCGATCGCCTGCCGGATATCGACGGCCAGCTGACGGTATTGTTCCCCGAGCTTCAAATAGAACTCGCGCTTGCTGCTGTCGGTGGCGAGCTTGGCGATCAGCTCACATTCGGCGGTGAGCGTCTCGAACCGTTCCAGCCTGTCCTCGAGATGTGTCATCGGCGTGTCCCCATCAGACGCCTCATGGACACCCAACCTAAGCCCGGGAAATAGGTCACGGCGAACATCGTTATGGAGTAGCATCTTTTTTTCCGGCGCGGCGTGTCCGACCGCAAAGGCACGGCTATTTCTGCTCCAGCCGCCAGACGCCGTCCCAATCGGGATCCGGCGGATTGGCCGCAAATTGAGCGATGCGGCCGAGCATCGTGCGCGAGGGGCCGTCGCCAGGGACCGCCTCTAGCGCCGCGTTGAAGGCGGCGCGGGCCTCGTCGAAGCGCCGCGCACGATAGGCGGCGAGACCATCGGCATAATGCGTGCGCAAGCTCACTTGCGCATCGCTGAGCGCGCCCGGTCTCGCCATCAGCTCGAAGATCGCCTGCGGCGCGCTTTGGCCCGCGACCGCCAGACGATCGATCTCGCGCAATTCCAGGCGCGATCCGATCCCGTCCGCGGTCGCCTGCGAGATCAGGATGCGGGTGCCGTAGACCTTGTTGACGGCCTCCAGCCGCGAGGCGAGATTCACGGCGTCGCCCATCACGGTGAAGCTCATCATCAGCTCGGAACCGATACTGCCGGTCAGGACCTCGCCCGTGGCGATGCCGACGCGAAGATCGCACGGCGCCGGCATGGCGCGGATGCCGAGCAGGTCCGGCAGCTGCTTCTGCAGCGCGGGCACCTGATCGGTCATCTCGACGGCGGCGAGCCCTGCGAGCAGACCCTGCTCCTCCTCCTCGATGAAGGGCGGCCCCCAATATGACATGATGGCGTCGCCGATATATTTGTCGATGATCCCGCGATTGTTCCTGATGGGAGCGGACATCACGGTGAAGTAGTGGTTCATCACCTTGACGAGGCCGCGCGGCGTCATGCCCTCGCTCATCGAGGTGAAGCCGCTCATGTCGCAGAACAAGATGGTCATCACCCGGCGCTCACCGTCGATGGCGACCTCCGGCCGGTCGATCAGGCCCTGCACCACCTTCGGGTCGATGTAACGGCCGAAGGTCTCGCGAATGCGCTCGTTGTGCCTGAGCTGCTCGATCATGCGGTTGAAGGCGGCAGCGAGCTCGCCGATCTCGTCCTGTGTCGAGACGGTGATGGGCTTGTCGAACCGGCCCGCCTCGACCTCGCGGGCGCCGGCCAGCAGCAGGCGCACCGGTCGCGTGATGCCGCTACTCACCAGCAGCGCAAACACGAAGCCGACGATCGCCGCGAGCAGGGTTACGATCCCCGACACGATGATGGTCTGGTGCTGGCGGCCGATCACCTGAGACGTCGAGAAATAGACCTGCGCCAGCATGTCGGCGCGGATCGCATCGACCTTCCGGTTGAATGCATCGCGCAGCGTGTCGAGGTGTTCCAGCGTGCCGCGGGCCGCGGCCATATCCTTGGCCTCGACCTGCTTGAGCAGTTTCGCATTGCCCTCGTCCAGATCGCGCCGCAGCTCGGTAACGGAGCTTTCGATCCGGACGTCGAGCCGTGCCAGCGCGGCGTTGTCGGAATACGTCCTGGGGTCGTCGATGATCGCGTTGATGAGCTTGCGAGCGGCCTCGGCCTCCCGCTCGAAATTGCGGTCCAAGGCCTCGAAGTCGCGAAGCCGCGCCGCGTAGGCCTCCTCGTCCGACGGCGCCTCCATCCTGGTCATCACCATCCGCCGCTGCGCCAGCGCCCGTTCCAGCGAGCGGATGTTCGCGCGCGCCAGATGGCTATAGGCCGGGATGTAGCGGTTGGTCAGCTCGTCGAGCAAAATGCCGACCTGGCTGGACATCACCATGGACAGGATCGAGGTGACCAGCATCAGGACGATCAATCCGAGCGCGATGCCGACGATCTTGCGCCGGATCGACTGGTTGAAAATCGGCATAGGTACAGGGCAAAGGCTGAAAGGATGAAGCGAGGGAACTCATACACCGGATTTGGCCGAGGCAACACGTGCAATCTGGCCGTTCCGGCGCCCTGTACCGCGCGCAATCGTCGCGCGAGTCCGCATCGTTAACAAAGGTTAAAGCCACTGCCTCTTCCGCCATTTCGGAAGTTCCCTAGTTCCAATCGGTATTTTGCCGCATTGTTGCGACAGCTTGAGGATGCGACACGATGCCGACGCATCGTTCAGTGTGTTTTTGATTCGCAAGCCGCATGTCGCGGACCTTGGTTTGTAGTGGTTTTCGCAGGGGGGACCATCCAATGAACCAGTGCCTACGCTCGCTCGCGTGTGTCGTTGCCGTGGCCGCGATGGCCCTCCTTCCCACCGAGCTGGAGGCGAAGAGCAGTCAAAAATCATCCGCACCGAAGAAGACGCATGAGGCGAAAGCGGGCAAGCACCGCCACGCCTCCGCCGGCAAAGCGCGACACGGCAAGCACGCCGAGGCCAAGCGCAAATCGAAGAAGGCAGTCGAGGAGCGCGCGGCCAAGCCGGTGCCGCCGCCGCTGACCGGCGATCTCGCCGCGCTGAAGGACGCCATCGACCTGACGCGCAAGGGCAAGACCGAAGACGCGAGCGCTGCGCGCGACCGCATCACGGACCCTGCCGGACAGAAGCTCGCCGACTGGTTCATGCTGCGCCATCCCGACAGCACCGCGAATTTCAAGCGCTACGCCGCCTTCCTCGCCGCCAATCCCGGTTGGCCGAGCAGCGCCCTGCTCCGCCGCCGTGCCGAGGCACGGCTGTGGCAGGAGAAGGCCGACGCGGCCATCGTGCACAAGTTCACGATGGATCGCCCGACCAGCGCCAAGGGCAAGTTCGCACTCGCGCGCGTCCTGCTCGCCGAAGGCGAGACCGACAGGGCTGCGCGGCTGGTCCGGGAAACCTGGCGCGCGGAGGAATTGTCCGAGCGGAGCGAAGAGGACTCCTACCAGGCCTTCCGTGATCTGCTCACGGCGGACGATCATCGCGCCCGCATGGACAAGCGTCTCGGCGCCAAGGACTATGACGGCGCAAGGCGCGCGGCCAAACGGCTCGGCGAGGATGCGCTTGCCATCGTCAAGGCCTGCGCCGCCGTCACCGGCAAGGCCAGCAAGGCCAATGACTATCTCGAGGACGTGCCGGCCGAAGCGCGCCGCGATCTCGGCTACGTGCTGTGCCGCGCGCAATGGCACCTGCAGAAGGACCGCATCGACGACGCCGCCGAGGTGATCCTTGCCGCCGCGCCCGAGACCATGGCGGCCCAGGACACCGACGCCTGGTGGCGCGAGCGCCGCATGCTGGCGCGCAAGCTGCTCGACCAGGGCAAGTCCAGGACCGCCTATGACGTGGTCCGCACGGCCGCGGTGCCTGACAAGGAAGTCTATCGCGTCGACTATCACTTCATGTGCGGCTGGATCGCGCTACGCTATCTCGACGATCCCAAGACGGCGATGGTGCATTTCGCCTCGATCGACGCTGGCTCGTCCAATCCGATCGCGCTGTCACGGGCGCATTACTGGCGCGGCCGCGCGGCCGAAGCCATGGGCGCGGCGGCCGACGCGCGCATGAGCTACCGGGCGGCGGCGCGCTATCACACCGCCTATTACGGCCAGCTCGCACGCGCCAGGCTCGGCCTCGACGGCATCGAGCTGCGTCCGCCCTCGCCGGTGCTGGCCTCGGCCGATGCGCAGCTTGCGGACGAGCGCGTGCGCGCCGCCGACATGCTCTACGGCATCGGCGAGCGCGACATGGTGTTCTATTACGCTGAGGATTTCGCCAAAGAGAGCACCGACGTCGCCGCGCTGGAAGCGCTCGGCGAGCTTGCGGGCCGGCGCAACGATGCGCGCGTGATGCTGGAGGTCGGCAAGACCGCGCTGGCGCGCGGGCTCGCGCTCGACCATTACGCCTTCCCGACCATCGGCATCCCCGAGCACAAGCAGGTCGCACCGGCGATCGAGACCAGCGTGATCTATTCGGTGGCACGCACCGAGAGCTCGTTCGAGCAGCGCGACAAGTCGCATGCCAACGCGGTCGGGCTGATGCAGGTGACGCCGGAAGCGGGACGCGACACCGCGAAGCGCTTCGGCCTGACTTACGACTGGGACAGGATGGTCTCCGACCCCGTCTACAACACGCAGATGGGCGCCGCCGAGCTCAGCGCGCTGTTCTCGGAATATCGCGGTAACCAGATCATGACCTTCGCCGGATACAATGCCGGCCGCGGCCGCGTGCGTGAATGGGTGCAGAAGCGCGGTGATCCCCGGGACCCCAACATCGATCCGGTCGACTGGGTCGAGCGCATCCCGCTGTCCGAGACGCGCAACTACGTCCAGCGCGTGATGGAGAACGTGCTGGTCTACCGGGCAAGGTTCGAGGGCAGCAGCATGATCGCCGGCAAGAGCGACCAGCGCGTGGTGACGCACGAGGCCAGCGCAACGGAGCCAGCGGCGGCCGCAGCACCCATTCCCTGATCGACGCCGCCGGGGCTGGACGCGGCGCCTGCAAGAATACGGTGCTGCGGCTTCTACGCGCGTGCAGCCGCGCAGCTAAAGCGCGATGCGATTAGGATGAATCGTCATCGCGCTTTAGGTTATTGTTTGAGCATGATCGTTTCGGAAAACCGCTTCACACTTTTTCCGGATCATGCTCTAGGTGTCACCTCCTTCCATCGTGATCGGGTCGCGACTGTCCAAATATGCGCCGGTCAAAGCTCTCGCGAAGGTCCAGGCGGTGATCGTGCAGCTCCAGCACCAGACGGCACTCATCACCGTCAACGTCTGGATCATGCTGCCAGCGGCGAACTCGACCTTGCCGGCAATTGGTTCCGTCCGCCCAGGCACCGGCCAGTGCATGAACAGCGTGGAGAATTCGCCGCGCCGGTAACAATCGTCGTCACAGTAACGGCGCTGCGTCCGCGCATGGCGGACATAGCCGGAGCGGAGCGACCGCGAGCATGTGCTGCACGCGGCCGCGTGCAACGGGGGCTCGTGATTGACCACCACGAACTTCATGAAGCCGCTCTCACGCCATCTTTCGCGAGCGTCTGGCAGAACAGCGCGTAGCACTGATGATCGCAGTAAGGCAGACGGGTCGCGATCTCGCGCAAATAGCTGCCGCTGATCGGCTCGCAGCATTGCATGCACGAGGTCTGCCGGAACGGGGTCCGGCCGTTGACCAGCACGAATGCGAATCTCATGTGGCACCTCCCAAAGCGAAGCAGTAAACGCTGTCGAGCGGAGACAGTGCGGGCGGTGGAGCGCACAGATGGTTCCGGCCGTCCGGATTATCCCTGTTTCGCTCCACCTTTTGCGGTGGGATCAGAATGTATCTCCCGTCCTCCCGGCGCCGCGCATAGATCTGGTCGTCGATGTACTTGATGTCGGTCGGATAACAGTCGGCGCTGTTCCAACAACTGAGGCTCGGGTTATCAGGCATGTGCCAGGTGGAATAGAACTTTTCGTGCAGCGCCTGGTCCTGGGGCGGGTGCTGGCGATGAACGACGCCATGTCCCGTCTCCTGTGCCTGGCCGGCCGCGATGGGGGCGATGAGAACGATCCAGCAGAAGAGCTTGCATGAACGGTTCAACGCACGGCCTCCCGGATCAACTCTCCAATCCAGCCTTATGCGACCTGGGCCCGAAACAGCCACCGGCGGTCGCGTTCGCTTCGCGTGCGGAAACGATCAACGCACTTCTTGGAGCAGAGCGCCGTGCGCCAGGAATAGTAGCGGATCAGGCCAAACTTGCCGCCGCACACCGCGCAGCCATTGACTGAGGAGCAACTTTCGGATGCTGATAGGCGACGCTTAGGAAGTACCGACATGTCGCACATTGTTGTCTCCCTCTGTTGCTTGCGCTTTTCTCGGCTGTTCGCTTCGACACTCCCGATGGTCGAGAGGCTAGTCCGCCGGGCACGAAACGCTCAATTGTACGGAGGTAAAATGGCCGACATGACTAGGCATGGAGGAGCTATACCTAAGTTTGTCCCGTATTCGCCCGGGCCCACGCTGCTCGAATTCAACGAGACGGCGCACGACGCACCGGCTGCACGGTCACCGTGAACCTCGGCCGGCACGGTGTCCTTGAGGGCGCCGCAATGGACCTGGCGGCGAGCGGACGGTCCAAAGGCGAACGTCATGACGGCCGATCCGACTTTGACTGGTGAATTGCTCCTCTGGCCGCGACGTGCTCTACTCCTGTTCACGCAGAGAGTGCCGGGAGCGCCAGCGATGAAGCCTGGCCGGGCAGCGACATTCGGAAAGTCAGCCGCGCAATTCCTCGTCGGCTGCCTGAGGCAAACTGTTCCGGCCAAGCAGCGCACCGATGCCAACGCCGCCGACTTGCTTGAGGCGGTCAAGCAATGGCAACAGGTCTTCGAGCACACGCCGGTCATGTACTTCATGGTCGATCCGGCCGGTACCGTGATCAACGTGAACACATTCGGCGCCGAGCAGCTGGGCTACACGCCGGCGGAGTTGATCGGCCGATCCGTGCTGGATGTCTTCCTCGCGGAAGATCGCGCCGCTGTCCGCGCCTGTGTCGCGTTGTGCCTCAAGACCCTTGATCAGTCACACACCTGGGAGATCCGGAAGGTTCGCAAGGACGGCTCGATGTTATGGGTGCGCGAGAACGCCAAGGCCATGCTGCGAGCCAATGGCGGGCCGATCGTGCTGGTCGCCTGCGAGAACATCACTGAGCGCAAAGAGGCCGAGAACGCGCTGCGACAGAGCGAGGCTTATCTCGCCCAGGCGCAGGAATTGAGCCACACTGGTAGTTTCGGCTGGAAGGCCGCAACCCGCGAGATCACCTGGTCCAAGGAGACCTATCGCATCTTCGAATGCGAAGAGGGGACGAAGCCCGCGATCCCCTTCATGCTCCAGCGGATCCATCCGGAGGACCGGCTCGCCGTGCAGCAGACGACGGGCCGGGCGGCGCGCGAGGGCAAGGACTATGATCACGAATACCGGCTGGTGATGCCCGACGGTTCCATCAAATACGTCCGAGCGGTGGCACGGGCAACGCGAGATGCGAGCGGTCGCGTTGAGTTTGTCGGATCGGTCACCGACATCACGGCGACCAAGGAGGCAGAACGCAGGCTTCGTGACAGCGAGCAGCGCTTTCGCGATTATGCCGAAACCGCGTCTGACTGGTTCTGGGAAACCGGTCCGGACCACCGGGTCACCCAGATATCCGAGCACTCCGATACCAACACCGCCCCCGCCGGCCTCATCGGGCTCACGCGTTGGGACATTGCGCCCGACGCCGCTCTCGAGCCCGAAAAATGGCGACAACATCGAGCGGCGCTCGACGCCCACGTCCCGTTCCGCGACTTGGTGTACCGCAGCAAGGACCGCAATGGGCAGCCGATCTACGTCCGGACCAGCGGCAAGCCCTTCTTCGACGCGGATGGCGCTTTCCTGGGCTACCGTGGCGTTTGCACGGACGTAACCGCCGCCATCCGGGCCAACCAAGCCGAAGACGCACTGCGCAAGGCCCAGGCCGAGCTCGCCCATGTGACACGTGTCACGACACTGGGTGAGCTGACCGCTTCGATTGCCCACGAAATCAATCAGCCGCTCGCTGCAGTGATCGCAAACGCCGACGCCTGCCTCGCCTGGCTGCAGCGCAGTCCGCCGGATCTCAAGGCGGCCCGCCGCTCGGTCGAGTGGATCATCGAGGACGGCAGGCGCGCCGGCGACGTGATCCGTCACGTTCGGGCGCTCGCCAAGCGTTCTGACATCGAGATGGTTCCGCTCGACGCCAATGCGGTCGTGCGGGAGGCCGTCGCGCTGGTTCAGCGCGAGATGGCCAGCCACGCCGTGTCCGTCCGCATGGAGCTGTCGTCGGCACTGCCGAGGATCTTTGGCGATCGCATCCAATTGCAGCAGGTCCTGATCAACCTGATCATGAACGGGATCGAGGCCATGGCAGACGTCCATGATCGCCCGCGCGAGCTGGCGATTCGCTCACAGGCGAGCGGCGATAGCGCGATGCAGGTGAGCGTTTCCGACTGCGGAACCGGCATCAGCGAACAGGCGATAGACCGCCTGTTCACGCCGTTCTTCACCACGAAGTCCTCCGGCATGGGCATGGGCCTGTCGATCTGTCGATCGATCATCGAGGCCCATGGCGGACGACTTTCCGCCATACCAAATCAGGAGCGCGGCGCGACTTTTCAGATCACCTTGCCCCTCCACCGAGAGGAAGCATCGTGACCGAGCGCGCGGACTCTTCGCCGCAGCAGAAGGACGGCGATCAGCCCCTTGTCCTCATCGTCGACGACGACGCGTCCATGCGCCGTGCGCTCACCAATCTGTTCGAGTCGGTCGGTCTCAAGGTCGAAGCATTCGGCTCGGCGCCGCAGCTCCTCCAGGCCAAGCCGCCAGACGTCCCGAGCTGCCTGGTGCTCGACATCCGCCTGCCCGGAACGAGCGGCCTCGAGCTGCAGGCCGACCTTGCCAAGGCAAATATCCACACGCCTATCATCTTCATTACCGGTCATGGCGATATCCCCATGACGGTTCGGGCCATGAAGAGCGGGGCGATCGACTTCTTGACCAAGCCGGTCCGCGATCAGGACATTCTCGACGCAGTCCAGGCCGCGATCGAGCGAGACCGCAAGCGCCGCGACCTCAACAGGACGGTCTCGACGGTCAGATCACGCTTCGAGTCACTGTCCTCGCGGGAGCGAGACGTATTGTCACTGGTGACGTCCGGCCTGATGAACAAGCAGGTCGCCGCCCAGCTCGGATTGGCCGAAATCACCGTCAAGATCTACCGCGGCCAGATCATGCGGAAGATGGGCGCGAAGTCGCTGGCCGATCTGGTGAGAATGAGCGAGGCGCTCGGGATCGGCCCGAACAAGCCCGATGCACAAACCTAAGTATGAGTTTCCAATCATGACCGGCAGGTCCACCTTGCGCCTTTATGTTCTAGCCGTGGCGACGGCAAGCGTAATTCCCGGCGAGGAGCGGACGTCTTGTCAGTGGCTTCGGTCATCTCGGTACTTGACGACGACCCCTACGTTCGGGCCGCGATCAACAATCTCCTGGAATCGCGCGGATACAACGTCCACACATTCGCCTCGGCGGAAGAGTTCCTGAGCTCGACCGATTCGAGCGATACCTCGTGCGTGATCGCCGACGTGCAGATGCCGCTGATGAGCGGAATCGATCTGTTGACGAAGATGCGGGCGCAGGGGTCGGCTACGCCGTTCATATTCATCACAGCTTTCCCGGATGAGGGCGTGCGTGTGCGGGCGCTCGATGCGGGCGCAATCTGTTTTCTCGGTAAACCGTTCGCCGCCTCGGATCTGATGCAATGCCTGGACCGTGCGCTGGCACCAGGTCACCAAACCACGTCGTGAGCGCCCCGCCGCCAGCAAACGCGGGGGTGACGCCGCGAGGAGTGCGCCGCCCGGTTCAATCCACCTTGATGTTCGCCGCCTTGATGATCGGCCACCATTTGGCGATCTCGGCCTTTTGCCGCGTGCCAAGCGCTTCGGGCGTGAGCTGATCCTTGGGCGTCATCTCGAGACCCTGGCTTTCGAGCTGCTTCCTCACCGCCGGATCGTTCAGCGCCTCCACGGCCGCGGCGTTGAGCTTTGCGACGATCTCCTTCGGCGTGCCCTTCGGCACCCACATGCCCGACCACAGCGTCATGTTGAAGCCTTTCAGGCCCGCCTCGTCCGCGGTCGGGATCTCGGGCGCGGAGGCGAGGCGCTTGTCGTCGGTGACGGCGTAGGCGCGGATGGTGCCGGCGCGGACCTGGCCGATGGAATTGGAGGTCTGGTCGACGATGATGTCGATCTGGCCGGCGATGAGATCATTCAATGCCGGTGCAGTGCCGCGATACGGCACGTATTGCAGCTTGATGCCGGAGACGCTCTCGAAATAGACGCCGGCGATGTGGCTGCCGGAGCCCGCGCCGGCCGTGCCGGCGGTCGGCGGCGACGGTCGCGATTTCAGCCAGTCGATCAGCTCCTTCAGCGAGGTCGCCGGCACCGCATTCTTGCTGACCACGATCATCGGGTTGCTCGGCAGCAGCACCACCGGCTCGAGGTCGGTGACGAGGTCGAATTTGAGCTTGTAGACGGCGCCATTGGCGACATGGGTGCCGAGATGGCCAAACGAGATGGTGTAGCCGTCGGGCGGCGATTGCACGGCGCGGCCGACACCGATCGAGCCGCCGGCTCCGGTGACGTTCTCGACGACGACCGGCTGGCCGAGCGGCACCCGCATGCGCTCGGCGAGCACCCGCGCCATTGCGTCCGAAGGGCCCCCGGCCGCAAACGGCACGATGATGGTAATGGGACGCGAGGGAAAATCGTCGGCGCTCGCGGCGCCTGCAACAGCGAGAACAGCAATCAGCGCAGCCCAGAAGGCCTTCTTCATTGTCTTCTCCCCAGATGTCCATCTTGTTCTTGCTCTTCCCGCGTACGGGAAGAGGGATCATTCGTGGCGTATTGCCGCGCTAGAATTGAGAATAGTCAATCGGCTTGTGGCGATCGAGCGTGCGGGTGACCGGCGGCAGCGGGTATTTCAGGCCAGTCGCGCAGTTGAACAGCATGACACGATCGGTCTTGCTGACCCGGCCGTCGGCGAGGCTTTCCCTGTAGGCGGCGTAGGTCGCAGCACCCTCGGGGCAGAGCAAGAGCCCCTCCTCGCGCGCGACCTCGTTCAGCGCCGCCGTAATCTTGTCGTCGTCGACCGCAATGGCAAAGCCCTTGCTCTCGCGCACCGCGCGCAGGATCAGGAAATCGCCGATCGCTTGCGGCACGCGGATGCCCGAGGCGATGGTGTGGGCGTCCTCCCAGCGCGCCGCATGCTCGGTCCCGGCCTCATAGGCGCGCACCATCGGCGCGCAGCCGGAGGCCTGCACCGCGACCATGCGCGGGCGCTTTGAGCCGATGAAGCCGATCTTCTCCAGCTCGTCGAAGGCCTTCCACATCCCGATCAGGCCGGTGCCGCCGCCGGTCGGATAGAAGATCACGTCGGGCACGTCCCAGCCGAGCTGCTCGGCGAGCTCGAGGCCCATCGTCTTCTTGCCCTCGATGCGGTACGGCTCCTTCAAGGTCGAGGTGTCGAACCAGCCGACTTTCGCCTTGCCCTCGCCGACGATCTTGCCGCAATCGTCGATATAGCCGTTCACGCGGTAGACGGTCGCGCCCTGCAGCTCGATCTCGCTGACGTTCACTTCGGGCGTATCGGCCGGGCAGAAGATCGTGGTCTTGATGCCGCAGGACGTGGCGTAGGCCGCCAGCGCCGCGCCGGCATTGCCGTTGGTCGGCATCGCCATGTGCTTGATGCCGAGCGCCTTGCCCATCGACACCGCCATCACGAGGCCGCGCGCCTTGAACGAGCCGGTCGGCAGCCGTCCCTCGTCCTTGACGATGATCTCGCCGCCGCCGAGTTTTGCGCCGAGCTTCGGCAGCCGGATTAGGGGCGTCGTGACTTCGCCGAGCGAGACAATGTCCTTGCATTTGCGCACGGGCAAGAGCTCGCGGTAGCGCCACATGTCGCCGGGGCGCTGGGCGAGCGCATCCTTGGTGAGCGCCTTCTTCACGCCCGCGAGGTCGTAGCGCACCAGAAGCGGCTTGCCGGCCTTGGAGAGGTTGTGAACCTCGTCGGCCGCGTAATGATCGCCCTCCATCGCGCATTCGAGATGGGTGACGAAGGTCGGACGTTCGATGGTGAGATTGTCGTTGTCGTGCATGCTGCTTCTTTCTTCTTGTTTATTCAAACCGCTCTATCCACTCGTCATCGCGAGGAGCTCTTGCGACGAAGCAATCCAGACCGTTTCCACAGCTGCAGTCTGGATTGCTTCGCTTCGCTCGCAATGAGGGCTGTCAAATGTTCAACACCCGTCCATACGCATCCAGCACGGCTTCCTTCATCATCTCCGACAGGGTCGGATGCGGGAAGACCGTGTGCATCAGCTCTTCTTCCGTCGTCTCCAGATTCATGGCGACGACGTAGCCCTGGATCAGCTCGGTGACCTCCGCGCCGACCATGTGGGCCCCGAGCAGTTGGCCGGTCTTCTTGTCGAAGATCACCTTGACCAGGCCCTGGTCCTCGCCAAGCGCGATCGCTTTGCCATTGCCGACGAAGGGGAAGCGACCGACGCGGATTTCGCGGCCGCTCTCCTTCGCTTTGGCTTCGGTAAGACCAACCGAGGCGACCTGGGGATGGCAATAGGTGCAGCCCGGGATCATGTTCTTGTCCATGGCATGCGGATTGAGGCCCTTGATCGCTTCGACGCAGATCACGCCCTCATGCTCGGCCTTGTGCGCCAGCATCGGGGGGCCGGCAACGTCGCCGATCGCGTAGATGCCGGGGATGTTGGTCTTGCCGTAGCCGTCGACCACGATGATGCCGCGGTCGGTCTTCACGCTGACTTTTTCCAGGCCGAGATTCTCGATGTTGCCGACGACGCCGACCGCCGAGATCACGCGCTCGAACTCTGATGTGACGGGCTTGCCCTTGCCGTCATCGATGGTGGCGAGGACGCTATCGGCCTTCTTCTCCAGCTTCGTGACCTTGGTCGAGGACATGATCTTAATGCCCTGCTTCTCCAGCCGCTTGCGGGCGAGGCCCGCGATCTCGGCGTCCTCGACGGGCAGGATCTGCGGCAGCACCTCGACCACCGTGACCTCGCTTCCCATGGTGTGGAAGAACGAGGCGAACTCGATGCCGATCGCGCCGGAGCCGACCACCAGCAGCGACTTCGGCATGCGCTCCGGCACCATCGCCTCGAAATAGGTCCAGACCAGCTTCTTGTCGGGCTCGAGGCCGGGCAGCACGCGCGGCCGCGCGCCGGTGGCGACGATGATGTGCTTGGCCTGATAGGTCCCCTCGCCCAGCGCGCCCTTCGGACCCTCGACGTCGGACTTCTTCACCGTGACCTTGCCGGGCGCGTCGATCGAGGCGGCGCCCCAGATCACGGTGACCTTGTTCTTCTTCATCAGGAAGCCGACGCCGTCGTTGAGGCGCTTGGAGACGCCGCGCGAACGCTGCACCACCGCCTTCGGATCGAACGAGACCTTCTCGGCGGAGAGCCCGTAGTCCTTGGCGTGCTGCATGTAGTGGTAGATCTCGGCCGAACGCAGCAGCGCCTTGGTCGGAATGCAGCCCCAGTTGAGGCAGATGCCGCCGAGATAGGATTTTTCGACGATCGCGGTCTTGAAGCCGAGCTGCGCGGCGCGGATGGCGGTGACATAGCCGCCGGGGCCGGAGCCGATGATGATGACGTCGAAGGATGTGTCGGCCATAGCGGCTCCCGTTCAACTCAAGAAGCGCCGCGGGCGCGGCGCTTGACCAGAAAAGACCTCACCAGCCATTCGAGCAGCACCACCAGGACTATGATGGCAAGCGCAGTGAGCACGATCGGCTGGGCGATGTTCCGTGCCAGCTGCTCGCCGGCAAAGAACGCAGAGTGAAGAAAATCGAGCCCGACGGGGTTGAGCGCGACGATGACTCCGAGCAATAGCGATATCCATGGCCAGCGGGTCCGGACATGCAAGGTTGCCCCCTCTGCCGCCGCTTCAGACCATCATCATCACGGGGTTTTCAATCAGCTGCTTGAACGCGCCGATCAGCTCGGCGCCGAGCGCGCCGTCGATGGCGCGGTGATCGCAGGACAAGGTCACGCTCATCATGTGCGCGATCTCGATCTTGCCGCCGCGCACCACGGGACGCTCCTCGCTGGTGCCAACCGCAAGGATCGTGGCATGAGGCGGATTGATCACCGCAGTGAAGTGGCTGATGCCGTACATGCCGAGGTTGGAAACGGCCGTGGTGCCGCCCTGGTATTCCTCCGGCTTGAGCTTGCGCGAGCGGGCGCGCGCGGCAAAATCCTTCATCTCGTTGGAGATGGTCGAGAGCGTCTTGGTCTCCGCTTTGCGGATGATCGGCGTGATCAGGCCGCCGGGCATCGCGACGGCAACGCCGACGTCGGAATGGTGATGCTTGACCATGCCGCTTTCGGTCCAGCTGACGTTGCAGTTCGGGATCTTCTGCAGCGCGACCGCCATCGCCTTGATGACGAAATCGTTGACCGAGATCTTGTAGAGCGGCTTCTTCTCCTTGTCCTTCGGCGCGGCGGCGTTGATCTCCTCGCGGGCAGTGAGCAGCTTGCCGATGTCGCAGTCGATGGTGAGGTAGAAGTGCGGGACGTTCTGGATCGATGCGGTCAGGCGCTGGGCGATGGTGCGGCGCATGCCGTCATGCGGGACGATGTCGTAGGAGCCGGGCTCGAACAGCGACAGGATCTGCTTGTCCGACATGGTCGGCGCGATCGCAGGCGCGCCTGACGGTGCCGCGGCGGGCGCTTTCAGACCCTTGCCGGACTTGGCCTGCTCGACGTCGCGGGCGACCACGCGGCCGTGCGGACCGGTGCCGGCGACCATGGCGACATCGATGCCGGCCTCCTTGGCGAGACGGCGCGCCAGCGGCGACGAGAATACACGGCCGCCATGACCATTGGCTTGCGCTGCCGGAGCTGCAGCCTGCTGCGCGGGTGCCGCGGCGGGCGCAGCAGCTTTCGGTGCGGCGGGCGCAGGCGCGGGAGCCGGCGCAGCGGGAGCCTCAGCGGCCTTTGGCGGCGCGGCCGAGGCGCTGGGCTTGGCGCTACCCGCAGCCTTCACGTCCTCGCCCTCGCCGGCGAGCACGGCGATCACGTCGTTGACCGGGACATCCTGCGTACCCTCTGGCACCAGGATCTTGGCGATCGTGCCCTCGTCGATCGCCTCGACCTCCATGGTCGCCTTGTCGGTCTCGATCTCGGCGATGACGTCGCCGGACTTGACCTTGTCGCCCTCCTTCTTCAGCCACTTGGCGAGGTTGCCCTTCTCCATCGTCGGCGAGAGAGCGGGCATCAGGATGTTGATGGGCATGCTGACCTCAAGAAGAACTTTGCAAAACGTCGTCTTTCGACAGCGAAGACGAACAGACCAGGTTTAGTTGCCGATGTCGCCCTGCCACAGGCGCTCATTGGCGGGGATGGAGCGCCAATTCTTCATCATCGTGATGGAGCGGTCGTCGGCAAGGTCGATCCACGGAATGCCGAACTTGTCGAGGATGTCCTTGGAGCCCGGAAAGGTGATGGACTCTCCGATCACCACCAGCTTGACCTTGAACAGCGCGAGCGCGCCGGCGCACATCGAGCATGGCGACAGCGTGGTGTACATGACGGTGTCGTGGAACGAGATCGCGCCGGCCTCGCGCAGGCAGCTCATTTCGCCATGCAGGATCGGATTGTTCTCCTGCACGCGGTTGTTGTGGCCGCGGGCGATGATCTTGTTGTCGCGCGTCAGCACCGCGCCGATCGGCAAGCCGCCCTGCGCGATCGAGGCTTCCGCCTCGCGGATCGCCTCCAGCATCAAATCGTAATGATAGGCTTCGATCGCCATGGTCAGTGCCCCTTGCCGCGCGGCGTGGTGGTGCCCGTGTCGGTGGGGCGCTCGATCTCGGCCTGGAACATGTCGAGGATCCGGTTCAGCGCGTCCTCCTCGGTATATTCGCTCTCGCGCGCATAGGCGCGCGCGGCATGACGTGCGAGATCGACGAGCAGGAGGCCCCACATGTCCGGCTCCTCGAAGGCGCGCTGGAACGCCATCGACAGCCCACCGTCCAGGACGAACACGCGCAGGATCTCGACCGCGTCGTCGCGGGTCATGACGTCTGGCGGCAGTGGCTGCTCCTTGGGGCCTGCCATGGTCTACCTGTAGCAGACGGCTTTAGCGGCCTCGACGACGTCCGCCGCCGAGGGCAGCGCGAGCTTCTCCAGGTTCGCGGCATAGGGCATCGGCACGTCCTTGCCAGACACGCGCGTCACCGGCGCATCAAGATAGTCGAAGGCGTTCTCCATGATGCGCGCGGCGATCTCGGCGCCGACGCCGCTCTGGGCCCACCCCTCTTCCACGGTAACTGCACGTCCCGTTTTCTTCACGGAGTTGATGATGGTCTCCGTGTCCATCGGGCGCAGCGTGCGCAGGTCGATCACCTCGGCCTCGATGCCGTCCTTGGCGAGCTCGTCGGCGGCCTTGAGCGCATAGGTCATGCCGTTCGACCAGGAGATGATGGTAACGTGGCTGCCGGCGCGCACGATGCGCGCCTTGCCGATCGGGATGATGAAATCGTCGAGCTTGGGCACTTCGCCGGTGTGACCGTATAGCACCTCGTTCTCGAGGAAGATCACCGGGTTGGGATCGCGGATCGCAGCCTTGAGCAGGCCCTTGGCGTCCGCGGCCGAATACGGCGCCACCACCTTGAGGCCCGGGACGTGCGAATACCAGGCCGAATAGTCCTGGCTGTGCTGGGCGGCGACGCGCGCGGCCGCACCGTTCGGACCGCGGAACACGATCGAGCAGCCCATCTGGCCGCCCGACATGTAGAGCGTCTTGGCCGCGGAGTTGATGATCTGGTCGATGGCCTGCATGGCGAAGTTGAAGGTCATGAACTCGACGATCGGCTTGAGGCCGGTCATCGCGGCGCCGACGCCGACCCCGGCAAAGCCGTGCTCGGTGATCGGCGTGTCGATCACGCGCTTGGCGCCGAACTCCTGGAGCAGGCCCTGGGTCACCTTGTAGGCGCCTTGATATTCGGCAACTTCTTCGCCCATCACGAATACGTCCGCGTCGCGGCGCATCTCTTCGGCCATGGCATCGCGCAGCGCTTCGCGGATGGTCTGCGTCACCATTTCGGTGCCGGCAGGGACTTCCGGATCGGGCTCGGCAACGGCCTGCGGAGCAGGCGCGGCTTTCGGCGCGGGCGCCTCGGCCTTTGCTGCGGCCGGCGGCGCGGACTCCGCGGCCTTCGCCGCCGCTGCGGGTGCCTTGGCGAGATCAGCCGCGCTCTCGCCGTCGGCGAGGATGGTCGCGATCGGGGTGTTCACCGCGACGTCGGCGGTGCCCTCGGGGATCAGGATCTTGCCGAGCGTGCCCTCGTCGGTCGCCTCGACCTCCATGGTCGCCTTGTCGGTCTCGATCTCGGCGATGACGTCGCCGGACTTGATCGTCTCGCCCTCTTTCTTCAGCCATTTGGCGAGGTTGCCCTTCTCCATCGTGGGCGACAACGCGGGCATCAGCACTTGAATTGGCATATCTTCTCCAAAGAAAGCTTGCGCGCGCGTTCAGCGGTACACGTCGGTCCAGAGCTCGGCGGCATCCGGCTCGGGGTCATGCTGGGCGAAATCGGCGGAGGCGTTGACGATGTCGCGCACTTCGGCGTCGATCGCCTTGAGATCGGCCTCGCTGACCTTGGCGGCGAGCAGGCGATTGCGAACCTGCTCGATCGGATCCTGGTCGTGGCGAACCTTCTCGACCTCCTCGCGTGTGCGATATTTTGCGGGATCGGACATCGAGTGGCCGCGATAGCGATAGGTCTGCATCTCCAGGATGAAGGGACCCTTGCCGCCACGGCACCAGGCCGCCGCCTCCTCGCCCGCCGCCTTCACGGCGCGGACGTCCATGCCGTCGACCTGCTTGCCCGGGATGTTGAAGGACGCACCGCGCTTGGAAAAATCCTGCTGTGCCGAGGCACGCGAGACCGAGGTGCCCATGGCGTAGCGGTTGTTCTCGATGACGTAGATCACCGGCAACTTCCAGAGCTCCGCCATGTTGAAGCTCTCATAGACCTGGCCCTGGTTGGCCGCGCCGTCGCCGAAATAGGTGACGCTGACATTGTCGTTGCCGCGGTAGTGGTTGGCAAAGGCAAGGCCGGTGCCGAGCGAGACCTGGGCGCCGACGATGCCGTGACCGCCGTAGAAGTGCTTCTCCTTGCTGAACATGTGCATGGAGCCGCCCTTGCCCTTGGAATAGCCGCCGCGGCGTCCCGTCAACTCGGCCATGACACCGTTGGCATCCATGCCGGTCGCAAGCATGTGACCGTGGTCGCGATAACCGGTGATGACCTGATCGCCCTCTTTGAGGGCCATCTGCATGCCGACCACCACGGCCTCCTGGCCGATATAGAGGTGGCAGAAGCCGCCGATGGCACCCATGCCGTAGAGCTGGCCTGCCTTTTCCTCGAAGCGCCGGATCAGGAGCATGTCGCGGAGCGCCTTGAGTTCCTGCTCCTTCGTGAATTCCGGGGGCGAACCGCCGTCGGTCTTGTCCTGTGGAGCGCTTGCGGCGGCTTTCTTGGGTGCGGCCATGGGAATTCCGGGTCAGAGAAAACTTTCGCCCTCTCTAACCCAAGTCAAACGCCCTTGGAAAGCACCGCGGCGGCATGGCACGACTTTCATTATGCCGCACTGCAACGTGATCGAAATATTGCAAAATCTTTGGCGCTGATCGGGCAACAAATCTATGAGCGCCATCGCGCGCGCAGATTCGTGACCGGATCAAGAAGTGCTGCGCAGTCATCCTGCCGCCAAATCTCATAAATTGAGCGCCACAGCTTCCACGACGTCATGGCCGCCATCCACGCCTCGCCCCGCGCACGAAGAACGTGGATGCCCGGGACAAGCCCGGGCATGACGACCTCGTGAGTGCGGCTTCCCGATCAGAAGAAGCCGAGCTTCTTCGGGCTGTAGCTGACCAGGAGGTTCTTGGTCTGCTGGTAATGATCGAGCATCATCTTGTGGGTCTCGCGCCCGACGCCCGACTGCTTGTAGCCGCCGAACGCCGCGTGCGCCGGATAGGCGTGGTAGCAATTGGTCCAGACCCGGCCGGCCTGGATCTCCCGGCCGAAGCGGTAGCAGCGATTGGCGTCGCGGCTCCAAACGCCGGCACCCAGGCCGTAGAGCGTGTCGTTGGCGATAGCCAGCGCCTCTTCGTCGGTCTTGAAGGTCGTGACCGAGACGACGGGGCCGAAAATCTCCTCCTGGAAGATTCGCATCTTGTTGTGGCCCTCGAACACGGTCGGCTGGACGTAGAAGCCGCCGGTGAGATCGCCGCCGAGATCGGCGCGTCCGCCGCCGGCCAGCACCTTGGCGCCCTCCTGCTTGCCGATGTCGATATAGGCGAGGATCTTGCTGAGCTGCTCGCTCGAGGCCTGCGCGCCGATCATGGTGGTGGGATCGCGCGGATCGCCCTGCTTGATCGCCGCGACGCGCTTGAGCGCCCGCTCCATGAAGCGGTCATAGATGTCGGCGTGGACCAGCGCCCGGCTCGGACAGGTGCAGACCTCGCCCTGGTTCAGCGCGAACATGACGAAGCCCTCGATCGCCTTGTCGAAGAAATCGTCGTCCTCGGCGGTGACGTCCTTGAAGAAGATGTTCGGCGACTTGCCGCCGAGCTCGAGCGTGACCGGAATCAGGTTCTGGCTGGCATATTGCATGATCAGCCGGCCCGTCGTGGTCTCGCCGGTGAAGGCGATCTTGGCAATGCGCGGGCTCGACGCCAGCGGCTTGCCGGCCTCGAGGCCAAAGCCGTTGACAATGTTGAGCACACCAGGCGGCAGCAGGTCGGCGATGATCTCGGCAAAGACCATGATCGAGGCCGGGGTCTGCTCGGCGGGCTTGAGCACCACGCAATTACCGGCGGCCAGCGCCGGCGCGAGCTTCCAGCAGGCCATCAGAAGCGGGAAGTTCCAGGGAATGATCTGGCCGACCACGCCGAGCGGCTCGTGGAAATGATAGGCGATGGTGTCGTGGTCGATCTCGCCGATCGAGCCTTCCTGGGCGCGGACGACACCGGCGAAATAGCGGAAATGGTCGATCGCGAGCGGCAGGTCGGCGGCGCGCGTCTCGCGGATCGGCTTGCCGTTGTCCCAGGTCTCGGCAATCGCGAGGCGCTCGAGGTTCTCCTCCATGCGGTCGGCGATCCGGTTCAGGACCGCGGCGCGTTCGGCGACGCTGGTGCGGCCCCAGGCGGACTTGGCAGCATGCGCCGCGTCGAGCGCTGCCTCGATGTCCTGCGCGTCGGACCGCGCGATCTTGCAGACGACCTGGCCAGTCAGGGGCGAGGCATTGTCGAAATATTTCCCGGAGATCGGCGCGACGAACTTGCCGCCGATGAAATTGTCGTAGCGTTCGGCAAAGGGCACTTTGGTGACGCTGAGGAATTCCACCTTGTTCATTGATCACTCCCGATGTTTGTGCTTGCGCAATTCGTCGCCTGGTCGCGACTTGCGCTGACGATGTCGCGGGAGGTGTTTTCTGTCAGCCCGGCGGAAAGCGATGGTGGGGCGGACCTGTCGCAGTTCTGCGACAGTCGTGGCGCGGCGCCGCTCTCGTGTCCCGAACGCGCAGCAACGCTCTTAGCGTTGCTGCGCCGAGCCGGGATCCAGAAGGCGGCACGGGAGAATGCGGCGACATGGGCCCCGGCTCAGCAGCGCACCACGTCGCAAGGGCGACGCGCTGCGCTGCGTCCGGGGCACGGGATCGGCGTTTCGAGCAAACAGCGCAGTTCAGTGGTTCAGCTCGAACCGCTTGAGCTTCCTGTGCAGCGTGGCGCGGCTGACGCCGAGGGCCTTGGCGGCGGCGGAGACATTACCGCCAGCGCGCAGCAGCGCGCGCTGCAACACCGCGCGCTGGCCGCCGGCAAGGTGATCGCGTGCGGTATCACCGCCGAGAAGGTCGGCGGCAGGCACCGGCTGCAAGGCCCGGCCGGGCGCGATTCCGAGCGCCACCCGGGCGGAGCGGGTCGCGCCGATCGCGAGATCATCCGCATCGACTGCAACGAGGCCGCTGCAACTTCCGTCCGCAGCTTGCGTCAGCACGATGCGGGCGTTGGCAAAAGCCGTTCGAAACAGGTCGGCCTCGATCCGCTTGGCGGCCTCGCCCGTCGCGAGTGCGATCAGGCTGGCGAAGGCGTCGGTGCGGTCGGCACGGCAGGAGGAGACGTCGAGCACGCCCGCGAGCGCCGCCTCATGATCGTAGATCGGAACGGCGCTGCAGCTCAGAAGCGTATTGCGGGCAAAGAAATGCTGGTCCCGATCGATCGTCAGCGGACGCTGCTCGACGAGGCAGGTGCCGATGCCATTGGTGCCCTCGTGCTCCTCGCTCCAGAGCGCACCGGTCCACAGGCCCCAAGACTGAAACGTCGCGTCATCCGCCACCGTGCCGCGGCGATCGACCGGCACGCCCTCGCCATCAGCGAGCAGCACACAGCAGCCGCTCGCGCCGATGGCCTGATAAAGCCGGTCCATGGCGCCTTGCGCGGCGGCCAGCAGCGGCGCGATCCGCTCGCGCGCCTGCTGCAGCTCGGCTTCGGTCAGCCGCATCGGCGCGGCGTGGCCGCCGGGATCGAGATGGTGCAACCGGGAGGAACGGCGCCACGAGGCCACGAGCGCGGACCGGGCCGCCTGGCCTGACGCGATGGCGGCCTCGACGCGGGCCGCGTGATGCCGGGGCATTGTCCCATTCATCACAGTTTCCTCCGGATATCGATTGTAGGACGCGCCGGTGCTCCCCGGTTGATCTGCGTCAACTTCAGCGAGCGCCAGCAAAGGCATGAGCCCGCCGCGGCGCCGCCGTCAAGGCAACCGCCCGGTTCCAGGGTTACGACCTTCGCAGGAGGAGGCAAAGGTGTGGTGGTCGGATGTCAGCAGCGACCTTCCCTGCGGCTTTCGAAAGCTGCGGATGCCGCTAGTTCGCCGGGATCATTCGAACGAGATCGCGCGGATGGACATAGTCGAGCTGGAAGCGCGCCCGCTCGTCCAGCATGTCCGGGTCGATCTTCTCGGACCGCAGCAGCGACACCCGTTGTTCACTTCTGGCGCGCTCGCGCTTGAGCTGAGCGAGCTCGCTCGTCAGCGCGATGATCTCCTGGTCGAGCTCCTGGCGGGCGTTGAGACCGTATTTGCCGGTGTAGGCGTTGACGCCGAAATAGCCGACGATCGCCGCCGCCATCGCATAGAGGGCAAGACCGGTCAGGATCGATTTCAGGCGCGCGCGGGAGACCATCTTCGGAAGATGGGACAGGTTGGTTAAGGGAGTGCTAATCGCCAGAACGAGGCACTATCCCCACGACGCATCATGGCCGGGCTTGTCCCGGCCATCCACGTGCTTTGCCGGCGATAACGAAGAACGTGGATGCCCGGGACAAGCCCGGGCATGACGGAGCGTCGGCTTGGCCGGAAGCTCAGCCCTGATTCTTCGCCACATGCGCGGCGAAGGCGTCGATGTATTGCTGCAGCACCGTCTTGAGGGAGTCCTTGGTCAGGTTGCCGTCCGCATCGAAGGCATCGCCGACGCTACTGAGATAGATTTCCGGCTGCTGAAGGACCGGACCGGAAATGCCCGGCAGGATGTTCTGCAGATGCTTGGCCGCGCTGACGCCGCCGAGCAGCCCCGGCGAGTTGGAGATGATGCCGACCGGCTTGCCGAGGAACGAGCTCTTGCCATAGGGCCGCGAGGCGACGTCGATGGCATTCTTCAGAACGCCCGGGATCGAGCGGTTGTATTCGGGCGTGACGAACAGGACGCCATTCGACGTCTTGAGCTTCTCGCGGAAGGCGAGCCAGTCCGCGGGCGGCGCGGCCTCGAGGTCCTGACTGAAGAACGAGATGCCCGCCGGCGTGATCACCTCGAGCTTGAGCGAGGCAGGCGCAAGCTTGGCGAGCGCATTGGCGATCTTGAGCGAGAAGCTGTCCTTGCGCAGGCTGCCAGCGATCGTGACGATGTTGTAGGCCATTGGGTGTCCTTGAAGGCTCGAGCGGAAATGCCGGGACGGCACTTAAGCCATCCGGGCCAATAGATGCAAGTGCATGAACTGGTCCGATTTGGAAACGCTGCGTTTCTGGAAATGGATGCGCGCGCGCTTCATCCGGCCAAGATCAACAGCAATCAGGCCGCCAAACGGCGGCCTGATGTCTGTCGGTAACGGTCCGAAGCGATCACTTGTTCGGGTTGATCAGGAATTTTTCGCCGGTGGCGCGCTTGGCGTAGACCGCGATGTTGGCGGGATCGAGCGCCTCGGCGAGCGACACCACCTTGGTGTAATGGCTGGCGAAGGTGGTCTTGAGCTCGGACGCCACGCGCTGGCGCAGGCGGCCGATCTCGGCCGGACCGATGTTCTGAAGGAATGGCGTGAGCAGCCAGCCGCCGACGCCCCAGCTGAGCCCGAACGAGCGGTTCAGCTCCGTCGGCCGCGTGTCGAGGCTGCCATAGATGTAGACCTGCTTGTACACGTTGGAGCCGTAGCGGCTGTATTCCTTCGCGGTCTTGTTGGCTGCGATCTCCATCGCGGTCAGGATCTGGCTCGCCAGCTTGCCGCCGCCGATGGCGTCGAAGGCGATGGTGGCGCCGGTCTCGACCAGCGCGTTGGTGAGATCGTCCATGAAGCTGGGCGCGCTGGAATCCACGACGTATTTTGCGCCGATCTTGTGCAGGATGTCGGCCTGCTCCTTGTTCCTGACAATGTTGACGAGGCTGATGCCGTCCTTGATGCAGATCTTGTTGAGCATCTGACCGAGATTGGAGGCGGCGGCCGTATGCACGAGCGCCTTGTGGTTCTCCCGCCGCATCGTCTCGGTCATGCCGAGCGCGGTCAGCGGATTGACGAACCAGGAGGCGCCGTCCGCCGCCGTGGTGCCCGGCGGCAGCTCCATGACGTCGCGGACCTTGAGCACGCGGTACTGCGTGTACATCCCGCCGCCGATCATCGACACCGTCTTGCCCACGAGGGCCTTGGCCGCATCCGACGATCCGGTCCTTATTACCGTGCCGGCGCCCTCGTTGCCGACCGGCAGCGACTGATCGAACCTCGCCGCCATCATCCGCATCGCCGCCTCCGGCATCGTGGCGGTGATGACCGGCATCTCCTTGGTGCCGGAGGCCTTGGCGGCCGACATGTCGGCGGGACCGATCAGGAGCCCGAGGTCGGACGGGTTGATCGGGGTGGCTTCGACGCGAACCACGACCTCATCGTCGGCCGGCTCCGGGGTCGGCACCGTCACGAGAGACAATTCCAGCTCGCCGCTCTTCTTCAGCAGCGAACGCAATTCCAGTCCGGTCTTGCCGTCACTCATGTCGATCCTCCCCTGTCCTTCTCTTCGCGCGGATCGAGACGCCGGCTTACGCCAGTGCCTTCAGTGCCGCCTTGCCGCCATAGAGCGCCTGCTTGCCGAGCTGCTGCTCGATGCGCAGGAGCTGGTTGTATTTGGCGGTCCGGTCGGACCTTGCAAGGGAGCCGGTCTTGATCTGACCGCAATTGGTGGCGACCGCGAGGTCGGCGATGGTGGAATCCTCGGTCTCGCCGGAGCGGTGCGACATCACGGAGGTGTAGCCGGCCTTGTGCGCCATCTCGACCGCGGCGAGCGTCTCGGTCAGCGTGCCGATCTGGTTGACCTTGATCAGGATCGAGTTGGCGCGGCCGGTCTTGATGCCTTCGGCGAGGCGCTTGACGTTGGTGACGAACAGGTCGTCCCCGACCAGCTGGCACTTCTTGCCGATCAGGTCGGTGAGCTCCTTCCATCCATCCATGTCGTCTTCCGACATGCCGTCCTCGATGGTCACGATCGGATAGCGCGCGACGAGGTCTGCAAGATACTTCGCCTGCTCGGAGATCGAACGGGTCTTGCCCTCGCCTTCATAGACGTATTTGCCGTCCTTGAAGAACTCGGTCGAGGCGCAGTCGAGGCCGAGCATGATGTCGGTGCCCGCCTTGAAGCCGGCCTTGCCGATCGCGTTCATGACGAAGTCGAGCGCGGCGTCCGCCGACGGCAGGTTCGGGGCGAATCCGCCCTCGTCGCCGACATTGGTGTTGTGGCCGGCCTTCTTCAATTCGGACTTCAGCGTATGGAAGACTTCCGCGCCGTAGCGCAGGCCCTCGGCAAAGCTCGAGGCGCCGACCGGCAGGATCATGAATTCCTGGAAGTCGATCGGGTTGTCGGCGTGCACGCCGCCATTGATGATGTTCATCATCGGCACCGGCAGCAGGCGCGCGGAGGTGCCGCCGACGTAGCGATAGAGCGGCATGTCGAGCGAGTTCGCGGCGGCCTTGGCGCAGGCCAGCGAGACGCCGAGAATGGCGTTGGCGCCAAGCCGGCTCTTGTTCGGCGTGCCGTCGAGGTCGATCATGATCTGGTCGATCTGGGCCTGCTGCTCGACATCGAGGCCGCTCAGAGCCTCGAAGATCTCGCCATTGACGGCGCCGACCGCCTTGGTCACGCCCTTGCCGAGATAGCGCGCCTTGTCGCCGTCGCGCAGTTCCACGGCCTCATGGGCGCCGGTGGAGGCGCCGGACGGAACCGCGGCGCGGCCGAGCGCCCCGTCCTCCAGCACGACATCGACCTCGACGGTGGGATTGCCCCGGCTATCGAGAATTTCGCGGCCGATGATGTCGATGATGGCGGTCATGATGTCCACTTCCGTTCGTTGGGGCTGATCGGTGCCGCGGGTCTTACACGGGCCGCAAGCAAATGTGAACGCTTGGACGCACGGCTCCGACTGACGCGAAAGGCGCCTCAGAATATGCTCGACCGCATCTGGTCCGCGTGCCCAACCTCAATCTCAAACAGTCGGGGTAACGCCATGAATCGCCGCCAATTTCTTGCTGCGAGCGCCGCGCTGCTCGCCGCCCGCCCAGGATTTGCGCAGGAAGGCCCGTTCCGGACGAAATACTACCCGATCAGCCCGGGTATCGGCCTGCACGATCTCACGCCCGCCCCTGACGGCACGATCTGGTTCACGGCGCAGGGCAAGGGCCTGCTCGGCAGTCTCGATCCACGCGATGGCCGTTTCAAGACGGTCAGCCTCGGCCAGGGCGCAGCCCCACACGGCGTGACCGTCGGGCCCGACGGTGCGCCCTGGATCACCGAAGGCGGCCAGAACGCGATTGCGCGGGTCGACCCTGCCGATCTCAAGGTGACGCTGTTCCGCCTGCCGGAAAAGTTCGCCTCCGCCAATCTCAACACCGGCGTGTTTGACAGGGATGGCACCTACTGGTTCACCGGCCAGTCCGGCTATTACGGCCGGCTGTCTCCGAAGACCGGCGAGATCAATGTGTTCAAGGCGCCGAAGGGGGTCGGCCCCTACGGCATCACGGTGACACCCAAGGGCGATGTCTGGTACGCCTCCCTCGGCGGCAGCCATATCGCGAAGATCGACCGCGCGGGCGGCAATGCGACCGTGGTCGAGCCGCCGACCCCGAACCAGGGTTCACGGCGCGTCTGGTCGGATTCGAGGGGCCGGATCTGGGTCAGCGAGTGGAACAGCGGCCACGTCTCGGTGCATGATCCCGCCGACGGCTCGTGGAAGACCTGGAAGCTGCCGGGCGAACGTCCCCGCGCCTATGCCGTTTATGTCGACGACAAGGACAAGGTCTGGCTGACCGATTTCTCCGCCAACGCCATCGTGCGCTTCGATCCCGCCACCGAGAAGTTCAACGTCTTCGCCAGCGACAAGGCCAACGCCAATGTCCGCCAGCTCGACGGGCGCCCGGGCGAGCTTTGGGGCTGCGAGTCCGGCAACGACCGCATCGTCATGATCCAGACAATCGCCGCCGGTTGACGACGAGCCCGTTTGCGTCCATCCCGGCATCCGAAACAGGATGTTGACGACGATGGCGAAAAAGTCCCTCCAGCTCGGCCGCGCGGTCGAATGGCCGCACACGCCGGAAGAGGCCCAACTCGACCGCGTGCCCAATCCGCAGAAGGGCACGGATTATCTGGTGCGCTTCACCGTGCCGGAATTCACCTCGCTCTGCCCGGTTACGGGCCAGCCGGATTTCGCGCATCTGATGATCGACTACGCGCCAGGCGCTTGGCTGCTGGAATCGAAATCGCTCAAGCTCTACATCGCCAGCTTCCGCAATCACGGCGCCTTCCACGAGGACTGCACCGTCATGATCGGCAAGCGCATCGCCAGCGAGATCAAGCCGAAATGGCTGCGCATCGGCGGCTATTGGTATCCGCGCGGCGGCATCCCGATCGACGTGTTCTGGCAGACCGGCCGCGTGCCGAAGGGCCTGTGGGTGCCGGAGCAAGGCGTGGCGCCCTATCGCGGACGGGGGTGATTGGGCAGCCCTTCGCGTGGTGGGCGGAAGTCCCGCCCACCCGCTTTTTTATCCGCGTCAGGTGATCGCGATCGGACAGCCATTGCTGCCGGTCGCGCCTTTGATCGGCGATGGCGTGAAGCAGTAGACGAACTGGTACTTCCTCTCGGCAATCAACTCGTCAAAGATCAGGTTCTCGTGGTTGAGGATGCCGTGCTTGGTCTGCAATTCGCCGTGAACCGCGAAGGCGAGCGACTTGTCGGGATTGGGTACCACTTCGACCGCCCAGGTGTCGGCCGCTGTCAACGCTAGATCCTTCTCGATGATCCACTTCGCGGCATCGAGGCCGATCCCAGGCTCGCCGCTATTGTAGCGATCATTGTTCTTCATCCACAGGGAGCCCCAGCCGGTGTGGAACATGATCGCATCGCCTGGCTTGACGTCGCTCTCGGCGATGTTTTGCTTCGCGAGCGCCGCCTTGATATCGGCCGAGGTGATCTCCTGGCCCGCATCCATCATGCCGCCCTTTAGCGCGACCATGTCGATCAGGTGGGCGCGTGTGAACAGCGGCTTGAGCTTCTCGGCGCCAAGCTTCTTCAGGCCGTAGGCGTCGCTGATCTCAGCGGCGGTGAAGCCGTTGTAGAAGCGCATCTCGCTCTTGTCGCCGTCCTTGCCCAATTGGATACCGATATGGCCGAGTCCGTCGAATTGGGTGCCGGTCTGGCCGATTTCGGTGGCGAGAAACTCGTCGTGATAGACGAGCTTGTTGTCGCCGAACGGGCCGCCAGTCGGCCCGCCGGGAATGCGCAACGAGAATGCGCGGGCGCCGAACAACGGCATGCCTTGCTCGTAAACGCGCCCGATCTTGTAGATCTTGCCATCCTTGATCCACTTCACCGCATCGAGAACCTTCTGTGGCGTCATGTGGTTCGACGCGCCAGCCTCGTCGTCCTTGCCCCATTTCGAGGGCCACCAAGGCTTGTCCACGCCCTTTGGCATCGCCGGGGTTTGGGCCTGGGCCGCGGTGATCGGTGCAAGTGAGAACTTGCCGTGCATCGCACCTGCGAATGCCGCCCCAGCCGCACCAGCAAGGCCTGCCGTGCGGAGCAAGGTCCGCCGATCGGTCGCCGCACCGCCCTTCTCTTCATCGCCTTTGGTATCGTCCATCGCTTCCTCCCGGGGTGTGCCCGCTGAGATCGGGCTTAAGATCCTGTTTTCGGAATGCTCTTCCTCCATTAGGCTGTTGTCCAGCGACAAAAATAAGACCAGGGTTGAGGACGCCGATGAGCCTGTTCGAGAGCGACAAATCCGCCGAGCGGACTCCGGTGTCACTGATCACCGGCTTTCTTGGCAGCGGCAAGACCACATTGCTCAACCGCCTGCTGCGCCACGACGCGATGAAGGACAGCGCCGTCGTCATCAACGAATATGGCGAGGTCAGCCTCGACCACCTCCTCGTGGAACGCGTGGATGGCGAAGTCGCCGTGCTTGCGAGTGGTTGTATTTGCTGCACTATTCGCAGCGATCTGGAAGAGACCCTGCGCGCGCTGCTGGTGCGCCGCGATCGTGGCGAGGTCCCGCCGTTCCGCAGGATTTTGGTCGAGACGACGGGGTTGGCTGACCCCGCTCCCATCGCTCAGCTGCTGCTGAACAACCCTTTGGTCTCGCATTTCCTGCGGCTCGACACCGTGGTGACCACCGTCGACGCGGTCAATGCAGCGCGGCAGCTCGACCGCCAATACGAGGCGGTGAAGCAGGTCGCGCTCGCTGACCGGCTGCTGATCACCAAGCGCGATTTGGTCAATGATACTGACGCACTGGATTTGCGGCTTCGTCGGCTCAATCCCGGCGCCAGGATCGAGAACGTGGCGCATGGCGAGGTCGATCCGGCTCAACTGTTCGGCGCCGCCCTCATTGACCCCGAAAAGAAGACGGCCGATATCGAGCGCTGGCTCAACGAGCAGGCGTTCGCCGACGTCGCCAAGGCTGCACATGAGAGCGGCCACCATCACGATGACGGTCATGCCCATCACGAGCATCATAGCCACGATGCATCGATCCTCAGCTTCATGATCGCATTCGACGATCCCCTTGACTGGATGGCCGTATCGCGCTGGCTCGCGCATCTGCGCGCCACCCGGGGAGAGGACCTCCTGCGGGTCAAGGGCATCTTGAACCTTCGAGATGAAGAGACGCCGGTCGCGGTCCATGGCGTCCACCACGTCTTCCATCCGCCGGTGGCGCTTGCAAAATGGCCCGATGCCGACCGCCGTTCGCGCATCGTGTTCATCACCCGTGGCATCACGCGTCACGAGGTGCTTGACCTCTGGCAGGAGGCCCACGCGAGCGCCTGAGCGCCACAAAGACTGCTCGCGAAGCTTTTTGAAAGTGCGCTTCTTCCGGACGCGCCTTCAGACGCGGGCATCTGACGGCGCCCGCTGCTTGAGCAGCCGCGCGCAGACGAGGCCGAGCAGCACCATTATCGCGGCGCTCGCAGACAAGGTCACCATCTTGCCGGCATGCTGGAGCCCGAAGCCGTAGGCGAGCGGCCCCACCGTCTGCCCCATGAAGAAGAAGAACGAATGCAGCGACATTGCCGTGGCGCGCGCCTCGACCGAGAGCTCGCTGGCGAAGACCTGGAGGCAGCCATGGGCGATGTAGAAGCCCCAGCCCATCACGACGAGATTCAGCGCCTGCACTTCCCAGCGCGGGCCAAAGGCCACGGCGATGAGCTGTGACGCCACCAGCGTCATCCCTGTGATCATCATGCCCTTCACGCCGAGCCAAGGCAGCAGGCGCGACACCGTTAGCGTGTAGAACAGGCCGCCGACCGCAAAGCCGGCGATGACGATGCCGGCGATCGACAATGAGGTCTGGCCGAGCTCGAACAGGAACGAAGCGATGTAGGGAAACAGCCCGAGCACGCAGCAGCCTTCGATGAACACCGCCGAATAGCAGACATAGGCATTCGGGTTGGTGAAGATAGTGCGATAGCCGGCCTTCAACGCCGACAGGCTCGTCTTCGGCAGATGCTTGACCTTGGCGCCACGAAAGCCGGCCGCGACCGCGATCGATGCGATGATCACGAGGACACCGAGCACCGCCAGCACGCCGCGCCAGCCGAGGAAATCACCGATCAGGCCTGAGGCCGAGGCGCCGAGCAGATTGCCCGTCATGGCGCCGGCGAGCGTGCGGCTGATCGCAACCTGGCGTTTCTCGGGACCGACGAGATCGCTGGTCAGGCTGAGCGCCACCGGAAATACGCCGCCGGAGCCGATGCCCGCGAGGATGCGAGTTGCGAACAGAACCGAGAACGACGTCGAGAATGCGCCCAGGATGTTCGCGAAGCCGAGCAGCGCGAGGCAGCCGATCATCAGCCGGGTCTTGCCGAACAGGTCGGCGGCGGCCCCGATGATCGGCTGGATGATCGAGAAGGTGAAGGCGAACACCGCGGCAAAGCCCGCGGCGGTTGCGATGCTGACGCCAAAATCCTCGGCGACGTGCGGCAGCACCGGATCGAGCGCGCGGGCCGACAAGGCAGCGGCAAAGCTTGCGCCTGAGATGACGTAGAGCGCCGTCGGCAAGCCGTGATCTTGCGGCCGCGCCTCGCTCTGCTGCATCAGCGCGGATTCTTTGCCAGCGCGTCGAACGCCATCAGCCGGGCGATGAGCCCCTCGAACTCGCGCAGCGGCACCATGTTAGGACCGTCGGAAGGCGCGCGATCGGGATCGGGATGGGTCTCGATGAAGACGCCGGCAACGCCGACCGCGACAGCTGCACGCGCCAGCACCGGGACGAATTCGCGCTCGCCGCCCGAGTACGTCCCCTTCCCGCCCGGCTGCTGCACCGAATGGGTGGCGTCGAAGATCACGGGCGCGCCGGTGGTGCGCGCCAGGATCGGCAGCGCGCGCATGTCGGAGACGAGCGTGTTGTAGCCGAAGGACGCACCGCGCTCGGTGACGAGCACGTTGGGATTGCCAGCGCTCGTGATCTTGGTCACGACGTTGGCCATGTCCCAGGGTGCCAGGAACTGGCCCTTCTTAACGTTGACGACCTTGCCGGTCGCGGCCGCCGCCAGCAGCAGATCGGTCTGCCGGCACAGAAAGGCTGGAATCTGCAGGATGTCCACGGCCTGCGCCACCTCGGCGCATTGCGTGGCTTCGTGCACGTCGGTCAGGACGGGCAGGCCGAGCGAGGATCGGATCTCGGCGAAGATCGGCAGCGACTGCGCAAGGCCCAGCCCGCGCGCCGCCGCCGCGCTGGTGCGATTGGCCTTGTCGAACGAGGTCTTGTAGACGAGGCCGATGTTCAGCCGCTCCGCGATCTCCTTCAGCGCGGAGGCGACCTCCAGCGCATGCTGGCGGCTCTCGAGCTGGCAGGGCCCGGCAATGACCGAGATCGGCAAATCATTGCCGAATTTGACCCTGCCGATGGTGACGACCGGCGCCGCAGAATTCGAAGAGCTCAAGGCAAATCCCTCGTTTCGGCGCGACCATAGCCGCCACGAGGGTCGGATCAACCCTCTTCCGCCCGGACGGTCCGAATATCAGGGTTGCGCCAGGGTTCCCTGCCCGGTGTCTGCTACTTCACCGCCGAGAAGGCGGTCGGCGCCAGGATCTGGCTGACGATGTTGGCGACGATCTGGCCGTCGGCTTCGCTCTCGGCGCGCGCCTTCATCCAGTCCGGATCGGTCATGAACGCGCCCCACTTCTTCTCGCGCTCGGCAAGCGAGTCCCAGGCGAGGAAATAGGTCAGCTCCTGGTTAGATTCGCCGATCAGGGTGGTGAAGAACCCGGCCTGCTTGATGCCATGCTTCTCCCAGATCTTCAGCGTGGCGGCCTCGAACCGCTTGAGCAATGCCGGTAGGCGGCCGGGCACGCAACGATAGACGCGCATTTCGTAGATCATTCTTGCTCCCTCCCTGACAGGAGCGGCGGTTATACCCGCTGGCCACAACGCTGTCTTGAGCCTCACCCGGGGCCCCCTCATGGCGCTCCGCGCATAGCTCGATAGCGCGGGGCCGGCGCTCTTGATAATGTGCAGGCTCGGTCCGGACGTATCAGCCGCCGACTGCCCGAGAGCAATCGGCAAAACGACCGAAGCGATCAAAGGGGGCGAAGGCAATGACCTATTTTGATCTCGGACCCTACAGCCGCAAAATCAGCACGACTTCGCCCGATGCGCAGCTCTGGTTCGACCGAGGGCTCAACTGGGTGTTCGGATTCAACCACGGCGAGGCGATCAAATGTTTTCGCAAGGCGCTCGAGTTCGATAGCAGCTGCGCCATGGCGCATTGGGGCATCGGCTACGCCGCGGGTCCCAACTACAACCTGCCCTGGGTCCGCTATGACGCACAAGGCCGTCAATTGGCGCTGGCAGCATCATACGATGCGACGCAGGACGCGCTCGCGCAGGCGGATAAGGCGAGCCCGGTCGGGCAAGCGCTGATCCGCGCCTTGTCGGTGCGCTATCCGCAGCGTGAAGCGATCGAGGACATGGCGCCGTGGGACAAGGCCTTCACGCGAGAGATGCGAAAGGTCTTCGCCACCTATCCCGACGATCTCGAGGTCCTCGCCATCTTTGCCGAATCGATCATGAACGAGACGCCGTGGTTGATGTGGGACCTCTCGTCTGGAGAACCCACCAAGGGCGCTGGCACCGAGGAATGCAGGGCCGTGCTCGAACAAGCCTTCGATCGATGGCCGGCTGCGTGGAATCATCCGGGGCTGCTCCATCTCTACGTCCACCTCATGGAGATGTCGCCCTTCCCGCAACGGGCGATGCGGGCTGGGGACCGGCTGCGCGGGATCGCTCCCGATAGCGGCCATCTGATCCACATGCCGACGCATCTCGACGTGCTGTGCGGGCAGTACAACGACGTCCTGCTCTACAATCAGAAGGCGCTGGCGACCGACCGCAGATTCCTCGCTTATTCGGACGATCCGGGTGTCTACCTGGTCTATGTCATCCACAACTTCCACTTCGCCATCTACGGCGCGATGTTCCTGGGTCAATACGCCCCCGCTATCGCAGCGGCCGAGGAACTCATTGCCACCGTGCCCGAGCCAGTGCTGCGCATTCAATCGCCCCCCATGGCGGACTTCCTGGAAGGCTATTTGACGATGAAGCAGCACGTTCTCGTGCGTTTCGGCAAATGGCACGACATCATTGCTCAACAGCTGCCGGAGGATCGCGAGCTATACTGCTCTGTGACGGCGATGATCCACTACGCCAAGGCGGTGGCTCATTCGGCGCTCGGCTACGTCGCTGAGGCCGAGACCGAGAAAGCGTTGTTCGCTCAGGCGAAGACGCGCGTGCCGGAAAGCCGGCTCGTACACAACAACAAGGTCGTCGTCCTGCTCGGCGTGGCCGAAGCCATGTTGAATGGCGAACTGGAATATCGCAAAGCCAATTACGACTTCGCGTTCGCTGAGCTGCGCAGATCGGTCGTGCTCAGCGACGCCCTGCCCTATGACGAGCCGTGGGGATGGATGCAGCCACCGCGTCACGCACTCGGCGCGCTGCTGCTGGAGCAGGGACGGATCGAGGAAGCCGAGGCAGTGTACCGTTCCGATCTCGGCCTCGATGGAAAGCTGAGCCGCGCCTGCCAGCATCCCGACAATCTGTGGTCGCTTCACGGCTTGCACGAATGTCTCATGCGGCGTGGCGACAAGGCCGAGAGGCCGCTGATCAAGCAGCGACTTGACCTCGCCCAGTCGCGGGCGGAGGTGCCGATCAAGGCATCTTGCTTCTGCCGCAGGATGGACATCGCGGCCGCGTAGCCGGACGTGCGAGCAAGACTTTGCCAGGGCAGACCGAGCCGGCTACACCAGCCGGCTCTGCTTCGCCGCCGCCTCGATGAACGAAGCGAACAGCGGATGCGGCTCGAAGGGCCGCGACTTCAGCTCGGGGTGGAACTGGACGCCGATGAACCAGGGGTGATCCTCGTACTCGACGATTTCAGGCAGCACGCCGTCGGGCGAGAGGCCTGAGAACTTCAAGCCGTGCTGCTCGAGGCGGTCCTTGTAGGCGGTGTTGACCTCGTAGCGATGGCGGTGACGCTCGGAGATTTCGGTTGCGCCGCCATAGACCTGCGAGACGCGGCTGCCGCGGTTGAGCGTTGCCGGATAGGCGCCAAGCCGCATCGTGCCGCCGAGGTCGCCGGCCTGCGAGCGCTTCTCCAGCTCGTTGCCGCGCAGCCACTCCGTCATCAGGCCGACCAGCGGCTCCTTGGTCGGGCCGAACTCGGTGGAGTTGGCGTCCTCGATGCCGACGAGGTTTCGCGCGGCCTCGATCACCGCCATCTGCATGCCGAAGCAGATGCCGAAATACGGCACGTCGCGCTCGCGCGCGAACTGCGCCGCCTTGATCTTGCCCTCCGCCCCGCGCTGGCCGAAGCCGCCGGGCACCAGGATGCCGTTGACGTGCTCGAGGAACGGCGCTGGATCCTCCTTCTCGAAGATCTCGCTCTCGATCCAGTCGAGATTGACCTTCACCTTGTTGGCGATGCCGCCATGCGAGAGCGCCTCGATCAGCGACTTATACGCATCCTTCATGCCGGTGTATTTGCCGACGATGGCGATGGTGACGTTGCCTTCGGGGTTGCGGATGCGCTCGTTGATCTCTTGCCAGCTGCGCAGCTCCGGGGGAATCCGCGAGCCGATGCCGAAGGCGGCGAGCACTTCGTCGTCGAGGCCCGCATTGTGGTAGGCCTCGGGGACCGCGTAGATGTTGTCGACGTCGCGCGCCTCGATCACGGCGCTTTCGCGCACGTTGCAGAACAGCCCGAGCTTGCGCCGCTCCTCCTTCGGGATCTCGCGGTCGGTGCGGCAGAGCAGGATGTCCGGCTGGATGCCGATCGAGCGCAGCTCCTTCACGGAGTGCTGCGTCGGCTTCGTCTTCAATTCGCCGGCGCTGGGAATATAGGGCAGCAGCGTCAGATGGATGTAGACGGCGTGATCGCGCGGCAGCTCGTTCTTGAGCTGGCGGATCGCCTCGAAGAACGGCAGGCCCTCGATGTCGCCGACGGTGCCGCCGATCTCGACCAGCACGAAGTCGTAATCGTCGTTGCCGTCGAGGACGAATTCCTTGATGGCGTTGGTGACGTGCGGAATAACCTGGATGGTCGCGCCGAGATAATCGCCGCGGCGCTCCTTGGAGATGATGTCCTGGTAGATGCGTCCGGTCGTGATGTTGTCGGCCTTGGTCGCCGGCCGGCCGGTGAAGCGCTCGTAGTGACCGAGATCGAGATCGGTCTCCGCGCCGTCATCGGTCACGAACACTTCGCCGTGCTGATACGGCGACATCGTTCCGGGATCGAGGTTGAGATAGGGGTCGAGCTTGCGGAGGCGGACCTTGTAGCCTCGGGCCTGCAACAGGGCACCCAGTGCCGCCGAAGCCAGACCCTTGCCGAGCGAAGAAACCACGCCGCCGGTGATGAATATGTACCGCGCCATGGGACTTAACCTCTAATCCCCTAAATACGATTCGCCAAAGCGATTCGTATTCCGCCCCAAAGATTTTGCGGGCCTGTGGGTGAGCCGAAACGAAGAGTGATGACAGTGCCTTGATGGGGATTGTTGATGCAGGACGGTAGCCACCGCCCTGCATGGCCCCCCTGCTTTATTGCGAGCGCGGCACCTGAGGACCGGTCGGAGCCGGTGCCTGCTGCTGCTCGTCGGCCTTCTTCAGTGAATCCAGGATGCCGCCCGAGGTCGGCGGCGCGATCGGCGACCCGCCGGCCGGCTGGGTCTGCGAGGGCTGGCCGATGATCGACGACGGCTTGCGGTCGTAACCGGCATACCAGGACAGGAACAGGCTGGTGAGGAAGAAGCCGACGGCCAGGATCGCGGTGGTCCGCGTCAGAAGGTTCGCCGTGCCGCGGCTCGACATGAAGCCCGCGCCGCCGCCCATGCCGAGGCCGCCGCCTTCCGACTTCTGGAGCAGGACGGCACCGATCATGACGGCGACGATCATGAGGTGGATGACGATGACAACGGTCTGCATGATATCCTTCCGTCACAAGCGGGCGGCGCCTGACGGCGGCCGATCGCGCTTCGCGGGTTTTCCTGAAGTTGCGCGGTGTTACACGATCGGAGGTGGCATTGCCACCCCCGATCGGGCCCGGTCCCGCGGTTTGGACTTAGCTAGGGGCAGCCCTTAGCGATCGCAAGGAAATCGGCCGCCTTCAGGCTGGCACCGCCGACCAGAGCCCCATTGACGTTCGTCACCGCCATCAGTTCGGCCGCGTTCGAGGGCTTGACCGAGCCGCCGTAGAGGATTCGCATCTTCGCGCCCTCAGCCTTGAACCTGATGGTCAGGAGTTCCCGGATAAACCCATGAATCTGCTCGACATCCTTGGCTGTGGGGGTCAGCCCGGTGCCGATCGCCCAGACCGGCTCATAGGCCACGACCAGATTGGCCGCCGTCGAGCCCTCTGGCAGCGAGCCGTCGAGCTGGCCGCGCAGGATGTCCAGGGTCTGGCCGGCGTCGCGCTGGCCCTGCGTTTCGCCGATGCAGACGATCGCAACGGCCCCGGCACGCCAGGCCGCCTCGGCCTTCTGCCGGATCAGCGCGTCGCCCTCCCCGTGGTCGGCGCGGCGCTCGGAATGGCCGACGATGATGGCGGTCGCGCCTGCATCGGCGAGCATTTCGGCGGCGATATCGCCGGTGTGGGCACCGGAGGCCTTGGGGTGGCAGTCCTGGGCCCCGACCGCGACCTTCTTGCCGCGTGCCTTCTCGGCGAACGCCGCAACCAGGGTCGCCGGCGGGCAGACCAGCAGGTCGGCCTTGCCAGCCACGTCTGCCGCGCCGTTGAGCATGGCGTCGAATTCAGCAGCCTGGGCTTTCAGGCCGTTCATTTTCCAATTGCCCGCGATCAGCGGTCGGATGGCGTCGGTCATGTCGATGTCCAGCAGAATGAGGTTTGTTCTTGCGCTAGCAGAGGTGCTCCCGCAGTTCCAGAGACCAGAGGCCCTTTCGCCGCAGCTTCAAGTGGTCGCCCGAGGCGAGGTTGCGGGGGGAAAGCCGCCACTTTATGATGATCTATCAATTTGGTGACGCGCTTTTGCGGAATCTGCATTAAGACGCGCTCCGTTCCCCTCCTGACCAAACAAGTTGGACCAAATGCTCCGAGGAATACGCAAGGCCTCATCGAACTGGCTCGGCAAGATCGTTATGGCCGTGGTGATGGGCGTGTTGATCATCAGTTTCGGCATTTGGGGCATTGCCGACATCTTCAAGGGCTTCGGCCAGTCCACGGTCGCCAAGATCGGCAGCACCGAGATCTCGCTCAACGAGTTCCGCCAGATCTACACCGACCGCCTGCAACAGATCAGCCGCCAGTTCGGCCGTCCGTTGACGCCCGACCAGGCGCGCGCGTTCGGCCTTGACCGCCAGGTGCTGCAGCAGACCATTGCCGAGGCCGCGCTCGACGAAGAGGCGCGCCGGCTCGGCCTTGGCCAATCCGACGAGCAGATCCGCCAGCTCATCATGAACGACCCCAACTTCAAGGGTATCGGCGGCAATTTCGACCCCAATCGCTTCCAAGCCTTGATCCGCAATTTCGGCTACACCGAGCAGCGCTATGTCGCCGAGCAACGCAAGGTATCGCTGCGCCGGCAGATCACCGGCACAGTCGGCGCCGGCCTCGAGCCGCCGAAGGCCATGGTCGACGTCCTGACGCGCTACCAGAACGAACAACGCTCGATTGAATTCGTCCGGCTCGACGCCGCGCAGGCCGGTCCGATCGACCCGCCCTCGCCCGAGGCGCTCGCCGCCTATTTCGAGGATCACAAGGTCCAGTTCCGCGCGCCCGAATATCGCAAGATCTCCTTCGTCGTGGTCTCGCCGGAAGAGATCGGCAAATGGACCGAGGTCTCGGACGAGGATGCCCGGAAGATGTTCGAGCAGCGCAAGGACCGGCTCGGCACGCCTGAGAAGCGCCAGATCCAGCAGATCGTCTTTCCGAACGTTGCCGAAGCGCAGGCCGCTCGCGAGCGCCTCGTCGGCGGCACGTCGTTCGAGGACATCGGCAAGGAACGCGGGCTGAGCGCCTCCGACGTCGACCTGGGACTGGTGACCAAGTCTTCGCTCGCGCCCGCCGTCGGCGATGCCGCGTTCGCGCTGCCTGCCGGCGAGATCAGCCAGCCGATCCAGAGCGGGCTCGGCGTCGCGATCGTCAGGGTCGACAAGATCGAGCCGGGCGCCGAGGCCGACTACGCCAAGCTTGCCGGCGACATCAAGCGCGAGATCGCGACTGAGCGTGCACGCGTCAAGGTCGCCGACCTCCGCGACAAGATGGAAGACGAGCGTGGCGGCGGCTCCAGCGTGATCGACGCGGCGCAGAAGCTCGGCCTCACCGCCGTGACCATCGAGGCCGTCGACCGCTCCGGTCGCGCCCCGAACGGCCAGCCGGTCGCCAGCATCCCGCAGGGCCTCGACGTGGTGTCGCAGGCCTTCACCACCGATGTCGGCGTCGACAACGACGCGATCTCGTTCAAAGGCGGTTATGTCTGGTACGACGTGCTCGCCATTACCCCCTCGCGCGACCGCAATCTCGACGAGGTCCGCGATCAGGTCGAGGCGCGCTGGCGCCAGGACCAGATCGCCGCCAAGCTGAAGGCCAAGGCGACCGAGATGGTGCAAAAGCTCGATGCGGGCGGCAAGCTCGCCGACGAGGCCACCGCCGTCGGCGCCAAGGTCGAGACCGCGACCGGCTTCAAGCGCGACGACTCGCCCGCCGGCGTGCCCGGCACCGTCGTGGCGGCGGCCTTCCGCACCGCCAAGGACGGCGTCGGACAGACGGCCGTGAGCGGCGGCAGCGAGGTGATCGTCTTCCGCGTCACCGACATCGTCGATTCCGCGGTCGACTCTGCCTCCGACGCGGTCAAGAAGCTGAAGGAGAGCCTCGACCGCGCCCAGACCGAGGAGCAGGTCGCTTCCTACGTCAACAAGCTTGAAACCGACATCGGGACTACCATTAATCAGGCCGCCTTCGCGCAGGTGACCGGCGCGAACCAGTGAGTTGAAAGCACGCGATGGACGACCTGAAATCGATCATTGGAAAAGTGGCGACCGGCGCCAGCCTGTCGCGTGACGAAGCCGCTTCCGCCTTCGATGCCATGATGAGCGGCGAGGCCACGCCCTCGCAGATGGGCGGGCTCTTGATGGCGCTGCGGGTGCGCGGCGAGACCGTGGACGAGATCACCGGCGCGGTCGCGGCGATGCGCGCGAAGATGCTGACCGTGCAGGCGCCGCCGGAGGCGGTCGACATCGTCGGCACCGGCGGCGACGGCTCCGGCTCGGTCAACGTCTCGACTTGCGCGTCCTTCATCGTCGCGGGCGCCGGCGTGCCCGTGGCCAAGCACGGCAACCGCGCGCTGTCGTCGCGCTCGGGCGCCGCCGACGTGCTGGCCTCGCTCGGGGTGAAGATCGATCTCAAGCCGGAGCAGGTCGGCCGCTGCGTGCGCGAATGCGGCATCGGCTTCATGTTTGCCCCCGCCCACCATCCCGCCATGAAGAACGTCGGCCCGACCCGGGTCGAGCTCGCCACGCGCACGATCTTCAATCTGCTCGGTCCCCTGTCGAATCCGGCCGGCGTGAAGCGGCAGATGGTCGGTGTGTTCTCCAGGCAATGGGTGCAGCCGCTGGCGCAGGTGCTGAAGAATCTCGGCTCTGAATCCGCCTGGGTGGTGCACGGCTCCGACGGTCTCGACGAGATCACCCTCACCGGCCCGACCTTCGTCTCCGCGCTCCACAACGGCGAGATCCGGAATTTCGAGGTGACGCCGGAGGAAGCCGGGCTCCCGCGTTGCGAGGCCGGTGCGCTCAAGGGCGGTGACGCCGACGCCAATGCGGTCGCGTTGCAGAGCGTGCTCGACGGCAAGCCGAGCCCCTATCGCGACGTGGCGCTGCTCAACGCCGCCGCCGCGCTGGTCGTGGCCGGCCGCGCCAAGGACCTCAAGGAGGGCGTCGCGATCGGCGTCCGCTCGATCGACAGCGGCGCAGCCAACGCGAAGCTGAAGCACCTGGTCACGATCTCCAAGAGCTGAACTCCCGCATGTCCGACATCCTGACCAAGATCGAGACCTACAAGCGCGAAGAGATCGCGGCGGCAAAGCGTGCGCGTCCGTTCTCCATCGTCGAGGCGCAGGCCAAGGCTGCCTCCGCGCCGCGCGGCTTCCTGCGCGCGATCAAGGCAAAGCACGCCAAGGGCGGCTATGCGCTGATCGCCGAGATCAAGAAGGCCTCGCCCTCCAAGGGACTCATTCGCGCCGATTTCGACCCGCCGGCACTCGCAAAGGCCTATGAAGCAGGCGGCGCCGCCTGCCTGTCGGTGCTGACCGACACGCCCTCGTTCCAGGGCCATCTCGACTTCATGGTGGCCGCGCGCGAAGCAACCTCGCTCCCCGTGCTGCGCAAGGATTTCTTGTTCGATCCCTACCAGGTGGTCGAGGCCCGCGCGCACGGCGCCGACTGCATCCTGATCATCATGGCGGCGCTCGATGACGCCGCCGCAAGAGACCTCGAAGACGCCGCCCTCGCCTACGGCATGGACGTCTTGATCGAGATCCATGACCGCGCCGAGCTCGACCGGGCGCTGAGACTTCGCTCGCCGATGATCGGGGTCAACAACCGTAATCTTCGGACCTTCGAAACCACGCTGGCGACCAGCGAGGCCTTGGCGCCGCTGATCCCTTCGGACCGGCTGATGGTCGGCGAGAGCGGCATCTTCACGCCCGCCGACCTCGCCCGGCTCGAGCGCGTCGGCATGTCGACGTTCCTGGTCGGCGAGAGCCTGATGCGGCAGGCCGACGTCACGGCGGCGACGCGCGCGCTGCTCGCGCGCGAGGCCAGCGCGCGCGCCACAGGCACGCGCTGATGGCGCGCAAGCCAGCGAAGACCATGTCAGCCAAGACGAAGCCGGCCAAAGCCAAGGCCGGCCCCGCCCTCACCCATATCGGCGCCTCCGGCGAGGCGCGGATGGTCGACGTCTCGGACAAGCCCGCGACCGAGCGGCTCGCTGTCGCCGAGGGACTCGTCGTCATGACCAAGGCGACGCTCGATCTGATCGTGTCCGGCAACGCCAAGAAAGGCGACGTGCTCGGCACCGCGCGCATCGCTGGCATCATGGCCGCCAAGCGCACCTCGGAGCTGATCCCGCTCTGTCACCCGCTCGCGCTGTCGAAGGTCATTGTCGACATCGAGCCTGACGCCAAGCTGCCGGGCTGCGTGGTACGGGCCAGCGTGAAGGTGACGGGGCCGACCGGCGTCGAGATGGAGGCGCTCACGGCGGTCTCGGTCGCCTGCCTCACCATCTACGACATGATCAAGGCCGTCGAGCGCGGCGTGCGCATCGAAGGCATCCATCTGGTCGAGAAGCTCGGCGGCAAATCCGGCCATTACCGCGCCTGAAGCGGGCTTGAGTTAGCGCCCCACTTTCGCACCGCGCGAATGGATTGCTTTTGCGCGCGAGCATTCACGTCTCGTTAACCGCGCTTCCTAACTTTACTTCCACACCGTCACCGTAAACCAACGGATGTTCTCAGGGTCCTGAATTGATCCTGACGTGTGCGCGGCAACGAATCCAGCATAAAGATGAAATTCGGCAGTCGTCTCTTTGACCAAGTCTTCGTGCGCAGCGGCCCGATCCGGTGGCTGGTGGTTGGCGGCACGCTGCTGATCGCGGCCATCGCCATAGGCTCGGTCCTGATGGCGCAGAACTTCCGGGAGCGGGCGCTGCGCAATTCCGGCCGCGAGCTGGAAAACGCCGTGCTGCTGCTTGCTCATCATTTCGATCAGCAGTTGCAGGACTTCGCCGTCATCCAGAAGGGTTTCGTCGACCACGTCCGCACCACCGGAGTTACGACCGGAGAGGAGTATCGCAAGCGTTTCTCGGGCGAGGACGTGCACCGGATGCTGCGGTCGAAGATCGAGGCGCTGCCCTATATGGGCGGCGTCAACATCATCGATGCCGAAGGCAATCTGATCAATTCGTCGACCGCATGGCCGACGCCCAAGGTGAATGTCGCCGATCGCGCCTACTTCCGCACCTTCAAGTACGATCCCTATGCGCCTGATGTCCTGATCGAACCGCTGCACAGCCGCATCTCCGGCGCATGGACCATTCTGGTGGCCCGGAGGGTCGTAGGGCCACGCGGCGAGTTCCTCGGTGTGGTCGGACGCGGAATCGAGCCCGCCAACTTCGAGAAGTTCTTCGCCTCCGTGGTGCTCGGCGAAGGCGCGACGATCTCGATGCTGCATCGCGACGGCACACTGCTCGCCCGCTATCCGCAGTCCGGCGAATTGATGGGGCGAAACTTCAAGACCGGACCGTTCGAGCATCAAAGGGTGTTCGGGCTCGATCGTTTCGCCGGCCGCTTCAACAGCCCCGTCGATGGCGAGGACCGGCTGATCTCCTCCCGCGCCCTGCCCCACTTCCCGATCCTGGTGATGGCCACCACGACGCGCGCAGCGGCCCTGGCGGACTGGCGCGAGCAGATCGGCATTCTGATCTCGATCGCAGCCTCTTCCGCGCTCGCGATCGCAGGCGTGCTGATCGCCGTCGTGCGCAAGCTGCTGGAGCAGCACCGCCTTTCGCGCGAACAGCTGACGCTGGAGAAGCAGCGGCTCGACCGCGCCGTCAACAACATGACGCAGGGTCTGTTGCTGTTCGACGCCGGGCAGCGGCTCGTGGTCTGCAACCAGCGCTACATCGAGATGTACGGCTTGTCGGCCGAGATCGTGAAGCCCGGCTGCAGCTTTCGCGACATCATCGCCCATCGCAAGACGACCGGCTCGTTTACCGGCGACGTCGATGCCTACGTCGCGCGCGTCCTGAAGGACATCCATCTCCGCAACTCCATGGTGGTCGATACCGCCGACGGCCGTTCGATCCACATCCTCAACGAGCCGCTCGCGGATGGCGGCTGGGTGGCGACCCACGAGGACATCACGGAGCGCCGGCGCATCGAGGAGCGCATCACCCATCTCGCCCATTACGACGCACTGACTGACCTGCCCAACCGCGCCATGTTTCACGAGCATCTGCGGCAGGAGCTGGCCGCGGCCCGCGACGGCGAGCAGACCGCGGTGCATTACATCGACATCGACGAGTTCAAGGGCGTCAACGACGCGTTCGGCCATCTCGTCGGCGACGAGCTGTTGAAATCGATCGCGACGAACCTCCGCCGCTGTGCCGGCCCGGCAGACTTCGTGGCGCGCCTTGGCGGCGACGAATTCGCCATCGTGCAAGGCGCGGTGACGTCGTTGGATCAGGTCAACGAGCTCGTCGCGCGCGTCTTCGAAACCATCCGCACGCCGATCGACTGCATGGGCCATCATCTCACCAGCGACGCCAGCATCGGCATCGCGCTCGCGCCGGAACACGGCACGGCGCTCGACCAGATTCTGAAGAACGCGGACATGGCAATGTACGCGGCCAAGTCCTCCGGACGCCACACCTACCGCTTCTTCGAGCCGGACATGGACGCCAAGGTCCGCGAACGCCGCCAGCTCGAGGGCGACCTGCGCCACGCCATCGCGCAAGGCGGCCGCGAAGGCGGGCTCGAGGTGTATTACCAGCCCTGCCTCGGCCTGAAAGACGACCGCATCACCGGCTGCGAGGCTTTGGTGCGCTGGCGCCATCCCGAGCGCGGCTGGGTCTCTCCCGCCGATTTCATCCCGATCGCCGAGGACACCGGCCTGATCAACGAGATCGGCGAATGGGTGCTGGCGACCGCGTGCCGGGACGCGGCAAGCTGGCCCGACGACATCCGTCTCGCCGTCAACGTCTCGCCGGTGCAGTTCAAGAGCGGCACGCTGGCGGTGAAGATCATGGCGGCGCTCGCCACGTCGAACCTGCCGGCGAGCCGACTCGAGCTCGAGATCACCGAGGCGGTCCTGATCCGCGACGACGATGCCGCGCTTGCGATCCTGCACCAGCTTCGTGCCATCGGCGTGCGCATCGCGCTCGACGATTTCGGCACCGGCTACTCGTCGCTGAGCTATCTGCACCGCTTCCCGTTCGACAAGATCAAGATCGACCGCTGCTTCGTCGAGGACATCGCCCGTCCCGACGGCTCCGCCAGCATCGTTCAGGCCGTCGTCAACCTGGCGGCCGCCCGTCGCATGACCACGACGGCCGAGGGTGTCGAGACCGAGGAGCAGCAGCGCCTGCTGCGCACGCTCGGCTGCTCCGAGATGCAGGGCTATCTGTTCAGCGCTGCCAAGCCGGCCGACAAGATGCTGGAGTTGTTCGCGCTGCACCGCAGCCGGCGCGCCCGGCGCGAAGGCAGCGAGAGCCGCCGCCGCGAGGTCGGTTAGGCCGAAACGGAGCTGCAAACGAAATCGCCCGGAAGCGGTCATCCGCTCCCGGGCGAAAGACGATCCGGAACTTCGTGAGATCTAGTTCGGCACTGCAGACTTCGTCGCTGGCTTGGCCGCGACGGCATTTGCCGTAACGCCGTGGAGGAAGTCGTAGGCTGCGTGCAGAGCCTTGTCGTCCTTCTCTTCCGGCGGAACGTAGGACTGCGATCCGGTCTGCTCGGTGCCGTCGGCCGACAGATGCCCGCGCATCTGGGATTCCGCCATGGTGTCCATCCGCCCCTTCAGCTCGGGCGGCACGTCCTGGAGGATCTCGATGTCGGGCGCGATGCCCTGGGCCTGGATCGAGCGGCCCGACGGCGTGTAGTAGCGCGCCGTGGTCAGCGCCAGCGCGCCATTGCCAGAGCCGAGCGGAATGATGGTCTGCACCGAGCCCTTGCCGAACGATCGCGTGCCGATCAACGTCGCGCGCTTGTGGTCGTGCAGCGCACCGGCAACGATCTCCGAGGCCGAGGCCGAGCCGCCGTTGATCAGCACCACGATCGGCTTGCCCTTGGTGAGATCGCCACCATGGGCGGTGAAGCGCTGGGTTTCTTCCGGAGAGCGGCCGCGTGTCGAAACGACTTCGCCACGCTGCAGGAAGGCGCTCGACACCGACACGGCCTGGTCGAGCAGGCCGCCCGGATTGTTGCGCAGGTCAACCACGTAGCCGGCGAGCTTCTCCGGCGGGACCTGCTTGGAGACCGAGGCGATCGCCTTCTTCAGGGCGTCGGTGGTCTGCTCGTTGAACGAGGTGATGCGGATATAGCCGATGTCGCCGTTCTCGACGCGGAAGCGCACCGGACGCACATGGATGATCTCGCGCGTGATCGCAACCTCGAGCGGCGCATCCGCACCCTTGCGGATGATGGTCAGCTTGGTCTTGGTGTCGACCGGTCCCTTCATCTTGTTGACCGCCTGCTCGAGCGTCATGCCCTGCACGGCCTCGCCGTCGATCTTGCCGATGAGGTCGCCGGACATGATGCCGGCCTTCGAAGCCGGCGTGTCGTCGATCGGGGAGACGACCTTGACGAGACCATCCTCCATCGTGACCTCGATGCCGAGTCCGCCGAACTCGCCGGACGTGGTCTCCTGCATCTCGGTCCAGGCCTTGGCGTTCATGTAGCGCGAATGCGGGTCGAGCGAGGTCACCATGCCGGTGATCGCCCCCTCGATCAGCTTGGCATTGTCCGGCTTCTCGACATAGCTGGCCTTGACCCGCTCGAACACGGCGCCGAACAGATTGAGTTGGGAATAAGCATCATTCGCGCCCACTGCCGCCCGCGCCGCCCATACGCCGCCCTGCGGGCTGGCTACCAAAAGGGTCAGGCACGCTCCCGTGAGCGCGCCCAGGGGGAACAGCAGGGTTTTCCGCATGAAGGTGCCTTTTGCTTGGCGTTTCTCTTGAGGCTGGGAGACGCCATGCAAATGGCGATCCAGTCCATCTCTCACAATACCATTCTGGTTTCTTCAAGGCCGGGATGCCGCGCTGGCGGGTACACCGAAGAAATCTCTTCGCCTTGGCCTAAACTTTTGGCAACGTTCCGAAACTGTTTCGAAGCAACACGACACCGGTCCGGGCCGCCCACGCTTCGCAGCTATGCGATTTTAGGATGGTTTTGGAGGGCCGGACGCGATAGGCGATGGCGACAAGACTTCAAATTCTCGGGAGGACAACAATGAATGAAGCGCCCCGCATCCGGCCGGAACGGAACGTCGAGCTCGGCGCCAGCGACGAGCCGTTCCAGAACCTGCACGAGTTCATCCGGAAGGCGCGCGCCAACCTCAACCAGAATGCCTGGGACTACATCGTCGGCGCCGCCGAGACCGAGACCACGATGCGGCGCAACCGCATGGCGCTCGACGAGATCGCCTTCCGCCCGCGCGTGCTGCGCGATGTGCGCAGGATCGACGGCAGCGTCGAGCAGTTCGGCCGCAAGCTGCGTCTGCCGGTGGTGCTGGCTCCCGTCGGCGCACTCGAGATCTTCGATCCGGATGGCGCGGCGAGCGTCGCGCGCGCTGCGGGCAGGTTCGGCGCGGCGCACATGCTGAGCTCGGTGTCCGAGCCCGGCCTCGAGACGACCGCCGAGGCTGCCCCCGATGCACTGCGTCTCTATCAACTCTATGTCCGCGGCGACGATGCCTTCGTCGCCGACGTCGTCAGCCGGGCCGAGAAGAACGCCTATGCCGCCTTCTGCCTGACCGTCGACACCGCCCATTACAGCCGTCGTGAACGTGACATCGCCAAGCGCTACGTTCGCGAGAGCCGCCTGCGCGCCACCGGCGGCGATTTCCAGAAGGGCCTGGAGTGGCGGACCGTGAAGATGATCAAGGACACGTTCAAAATTCCGCTGATCCTCAAGGGTATCGCCACGGCCGAGGATGCGCAGATCGCGCTCGATCACGGCGTCGAGTGGATCTACGTCTCCAACCATGGCGGACGCCAGCTCGACCACGGCCGCGGCGCCATGCACGTGCTGCCGGAGATCGTCGACGCCGTGAAGGGCCGCGCCAGGATCATGGTCGACGGCGGCTTTTGCCGCGGCACCGACATCGTCAAGGCGATCGCGGCGGGCGCCGACCTCGTCGGCATCGGCCGGCTGCAATGCTGGGCGCTGGCGGCAGCCGGCGAAGCCGGCGTCGCGCGGATGCTGGAGTTGCTTGAAGACGAGGTGCTGCGCTGCCTCGGCCTCCTGGGCGCCACCTCATTCGCCGAGATCGACAAATCCTGCCTGCATCCGGCGGCCGCCACCAACGCGCCCAGCGTGTTCAGCGCGTTCCCGCTGTTCGACCACGAGCCCTATCGTTACTGACGCGCCATACCGAAGTGAAAAGGACGCAATGACATCGCTCTCTCCCGGCAGCGCGGATGCGCTGCTGTTCGACCTCGGGCGCGTTGTGCTCGACATCGACTTCTCCAAGGCGATCGCCTGCTGGGCGGGACATGCCGGCTGCCAGCCCGAGGCCATCATCGCGCGCTATGTGCGCGACGAGGCCTACCGGTTGCATGAGATGGGCAAGATCAGCGATGCGGACTATTTCGCCTCGCTGCGGTCCTCGCTCGGGATCGGCATCTCGGATGCGCAATTCCTGGAAGGCTGGAACGCGATTTTCGCCGGCGAGATGCCTGATATCGCCGAGCTGCTGCCGCGCGCGGCGAAGCAGATGCCGCTCTACGCCTTCTCCAACACCAATCGGCCGCACGTCGACCATTTCTCGAAGGAATATGCCGGTCTGCTCGGCCATTTCCGCGAGCTGTATCTGTCCTCCAGCATCGGCCTGCGCAAACCGGATGCCGAGGCCTTCGACCATGTCGTGGCGGCGATCGGCGTGCCGGCCGAGCGCATCGTGTTCTTCGACGACCTCGCCGAGAACATCGAGGGAGCGCGGGCGCGCGGGTTGACCGCCGTGCATGTCACCTCGCCGCGTGATGTCGGGAACGCATTGAAAGCACTGGGGATCTGAGCCGCGGGAAAGCCCGGAGCGCGCTCACTTGCCGGAACAAAAACTGCTGAAAATGTGGAACCTGATCACTTTGTGCATTTTTATACAGAGTTCCGGGAACGGAATACCACCCTTCGGACTCATGAGTCCGTTGGGACTTCTACATTGGACTGATCGACGTGCTGGGCAAGACCTATCTCACCAAGCAAGCCTCTCTCCTGCTCGAATTCGCCAGAACCACCTCGGATTCTGACCTCTCCGCCAAGCTGATCAGCAAGGCCGCCGACCTAAAATCCCAGGCGGACCCGCTGCCGGACAAGGATCAGGGTCCCAAGCCGCCCGACGTCGCGGACATCAGTCCGGGCGATCCGACGGGGCGTTGAACGATGTTGGCCGTGGCGCTCGTCATTCTCGTCCTTGCCATGGCAATCCTCGTTCCGGTCTGTCTCGCCTTCCGCATCATGACGCGGCAGAGTTGAGCCGACCTCCTCCACCCCGCGATCACGCAGGATAAATCATCCCGCGTGCTGCTTTGCCTCACGCCTGCACTCGGCTAGAACTCTCGCCGCCCATTGACTGATGTGCTCAGCAGGAGTTCGCCCGTGGCCCTGATGCCGGTTTCTGACGCGCTTGCCGCGGTGCTGGCCGGCGTCGAGCCGCTGGCTGAACAGATGGTTTGCCTCGACGAGGCCTACCATCGTGTGCTCGCCCGCGATGTAGCGGCGCGGCGCACGCAGCCGCCGGAGGCGATGTCGGCGATGGACGGCTATGCCGTGCGCACGGCCGACGCGGCAAACGATTCGAGGTTGACCGTCGTCGGCGAGGTCGCGGCGGGCCGGCCGTTCGCGGGAAGCGTCGGCCCCGGCGAAGCCGTGCGGATCTTCACCGGCGGCGTCGTTCCCGACGGCGCCGATGCCGTCGTGATCCAGGAGGACACGGCTGCCGACGGCAAACATGTCACGATCAAGGAAGCCGCCATTTTCGGCCGGCACATCCGCCCTGCAGGCGTCGACTTCCGCGAAGGCGACGTGCTGCTGCGCAAGGGAATCCGCCTCACCGAGCGCGATCTCGCCCTCGCCGCCGGAATGAATCATCCGCATCTCGCCATCATCCGCCGCCCGAGGGTTGCCGTTCTCGCCACCGGCGACGAGCTCGTGATGCCGGGCACCACGCCTGGTCGCGGCCAGATCGTCTATTCCAACGGCTATGCCCTGCATGCGCTCGCCCGCAGCGAGGGCGCCGAGACCATCGACCTCGGAATTGCCGCCGATACACTGGAGGCGACGTCCGCCGGCATCCGCCGCGCGCGCGAGAGCGGCGCCGACATCCTGATCACGACCGGCGGTGCCTCGGTCGGCGACCACGACCTGGTCCAGCAGGCGCTCAAGGGCGAAGGCATCGCGATGGCGTTCTGGAAGATCGCGATCCGGCCGGGCAAGCCGATGATGCACGGTCGGATAGGCGCGATGCGCGTGATTGGCCTGCCCGGCAATCCCGTGTCGTCCTACGTGTGCGCCTTCCTGTTCATGGTCCCCTTGATTCGCGCCCTGTCGGGCCGTTCAGCGATTCATCATCGGCGCGAGCGCGCCGTGCTGGGCCGCGATCTCGCCGCCAACGACCAGCGCGAGGACTATCTGCGTGCGCGGCTGGAGGAGCGCGACGACGGCACGCGCGTCGCCCTTCCGGTCAGCCATCAGGACTCCTCCCTTCTTGCGAATCTCGCTGCGGCACAGGTACTTCTGGTGCGCGCACCGTTCGCGCCGAAGGCCGAGGCCGGCACGCCTTGCGAGGTGCTCCGGCTGCCCGTCTGAGCCGCCCAGCCACACGCATTCCGCGAGCTTGGCCGCGTTCACCATAAATTAAGCAGTTGCGGAACACATATCGAACATATAGTGTCCGTTCATGATTTGTTTCGAGGATGTAGCGGCTTAGTGCCGGCTTCATCGTGTCGGAATCGAACGACATCAACCGGGGGACTTTGGTCGAGATGTTGACGCGCAAACAATACGAGCTTCTGCGGTTCATCAGCGAACGTCTGAAGGAAAGCGGCGTGCCGCCGTCCTTCGACGAGATGAAGGATGCGCTCGACCTGCGCTCGAAGTCAGGCATCCATCGCCTGATCACTGCGCTCGAGGAGCGCGGCTTCATTCGCCGCCTGCCCAACCGCGCCCGTGCCATCGAGGTGATCAAGCTGCCCGAGCTCCAGGCCGCCGCCGGCAATCGCCGTGGCTTCACCCCGAGCGTGATCGAGGGCAATCTCGGCAAGGTGCGCGCGAGCTCCAGCCCGCCTGCGGACGAGGGCGAGCGCCCCGTCGCGGTGCCCGTGATGGGCCGCATCGCCGCCGGCACGCCGATCGAGGCGCTGCAGACCCGCAGCCATACCATCAGCGTGCCGCCGGACATGCTCGGCTCGGGCGAGCACTACGCGCTCGAAGTGCGCGGCGATTCGATGGTCGAGGCCGGCATCCTCGACGGCGACATGGCGCTGATCCAGCGCAACGAGACCGCCAATACCGGCGACATCGTGGTGGCATTGATCGACGACGAGGAGGCCACGCTCAAGCGCTTCCGCCGCCGCGGCGCCTCGATCGCGCTCGAGCCCGCCAATGCCGCCTACGAGGTCCGCATTCTTCCGCCGAACCGCGTGAAGATCCAGGGCAAGCTGATCGGGCTTTACCGGAAGTACTGATACCGAAAGCATCCAGCGCCGCGCGCGCTTCGATCGGTATCGTCGATCCAGGATTGGAGCGGAGGTTTGTCCGCTCCGGCCGGATGGTTTGTCTGGTTCTGCGCCAGCTGTCCGGTCCATCTTCCCGCGCGACATTCGCCCGTGCAGGCGCGCAGCAATCTCCCTCTGCTTCGCCGGTAGAGTTGTGCCGGCAGTGCTGATAGCTGCGGCCAAATGCAAGGACGCGAGGTTTGTTCCTATCGAATCCGGGAAAGATAATGTGATCGCGTGCTGCGAACGCGAGCCGCAGATTTGCCCATAACCGAGCAGAGCGTTGTATGCTTCCACTCTGATAGAGGCCTGCGCCTCGAAAGAGACGCGGGTCGCTATCCCAGCATGAGGAGCACCCGATGTGTGACTACAGCCTGCATGCCGTCGCGACGCGCCCCGCCGAAGTCGGCGAGACGATCGTCACGACAACCTTCCGCGGCACCTCGACGCGCGGCTTCGCTTCCGAAGCCGATCCCTCCGTCGCGGTCTGTCTCCTGCCGGGGACGGAGCTCGCTTTCGCCGACAACGTCCGCTACGACAACCGCTGGATCTGGACGCGCACCGTGAACTCTCGCGTCGGCAAGTTCGGCAAGATCGACCCGCACATTCCCGATCGCCATCATGACGCGATCGAATTCCCCGACGGCAAATACGTGCTGGTGACGCAGCTCGTCGAAGGCCAGCGCGCGACCGTGCTGCAATTGCCGGTGACGCAGCCAGCCCCCGAGCGCGAGCACAAGCCGCAGATCGTCGCCGACACGCGGCCCACGATCACGCGCCTGCCGATCGGCTGACGCCCTTCGGCCGACAGGCCGAGCCCGGGATTGAAATTGCCGTCGCCGGCCGAGGCCGGCGAGCCCGGTAAGTTTGTGTTTCAGGACATTCGATCGGCGAGCCCACCGCCGCGCCTCGTCGTCGCACGAAGTTTGGGCCGTGCTGCCCGCATTTTGAACGTCCGCTCCGCAGCCAAATGACCGATGCTGTCGTGGTTTGAGGCGGCGGACACGCTCGATGAAGACCTTCATTCGCGTCGTTGAACTCTGGGTACCCGAACGGACGCGCATGCGGCTGGAATTCGGCGGCGGCCTCTACGACGATGGGCTGTCCGCGTTCAAGGCCGTCAGCGAAGAGCTGCACTTCGGATATGACGAGGGACTTCCAGGCAAGGCCTGGGCCTGTGGCCACCCCGTCATCCTCACGAAATTCGCCAACTCCTATTTCAAGCGGACCGATCAGGCCGCTGCGGCCGGCCTCACCTGCGGCGTGGCGGTGCCGGTGTTCGCGGGCGAATTCCTGCAAGCCGTGCTGGTGCTGTTCTGCGGCGACGACGAGGCGCATGTCGGCGCGATCGAACTCTGGCACAACGATCCTGATCTCTCGCATGAGATGGGGCTCGTCGATGGCTATTACGGCACCGCGGACATGTTCGAATTCAACTCCCGCCACACCAGATTTCCGCGCGGCTTCGGCCTGCCCGGACGCACCTGGAAGGCGGGCCTGCCTCTGATCATCAAGGACCTGCACGACGCCAAGAGCTTCCTGCGCTGGGAGGACGCCGCCAAGGACGGGATCAATCTCGGCGTCGGCGTGCCCTACCGAACCGGCACCGACCAGACGTGGGTTCTGACATTCCTCTCCGCGCAGGCAACGCCGATTGCGCGACGCTTCGAGATCTGGGTCCCGAACGAGGACCGTTCGGCGCTGGTCTTTCGCGCCGGCGATTGCAGCGCGCAGACCGACCTCGCCGCACGCTATGCGGCGCAGTCCATCGCCAGGGGCGAAGGCAGCATCGGCGGCGCCTGGGCCGCCGGCATGCCCGCGCTCAACGACGATCTCACCCATGACGGCTCGATCGCCGGCTCCGAAGCCTGCGCAGCCGGGCTGAGCCGAATGGTGGCCCTGCCGGTTATCGGCAACGGAAGGCTTGACGCCGTGCTGGCCTGGTATTTGTGATCCGCGTCAATCGTCGGCCTGCAAGTCGGCCTCCGATGGCGTTGCGTCCCGGTTGCGGGGCACGGCCGCCTTCGGCACGAGGCTGCCGTCGAAATCTCCCTCGCCGGCGCCGGCCGGCAGCCAGGGACGGCTTGCTCCCCTCGTCCTCACCGCCTGCACCGAAAAGCCCTCTCCGCGTCGCGTCAGAGCCAGTGCGCCCTGACTGGCAAGACGCGCCCGATCGACCACCATCGCCGCGCAATCGGACGGCGCGGGCCGCGCCGTCACCACCAGCGCGGCGCGGCTGCAATCATCGGCCAGCGCGTCGATGCGCGTCGCCAACGCGATCAGCCGTCCGTCCGCGAGCGGCGCCACGCAGCCGGACTCGTCACACGACACCCCGCTCGCCAACGAGGCGTTGCCGGCATCGCGCGGATCGGCATCCGCGGCCAACCACTCCTTCAACAGGAAGCCGTCCTTGCTCGTGCGGATCACATGCAGGCGCCCGTCCCCGCCACGCACCGCAACGCTGGCGCCATCCCCGGCAATCAGGATATCGGGCTGCCGCACCGACAGTCCCCAGAGGATCGCTGCCAGCAGCACCAGGGCGCCGGACCAACGCAAGGGCGTGCGCAGCAGGCCCATCACGATGAGCCCGAGGCTCGCTGCGATCAGCGGCGCGATCCCGAAGGCGGGAATGCGGCCGACGGCGCCCGGCAGGGCCGCCACCCAGCGCGCGACCAGGACCATCCACTCGATGCCGATCCCCATCAACCACCAGAACACGCCGTCGAGCCCGAAGGGCGCCGCGAGCAGCCCCAACAGCCCGGCCGGCATCACCAGTGCCGAGACCACCGGCATGGCGCCGAGATTGGCGAGCACGCCGTATGGGGTCACGCGATGGAAGTGGAAGGCGGCGTATGGCGTGGTCGCGAGCCCCGCGATCAGCGAGGCCAGGAACAGCATCGCGATCTCGCGGCCGCCCCACAACGCGATCCGCGCCGTCGCGGAATGATCGGGCGATGCGAGCAGGTTCGGCATGCCGATCTGCACCAGCGCCACCAGCCCGAGCGTTGCCGCAAACGACATCTGGAAGGTTTGACGCCACTTCCGAGATCGCTTGCTACGTCAATATGTTAGCTTGCGTCGCGGAGCTTAGATTGGGACTTTTTTTGGGACTTTGCGACGCGTTCGACAGCGTCAGCCACGTCCTCGTCAAGTACATGCGCGTAGCGCAACGTGCTCTTGATGTCCCTATGGTTCAACGCTTTTTGCGCGAGCTTGAGGTTGCCAGTCTCGCGTAGCACCTTGGTGCCGAAGTCATGCCGGAAGTCGTGAAACCGGAAATCCTGCACCCCCGCCCGCGCTCGCATCGCCTGCCACGCCGCCTTCGTGCCGTTGTAAGTCAGCGGGTAGCGCTGCCCCCTCACCCGTTCAAGCCGCTTGTTGCCGTACTTCGCCACGTAGGTGAACACGAAGTCCGGATGCTGACCCTGCAAGGGGAAGAGAATATCGCGGATGGTCTCGGTGATCGGGAACACCACGCGGCGACCGCCCTTGCCAATGCGCACGACCTGCTTGGTGCCGAAGTTCACTTCGGACCATCGCAGCGTCACGCATTCCTTGAGCCGCAGCCCGCTCGCCCGGACAAAGTGGAAGAACGGTCCGTAATCGATGCGCATAGCTTCATCGAACGCGGCCGCTTCGTCGTCCTGCAACTCCCGCACCCGCTCCTCGGGCTCTGGCAGGAACAGCTCTCCCCACTTCGGCTCATTCTCGAACTGGGCACCTTCGTCCTTGGCGAATGCGAACAGCCTCCGCAGCACGGCGATGGTCGAGCGGTTGACGGTCGAATTCGTGATCAGCGGCAAGGCGTCCTTTTCCTCCTTGGTCAGCTTGCCACGCCTCGTCACGCGCTGACCGCGCCGCCATGCCACCAATTGCTTGGCCTTGTTGTGATCGATGTCAGTGAGGGGCGTCGCCTTGCCGAAATAGCTCACAAGGCGCGCCAGGTTCGTCGAGGTCGCATCGGGATCAGCATCGTACTGCGCGCGATCAGTCCACAATCGCGCGGCAACATCGTCGATCAACAGCGATGAGCGCGAGCGCTTCATCGCCTTCACGAGCTTCTTGGCGTCCTCTCGCTTCAGCGCTTCAACGGCTTTTGCTTCTTTTCGAGTTGTGCATTCCGTAGCGCCGTGAAACCGATGACCGCCGAGCCAGAAGTCGTAACGGTAGAACGCCGAATTTTTGGGCTTCCAGATGGACATGATTCCCGCCTCCGTCGCCGCTCGATCAAATCGTCAAGGTCCGCTTCAGTGTATCGTCGCCGAGGCCGTTTCGAGCCGCGCCCCATGTTGATGAAAGAAATCTCGCCATCGTGAACCAGCGCCGCAAGCTGATCCACGGTGATGCCGAGCCTTGCGGCGGCTTCCTTGCCGGTCAATAACCGGATCATCGACTTAAATTTCCACTTCTACATTAGGTCGTTTCAATTAGTCCGGTAAGTCCCGTCGCAATGCAGGCACTCTAGCCCTTACTCCCCTTCGACAACTGATCGGTTGGACTCACAAATTTGGCTGCAAATTTGACTGAGAGAACTTCAGCGGTGCAACGGTTGGCACTCCATTTGTAGATGACGGGTGATGTGCGCGGTCCAATCGCCGCAGCAAGCACGGCAGCGTCGGCGCCGACTTCTTCCGGCGTCGGCCAGATGCGTGCGGGGAAATCGATGTTGTGCTGCTTGGCGCGGGTGCGCACGATGTCATAGGCTTCCCGCAGCGGTATGCAAAAGAAAGCCAGCTTGTTGGCGTCAGTGACGCCCTCCTTCTGGAAGTGATTCACCGTGAGCTGGATCGTTTCGATCATGGTCGCGGCCGTGACCACCGCAAAATGCTTACCAAAGCGCTCGCCGACAATCTCGTAACCGAAGCCAAGCTCGATGTTCTTGCCGTCGTCGAGTTCGCCCAAGCGACTGACGATCGAAAACTGGATGTCATTCATTGCGCCGTCGACCGCCTCGCGCATGGCGCCGGCTTTCATCAAGAGATCGATGGCGGTGATGATGATCGCGTCAGCCGCAATCAAGACCTGCTCGCGCCAGAGACCGTCGGCGCGCTGCTTCGGGCTCGGCGCGATCAGCGGCTTGAGGTGACCTCGGTTCTTCATCACCTTCCGCGCCGACTCCGACCGATCGATCAGCTTATCAAATTGGTGCGCCGGAAATGGCGTCAGACAGAACATTAGACGGCCCCCTTGTCCGTAAGGTTACAATGGATGTAACCTAACTGCTATTGAACTGAGTCGTCAAGCGGAGCGGGCAAAAAGACCCGCCTCTGGGCGGCCCAGAGACGGGCAAAAGGAGCATTCATAATTATGGAACATAGCGACTATACTTCGACCAATGACGAAGTGTCTACTGAGAAAGCTCCGGAGGGGCCGACCAGGATCGGCGGCTTCACCGTGTGCACGAATGGGCTGGCTGCCTATCGTGACTACCGCGGCGTCCACCCCCGCCAGCCGGTGCGGCGGGAAGAAGTCGAGATTGCCAAGGACTTCCTGAAGCTGTGCCGGCGAATGAAGTCGGTGCAGCCGACGACGTGTCCGATCAACGGCACGCTGAAGCACGACATCGAGCGCTGGGCGCGGAGATACGTTGGTCGCGGCGCCGTCATCGTCGCCGCCCTGGAGCTGGGCATCACCATCGAGCCCTACTATGGCGTCGGCCCGCGCGACGAGGACGACGACTTCGAGCCGGTCTGCGCGATCATCGGCGTCAACATCCGCGATGTTGCGCGCATCATGCAGTGGGTCTGACCATGAAAATGATCACACCGCCCAGCAACGACGAATTGTTTGCCGCCATGGAACGGCGGCACCGGCTGCTCGAAGAGAGCAAGCAGGAAGGCCAGTGGGTCGCCAAGATGACCGAGGTCATCGAGGAGCTGATCCGCGAGAACCAGAGCGATGATATTATCCGGCTTTTCTGCGGTCCGTGGTCTGGCGGCAGCCGCAACCCGGATTTCAATAAGCTGATCGAGCTTTCGCGCAAGAAGCTCAAGACCAGCGATCCTGCGCATGGTCTGGGGATGTTCGGCGTCAGCATGCGCGCGCCGCAATACGTCTGGACTGAGCCGGAACGCATCCCGATGCGCGACTGGCTGTATGGTCGTCACCTGATCCGGAAATTTGTCAGCGCGACCATCGCGCCGGGCGCAGTCGGCAAGTCGGCGATGAAGATCGTCGAAGCGCTGGCAATGATTTCCGGCCGTCCGCTGCTCGGCACATCGACGGAGCAGTTGCGGGTCTGGTACTTCAATCTGGAGGACCCCTATGACGAGATCACGCGCCGCATTCAGTCGACGGCGCTGCACTACAATCTCTCGCCCGAGGACATTGGTGACAGGCTCTTCGTGAGCAGCGGCCGGGATCAGCCGCTGGTGATCGCCGAGATGGAGGATGGTGAAGCGACGCTCCGCTGGCCCTTGGTCGAAGCGCTCATCGAGGAGATCAAGGACAAGGGCATCGATGTCGTGATCATCGATCCGTTCGTGTCCTGCCATAAGGTGCCGGAGAACCTGAACGGCGCCATCGACATGGTGGTCAAGGAGTGGGGCAAGGTTGCCGACCGGGGCGACTGCGCGATCGATTTGGTGCATCACGTGCGTAAAGGGGATCAAGCTGTAACGGTCGAAAGCGCTCGCGGCGGCGGCGCCTTTGCCGATGCCTGCCGTTCGGTGCGCGTGCTGAACCGGATGACTGAGGATGAGGCCAAGAAAGCCGGCGTCGATAACCGCCGGCTTTACGTCTCGGTGATCGACGATAAGGCCAACATGGCTCCGCCGGCCGAGAAGCGTGATTGGTTCAAGCTGGTGTCGGTCGACCTTGGCAATAGTCCGTTCGGCGGCGTGGGCGGTGACAGCATCGGTGTCCCGACGAAATGGGAGTGGCCCGACCCGCTCGACGGCATCACGGGCGGCGACTTCGACCGGGCCGCTGCCGCGATCAGGGCCGGCCAATGGCGCGCCAACAGCCAAGCCAAAGGATGGGTTGGCGTGCCGATCGCCAAGGCGCTCAACCTGAGCCTTGCCGTGAAGACGGAGAAGGCCAAGGTCGCCGGTCTGATCAAGATTTGGCTGGCGAGCGGCGCGCTGGTCGAGGTCGAAAAGCCCGACGAGAACCGCAAGATGAAGAAGTTCATCGAGGTCGCAGGGGATGACGACTAGGTCCGAGCGCCCTGCTCCACCTTGGTCCACTAAGGTGGAGCAGAGGTGGAGCAAGTGGAGCAATCCAATCCTGCTCCACCTGCACCACTTCGGTGGAGCAAAGTGGAGCAAGGTGACGCTCCCGATCTGCTCCACCTCCACCCCCCTTATTAGGGGTGGAGAGTGGAGCGGAGCAGGTGGGGAGGTCGAAAACAAAGTGGAGCAAATGGGGGCTGTCGGAATGAAAATATCGATCTGGGGCGGCGCCTGCGTCGCCATGTCGTAACAAAGGAAGCAAATCGATGCATGTGACGAAACCGAACCTGTTGGAGCAATACTTCCTGCACTTCGCAGGCAAGCTCGCCGGTGCGCCCGGCGCGGCGCACCTTGCTGAGCTGGCCCAGACCGCCAAGGCCATTCCTGTGCCGGTTCTGGCGAGCCTGACGGCCAAGATGGCGCGGCTCAATGCACGCGCGGTCAACTGGACCTTGGCGACCCTTGCCGAGGAGATCGCCGATGGCTGCGCCCACTATGGTGATGCGACCGGATTCGCGCGGGCTCTGGACCGTGATCTCGAGTGGCCGGAGCTGGTGGAGCTGGCGACTGCCGAAGTGCAGCGGCAGGAGCGCGGCAGCCTGCACTGAGCAGGATGAATGCCCCTGGAACGAGATCAGCGAACTCTGGAGTAGCAGTGACTAGCGAGACCCTCAAGGGGCGCAAAAAACGCCTCAACCGCGAACGCATGAGACGCTACCGTGAAAATCAGCGCAACAGGGCAAGGTTTGTTGGTGGGCCTGTCCGCGACGGAATGGTCGGTGAGCTTATCGACGCGCATCGCTTGCTGGAGTCCGAGAGCGAGAATCCGAAAGAAATATTCGAATCCATCCTTGGAGTCGTCTCCGAGTTTTTGGCATCTATAAAAAAGAAGCGCTCCATGTAGATGCGTAGACAGCCAAATCGCTCCGAAGATGGTCTTGTTGTTCAAGCCCAACAGACCACGGGAACAAACAATGACGAAAGGCCCGCGACCGATCCCTGTTCGCGCTGACTATCCCAAGCCTTCCGGCTTGTCCTTCACGCGCGCGTGTTTCGCGCTCGCACAGCGCCATGCCCTCCAGCGCGAACATGAGGACATCGATCCTTTTGTTCCTTGCGATGATCCGGTTGCAAAGGAGATCGTGGCGCGCGCTGTGGCCGCACCTGGATCGACGACCGGCTCCGGTTGGGCCGCTGAGTTGGCTCAGCAGTCCTTTGGGGCATATCTCAACGATCTCGCGCCGTATTCGGGCGCAGCGCGCTTGATTGCACAGGCGACGCCGGCAGTGACGACCAATCTGGAGGACACCACGAAATATCCGACGCGGGTCGGCGCGACCGCACCGGGCTTCGTCGCCGAAAACTCGCCCATTGCGGTCAGCAACTACGCCTTCGATGCCATCCAGATTGGCCCGGCGAAAAAGATGGGCGTCATCATCCCCTTCACGCGCGAATTGGCGAAGCGGTCGGATGCCGAAGGCATCTTCGCACAGATGCTCCGGGAAGACCTTGCCGCTGGCCTCGACACTGCGCTGTTCTCGACAAGCGCCGCCACGAGCGCGGCGCCTGCGGGGCTGCTCTATGGCGTCACTGCCGGCACCGGAATTCCTGGTGCCGACAGCGCGGCGATGAAACAAGACCTGATTGATCTCGCCGCCAGTGTCGCAGATGGCGGCAGCGGCAACGTCACCTTCGTCATGGCTCCGAAGCGTCTCGCCAAGCTGCGCATCCTCGATCCTGTCCTGGCCGCCTCTCTGGACGTGGCCGCCAGTGCAGCGCTGCCGGCCGATCGCGTCATTGCAGCAGACGCTGCGGCCTTGTTGGTGTCGACAGACCCGGCGCCGGAGATCGAGGCCGCCAATGCCGCTACGTTGCACATGTCTGACGTGCCGCTCGAAATCGTGAGCAACACCGGTCCGACCACGGCCGATCCCGTCAGAAGCCTGTGGCAGACCGCCTCAACGACGTTCCGCTTGTTGCACGACCTGGCGTTCGCCAAACGCCGCGCGACTTGCGTCGCCTATGCCGACGCAGTGACCTGGTGACGGTGGGAGAGATGCCGGATTATTCCTTCAACGGCGGGCAAGCCAGAACCGAAGCGGATGATCCGGCAGCTCGCGCCGAGCGCGTCCTCGCGACAGTTGCCGAGACACTTGAGCGCCTGGAGCAACAGGCTGCGGAGCATCAGCGTTGGCTCAATGACCCGGCTCGGCGCGAGCGTGCGGAGTTGGCTCAGCAATACATCAACGAAACTCTGCGGCGGAATGGTGGTGCATGATGGCGGTCGACCTGGAGCATTTCGCGACGATGATCGGCGAGGAAGTTGGCCGCGCGCAGAAAGCTGAGCGCGAGGAAGTCGAGCGACAGTTCGAGCTGATGCGCCGCGCTTTGCAAATTCAGGCGAACCGCATCGCCGATCTGGAGGCAAGTGTCGCGGCACCTTCTGAGCGTTCTCTGGCGCCGGAGAGGACCGCGAGCTTGCTCGCCGGGCGTGCTGAGTGACGTTGGTTGAATCGGCTCGGCAGTGCAGTGCGAGCGCGGCTGAGCTGCGCGCCGGCATCAGACGGTTCGGCGAAGCTGCCCTGGAGATAGAACAAGCCGTTGCGCTCCTCCGCGATGCCGCCGAGCTGGTGCGTGAAGGTGAACCGCGCCGAGCCCTGGTGCGAGCGCGTGAGGCAGCGGCCATGATGGGCTGCGGCACACTTCACTGAGCGGCACCGGGGGGCGGTCGGAAAATCTGGCGTCCGGGAGCCTCCTAGAACGGTCCGGGGGTTCAAAGTTAGACGCCGCAGATTTTGAGAAAGGGTCGGGAACGAATGCCCAGGAGACGCGGCGCCCAGCCCGGTAACCAAAACGCCTTGAAGCATGGTCGTTATAGCGTCCCGCTCCGTGCGGCCCGGTTGGCGGCAGTTCAGGCTGAATGGCGAGAACGGGAGCGGCGCTCCGACGAGTGGATCGCGACCGTCCCGCAGACCGACTATGACGCGATCGTCGACGGGTTGCGCGCTCTTCGGCGTTCGAAAGAGGCAGCGAATGTACAGCAGCTCGAAAAATAACTTGGGAGGGCGCCGGGCATGGGCTGTAAGTTGCCCACCGCGTTATCGGACTATTTCTGCGCAAGCTGTTGGATGAACGGCGAGCAACGCAGAAAAAACAAGAAGTAGGGTTCCACAATGTCGAGGACGTTCTCATCCCACTCGATGACTGGCGCCGTCTGCACTAGCTTGGCCAGCCCGTCCATCTGCTTGAGAGACTCAGATAGGCTTGAGCCGACCGGACTGTCACCGTCGCAAATCTTCGCTGCCCGGCTCAGTATCTGCTCATAGCTCAGGGCGAGAGCGGGTGGGTCCTGCTTTATTGCAAGCAGAACGCACCGGTACACGTCACCGGTCGTGCCGTCGCAGAAGTGAAAGCGCTTTCGCTCGGTCCCGCGCTGCTTAGGACCAGCGTGAAGGGCTGAGAGCATGGTGGAAAAATCAGTTGTGGTCGAAGTCCGCTCAAGCACCTTGCGTATTGTCTTGGCATCCTCGTCAAGCCGGACGTGTTCTGGCAACTGTTCACCAACGTTCATCTCGAAGCAGAAGTTCAAGCAGATCGCTTGCATGAGCTGGGGCGAACCAAATGCCTCACCTGCCAGAACGCTCAGCAATTGCGGCGCCAAATCGATGTTCAGCTCTCTGAACCCTCGGTAAGCAATCTCTTCCAATTCGCTGGCACTCCAATACGACATGTCGATCGCGGTTACCCGACCGCGCAACTCGGTGTTGCTCCTCACAACGTCGTCAGATCGGTGTGGTACGGAGGCCGTGCAAATGCGAACGCCCAACTCTGCGGCGGCTTTGATTTGCCGTCCGATTTCCTCACGCACTGATCGCTCGATGTAGTGAAAATCGTCTATGAACACGACGAAGCTGCTGTTAGCGATTTCTTTCACGATCTGATCGAGAAGAGAGGTCGCTATCTTCTTGGAGGTGGTATCGGTGCTTTCGTGAGTTGCTGCGCCCTGAGCTGTGCCGTGGCCTTTCGCGACGAGAGGAACTCCAATTTCACCGCCGCCTGAAACGGAAAGCGTGCCGCCAGTCTTGGAGCCCGACGTATGCGTTGTTTCGATTGGTCCGCCCATCCACGCAAGAACATTGACCCAGAGATCGTCGGGCGCCTTGACGTTCGCGCCATAAACATGGATGAGGTTGTCCTGTGACACAACTTTTCGGATCAGGGTGGTCTTGCCTGATTTCGATGGCCCGGAAACCGAGACGATCATCTTCGGGATGTCGAACGCCCGCCGAAGATCACCCTCGTAGTTTCTATCCCTGCGCTCGACATAGGTGAACGTCGGGATGTCCGTTGGGGTGAACACGGACGTGGCGCGGACCATCTTCTTCCTTCCCTCGCGAGTTGAGGCGAGCATTCAATCATAGGCTGTTCCAGTGGTCTATAGGCGCAAATCGCATCCCTGAACCTCACGCGCAACGGCGGCTCGGACATTTTTCGTTGGATAATTCCCTTCAACGCGGCCACTTGTCACCACCCTAGAGCCAGCCGCTAACCAATCAGTTTGCTAGTTCTGTTGCCTCGTGCGAATCAGGTTATTCACTTAGAGTGAAACTCGGGCGGTGAACGGGGTGTCGTATGAAGGCTTCAAAGGATACTGCTGGCCCCTCTGTTAGCGAGGTCTTTGGTCCTATTGCGAGAAAACGCTTCGGCACAGTCCTCGCCGATCCCCCATGGCGGTTCCAGAATTCGACCGGCAAGGTCGCGCCCGGACACAAGCGCCTCAATCGCTACGACACGATGAGCCTCGAAGAGATCGCCAAGCTGCCCGTCAGCTCGATCTGCGCCGACACCGCTCACCTGTACCTTTGGTGCCCAAACGCCATCCTGCCGGACGGCCTGCACATCATGCAACAGTGGGGCTTCACCTACAAAGGCAATATCGTCTGGCACAAGCTCCGCAAGGACGGCCAGTCGGACGGGCGCGGTGTCGGCTTCTACTTCCGTAACGTCACTGAAATCCTGCTCTTCGGAGTGCGCGGGAAGAACGCGAGGACGCTCGCCCCTGCTCGGAGCCAGGTAAACTACATCGGCACTCGGAAGCGGGAGCACTCGCGAAAGCCTGACGAGCAGTACCCGATCATCGAGAAGTGCTCTCCCGGCCCCTTCATCGAGTTATTCAGCAGAGGCGTTCGGCCCGGCTGGACGACTTGGGGCAACCAAGCGGACCACAGCTACGAACCGACGTGGAAAACCTACGCGCACAATTCGGCCACCGACCGGCGGCTTGAAGCAGCCGAGTGAGGCTACTCCTCCTCGTCCTCGCCAGACTTGCCGCGCAGAGTTTGTAGAAGGCTAGGCGGGCCGTCATCAACGTAAAGCTTCGGTGTGATCGCAAAGGTGAGGATAGGACAGCCGCCGCCTCCGCCGCCGTCGATGCGCGGCCACAGCTTGGTGTGGTGGGTCGTCGAATTGCCGTAAGAGGTGCCCTTCCCGAGGCTGTTGAAGATCGATTGCAGCTCACTCGCCCGTGTCACGATAATCCCCACGTCGATGGCGCGGAGATCGTACAGGAGGCGGAAGTTGTTCAGGTCCCGGTCGAAGAACGGGTCCTTGTTGTTCCATTCGAGTTCGAGTGCCACCCTACCCTTGAAACAGTCGATCTTATGGGTCGGGCTCTCGACCTCGACCTCGTCCAGTTTAATCGCGGTCTTGAACTGCTTCTCTTGCCACCCGATGGCGTAGAATGCACCGTCGAGCTGCTTGGAGATTGGAGAGCGGTTCTTGCCTGCCGCCTGCACCTCCGACCGCAGAAGCCGGAACTTGCGGAGGATCGTGACGATCTCCTCCCACTCCTTTGGGCAGGCAGTCGTCAACACGCCAGCGGCGTTGCGCCACTCCTTGACGTGGTACAGCTCACGCAAATCGTCGGGGACAAGGTGCTCTGTGGACATGCACGCATACAGAGCATCGCCGGCCTGATTCGCCTAGCCATCAAGAATTCACTCAGCGTCCTGAGGCTCGCCCTGAACCACACGATATAGATTAATTCCGCTCTCTCGCCGACGCTCAATCTTCAAATGGTGCTTTTTTGCTAACTTACTTAGTGCCCCTCGCAGTGTGTGTGGACGCCATCCGAACTTCTGCGCCAATATGGGCGCTTCACACCAGCCAGCGTTTAGCCGTTCTAGGAGTTCGTGTTCCTTTGATCCCGACATGCTCAGGTCCGGGTTGGAGGATAAGAACGGCATATTAGCAGCGAACTATCGGCGTCCAAAAGCAACGGGTCTCGGTGGCGCGCCAAGGAAATGAAAAAGCCCCCGTTCGTGACCGGGGGCCATTCGATACTCCAAGTTCGACCTTATGGTTCGACAAAGAAGAGGCTTGCCCACTCCGGTCAATTTGCTGGCGGAACGTTCCGCGAACCGGTCCGGGGCTCATTGGGACTTTGTTTGGGACTTTTCGCCGTTGATTGCTGGTTTTCGGCTGCTTTTGGCCGACTTTTGTTCGGAAACTTCTTCGGCGAAAAATTTATCAAACATTTGAAAAGAAAAGGATTTCTTGCGCTACTGAGGAGATCATCCGGGTAATACGGCGGACATCTGGAAGCTTGGATGCACCAACGCCTCCGGCGCGACCGCAAGCACGATTAGCGCGGCAACCGCCAGCGTGCGGAAAGTGATGGCGCGCCGGTCGACCATCACTGCGATCAGCACCACCGCCGTCATGAAGAACGATCTTTGCGTCGCGACCTCTGCGCCCGACAGCAACAGATAGAACGCGGCCGCGACCAGCGCCGCGGCGGCCGACCATTTCTTGATGGCAGAGCCGGCCGCCAGCCCCGGGATCAAGGCTAGCAGCGCGCGCACCGCGAAGAAGACGACGCCGGCGACGACCGCCATGTGATAGCCGGAGATCGACAGCACATGGCCGAGTCCCGAGACGAACATGGCATCGTTCACGGACGCGGTGATCGCATCGCGCCGCCCCGTGAGCAGCGCCGTCGCAATCGCGCGGTTGTCGCCTTCGAGCGTTGCGCGGATGCGCGCATCGATCGCATCGCGCAGGCCCTGCATGAAGGCGGCATAGCGCAGCCGGAGGCCGCCGCCATCCGGCGGTGTGGACGCCGTGATCGCGCCCATCACGAAGCCGGAGGCGCCGATGCCCTGGAAGAACATGTCGCGCGAGAAATCATAGCTGCCGGGGCGCACCGGCGAGATCGGCGGGAGCAGCCGCGCCTTCAGCTGCACGAAGCTGCCAACCTCAGGCGCCGTGCCCTTGCGCACCGAGAGGCGGACGCGCTCGAGCTTGACGTCGCTGCGCTGCGCCTCCATCGCGCTGACGCGCAGCACGAAGCGGTCGGTGCGCTCGCGGATGTCGCGCGCTTCCACGAAGCCCGACAGCGACACCGAATAGAGCGGCTTGGCCAGCACGGGATGAGCGATGCGCGCCGTCTTCCAGGTCGCCATCGCAAAGCCGGCGGCGAGCGCCGCGAGCATGATCGCAGGCGCAAACAGCCGGCTCCGCCGGAGCAGCATCGCGCAGAGCATCAGCGCGATGGCTGTCGCGGCAACCACCCACAGCACCGGCTCATGATCGGCGGCGAAGTAAAGCGCAATGCCGCCGCCGAAGGCGACCGGCACCCACGGCAACAGCCGGCCAGGCCCGGCCTCGGCCCGAGCCCATTGGCGCAGCGTGTCGACGATCGCCGGCCAGACGCCGAGGCCCGCTGGCGCCAAGCCGCCGGCCGGGGCGGCGCGGCCGACCGGCCACGTCCCGGCAACTCCCTGGGACCGTCCTGGCCGGCCCGGCTCCGCCATTCCCCTGCACCTTACGATACGCGACGGCTGCGCAGGCTACCGGAACGTGCGGCTGCGCGAATAGCGGTACGGATCGGGAACAGGCGAAGAGCGCGCTACTTTTCTCCGGGCTGACGCCCGTTGCTAGATCAGCGGCGCCTGCGACGAGGCGTGGTGATTGACGATCTTCCACTCGCCGTCCTCGCGGATGATGACCCAGCTCATCTTGACGACGAGATCATCCCGCTCGCCCGCGAGATCGAACGTGATGGTCGCGGCCATGTTGATCAGATCAGGGCCGGCCTGCGCGGCGTGCACGTCGGAGAAGGTCGCGCTCGGCCTGCGCCAGCGCGGCAGGCCGTTGAAATAGTCGGCGACGCCGTCCCGGCCGCGATAGAGCTTCGGGTTGGAGCCGAAGAAGAATGCGTCCTTCGCATAGAGCGACGACAGCGCGGCCGCATCGAGCACAGAGAAGCCGGCGCACCATTTCGCGATGATGGCGGAAACGATGGCGTCGGCCTCGCTGCTCATGTCCTGCTCAGCCCTTCTCAACCCTTGGCGACTTCCTTCGCGAACGTGTCGCGCAGGCCGATGGTGCGCGAGAACACCGGCTTGCCCGGCGTCGAGTCCTTGTCGCGCACGAAATAGCCCTGACGCTCGAACTGCATCGGCTCGGTCGAATTGCTCTCCGCAACGGATGCCTCGACCCGCGCATCGGCGAGGATCTCCAGCGAGTTCGGGTTGAGATCGGTCGCGAAGTTCGAGGCATCCGGGCTCGGATTGGCGAACAGCTGGTTGTAGATGCGGATCTCCGCCGGCTTGGAGGCCGCCGCCGGCAGCCAGTGCATGGTCGCCTTGACCTTGCGGCCGTCGGGCGCGTTGCCGCCCTTGGTCGCGGGATCATAGGTGCAGCGCAGCTCCACCACCTCACCCTTGTCGTTCTTGATCACGCCGGTGCACTTGACGAAATAGGCATAGCGCAGCCGCACCTCGTTGCCCGGCGACAGGCGGAAGAACTTCTTCGGCGGGTTCTCCATGAAGTCGTCCTGCTCGATATAGAGCTCGCGGCCGAACGTGATCTTCCGCGTGCCTGCCGAGGGATCGTCGGGATGATTGATCGCCTCGAGTTCCTCGGTCTGCCCTTCCGGATAATTCTCGATCACCACCTTGAGCGGCTTCAAGACCGCCATGCGCCGCTGCGCCGTGCGGTTCAGCTCCTCGCGGATGCAGAACTCCAGCATGCCGACATCGACGACGCTGTTGGCCTTGGCGACGCCGATGCGCTTGACGAACTCGCGAAGTGCGGCCGGCGGCACGCCCCGGCGGCGCATGCCCGCCATGGTCGGCATGCGCGGATCGTCCCAGCCCGCGACATGGCCGTCGCGGACGAGCTGGGTCAGCACGCGCTTGGACAGCAGCGTATAGGTGAGATTCAGCCGCGCGAATTCGTACTGATGCGGCTGTGAGGGCACCGGCAGCTTCTCGATGAACCAGTCGTAGAGCGGTCGGTGGTCCTCGAACTCCAGCGTGCAGATCGAATGCGTGATGCCTTCGATGGCATCCGACTGGCCGTGGGCATAGTCGTAGCTCGGGTAGATGCACCATGCGTTGCCGGTGCGCGGATGGTGTGCATGCAGGATGCGGTACAGCACGGGATCGCGCAGGTTGATGTTGCCCGCGGCCATGTCGATCTTGGCCCGCAGCACGCGCGCGCCGTTGGGGAATTCGCCCGCCTTCATGCGGCGGAACAGGTCGAGATTCTCCTCCACGCTGCGGTTGCGGAACGGCGAGTTCTTGCCAGGCTCGGTCAGCGTGCCGCGCGAGGTGCGGATCTCCTCCTGGGTCTGGTCGTCGACATAAGCGAGGCCGTCGCGGATCAGCTTCTCCGCCCATTCGTACAGGCGGTCGAAATAGTCCGAGGCGAAGAACAGGTTCTTGCCCCAGTCAAAGCCGAGCCAGCGCACGTCGGCCTGGATTGAATCGATATATTCCTGCTCTTCCTTGACCGGGTTGGTGTCGTCGAAGCGCAGGTGGCAGCGGCCCGGAAACTCCTGGGCGACGCCGAAGTTGAGTGCGATCGACTTGGCGTGGCCGATATGCAAGTAGCCGTTCGGCTCCGGCGGGAACCGGGTCACGATCTCCTTGTATTTGCCCTGATCGAGGTCGGCCTGGATGATGTCACGAATGAAATCGCGCCCAACCTCAGCTGCCACCGGTTCTGTCATTACGAAAATCCTGTAGGGAAATCAGCGGTCCTTCTGCCAAATTCGCGTGGCCGCGCCAAGAGCTTAAGCAAGGCCTGCCGGGTCCGCCGTCGCCCTTTAGTTATGTCCCGTTCCTGCTATACACCACCGCCTCCAATGCATAGGCCCTGCCAAGAATGTCCGATTCCGTCGTCACGCGCTTCGCTCCCTCGCCGACCGGCTTCCTCCATATCGGGGGCGCCCGCACGGCGCTGTTCAACTGGCTCTATGCCAAGAAGCACGGCGGCAAGATGCTGCTGCGGATCGAGGATACCGATCGGGAACGCTCCACGGAGGCGGCGATCGGCGCCATCCTCGACGGGCTGAAGTGGCTCGAGCTCGGCTGGGACGGCGAGGTCATCTACCAATTCGCCCGCGCCGCCCGTCACCGCGAGGTCGCCGAGCAGCTGCTGGCCGAGGGCAAGGCCTACCGCTGCTACGCCTCCGCCGAGGAGCTCGCCGCCATGCGCGAGAAAGCGCGCGCCGAGGGGCGCACCCGCCTCTATGACGGCATGTGGCGCGACCGCGATCCGGCGTCGGCTCCGGGCGACGTCAAGCCCACCATCCGCCTGCGCGCGCCGCAGACCGGCGAGACCGTGATCGAGGACCAGGTCCAGGGCCTCGTGGTCTGGCAGAACGAGAATCTCGACGATCTCGTCCTTTTGCGCGGTGACGGCAACCCGACCTACATGCTCGCCGTGGTCGTCGACGATCACGACATGGGCGTCACCCATGTGATCCGCGGCGACGATCATCTGATCAACGCCGCTCGCCAGAAGCAGATCTACGATGCGATGGGCTGGGCGCTGCCGAGCATGTCCCACATTCCGCTGATCCACGGCCCGGACGGCTCCAAGCTCTCCAAGCGGCACGGTGCGCTCGGCGTCGATGCCTACCGCGCCATGGGCTACCTGCCGGCTGCGCTGCGCAATTACCTGGTCCGGCTCGGCTGGAGCCACGGCGACCAGGAGATCTTCTCGACCGAGGAGATGATCGACGCGTTCGATCTCGGCAGCGTCGGCCGCGCCGCCGCCCGCTTCGATTTCGCCAAGCTGGAAAACCTCAACGGCCACTACATCCGCCACGCCGACGATCAATCGCTCGTGAAGATGTTCGAGGACGTGCTCGACCACATCGTGCCGAGCCGCGACGAGATCAAGGCCAAGTTAAACGACACCACGCGCGCGCAGCTGCTCAAGGCCATGCCGGCGCTCAAGGAGCGCGCCAAGACCTTGATCGAGCTGATCGACGGCGCCCATTTCATCTTCGCCGACCGGCCGCTGGCGCCGGATCCCAAGGCGCAGGCGCTGTTGACGCCCGAGAACCGCAAGCTGATCGGCCAGCTACATTCCGCGCTGGAGAAAGTCGAGACGTGGAGCGGCGCCACCACGGAAGCGGCGCTGCGCGCCTTTGCCGAGGAAAATAGTCTCAAGCTCGGCGCGGTCGCCCAGCCGCTTCGGGCGGCGCTCACCGGACGGACGACGTCCCCTGGTATATTTGAGGTTTTGGAGGTGCTTGGACGGCAGGAAAGCCTCGGCCGGCTTAGGGATCAGTCTACGACGTAAGTCGACCATGCGTGCGGCGATCTTGCAGCGCACATAGCAATAATATACCCATCTCCCCCACATTCTGGAACATCCGGCCTGCCCCCATGGTCGCCCTGGGGGTCTCCGGCTCCGGCCCGTCTCACCACACATCGGGGACCTCTGATGGACGCAAAAGAAAGCCCAAAGACCGCGACGCTGACGGTCGGAAACAAGAATTTCGATCTTCCGATCCTCAGCGGCAGCGTCGGGCCTGACGTCATCGATATCGGCAAGCTCTACGGCCAGTCCGGCCTGTTCACCTACGATCCGGGCTTTACCTCGACCGCGAGCTGCCAGTCCAAGATCACCTATATCGACGGCGACGCGGGCGTGCTGGAATACCGCGGCTACCCGATCGAGCAGCTCGCCGAGCATGGCGACTTCCTGGAGACCTGCTACCTCCTGCTCTACGGCAACCTGCCGACCGCCGCGCAGAAGAAGGATTTCGACTACCGCGTGACTCATCACACGATGGTGCACGAGCAGATGGCCCGCTTCTTCCAGGGCTTCCGCCGCGATGCCCATCCGATGGCGATCATGGTTGCCGCCGTCGGCGCCCTCGCCGCGTTCTATCACGATAGCACCGACATCAACGATCCGAAGCAGCGCATGATCGCCTCCATGCGCATGATCGCGAAGATCCCGACGCTGGCTGCGATGGCCTACAAATACACCGTCGGCCAGCCCTTCGTTTATCCGAAGAACTCGCTCGGCTTTGCCGAGAACTTCCTGAACATGTGCTTCGCGGTGCCTTGCGAAGACTACAAGGTCAGCCCGGTGCTCGCCGACGCGCTGGAGAAGATCTTCATCCTGCACGCCGACCACGAGCAGAACGCCTCGACCTCGACGGTGCGCATCGCCGGCTCCTCGGGCGCCAACCCGTTCGCCTGCATCGCGGCCGGCATCGCCTGCCTCTGGGGCCCGGCCCATGGCGGCGCCAACGAAGCCGCGCTGAACATGCTCTATCAGATCGGCACGGTCGACAAGATCCCCGAGTTCATCGCCAAGGTGAAGGACAAGAATTCCGAAGTCCGCCTGATGGGCTTCGGCCACCGGGTCTACAAGAACTACGATCCGCGCGCCAAGATCATGCAGAAGATGTGTCATGCCGTGCTCAAGGAGACCGGCCATGGCGACGATCCGATGCTGAAGGTGGCGATGGAACTCGAGAAGATCGCGCTCAGCGACCAGTACTTCATCGACCGCAAGCTCTACCCGAACGTGGACTTCTATTCGGGCATCACGCTGAAGGCGATGGGCTTCCCGGTCTCGATGTTCACCGTGCTGTTCGCGGTCGCCCGCACCGTCGGCTGGATCAGCCAGTGGAGCGAGATGATCGAGGATCCCCAGCAGAAGATCGGCCGCCCGCGTCAGCTCTACACCGGCGTCGCCAAGCGCGATTACGTGCCGATCGACAAGCGCTAACGTCAGGCCATCACGCCTTTCGCAGCGGCGCCATCGCAAGATGGCGCCGTTTTGTTTGCGCCGGCACTTTCCTCGTGCTGCCGCGCACAACAACAAAGTCCATGTTCACGGCGGCAAGCGCCTTGACAGCCTAAATGCTCCGCGCGCATTCTTACTCTAAGTAAGAATGACGACAGGGATGGAAATGCCGGAGCAGCCGAGAAGTCGGCGGCAGACGCGCGCTGCCATTTTGACTCATCTGCTTCAGTCGGGCGGCTCGTTTCGTCCGCCACTGGCCAAGGCCGTGCGTCTGTCGGAAGCGAGCCTGTCGCGCATCCTGCTCGACCTGAAGGCCGAGGGTCTGATCGAGGAAGTGCGGCGCCCTGCCCCTTACGTCGGCGGCCCGACCGGTCTCGTGTCGCTGGACGGCGCGGTGGCGCTGGCAGCCTTCGAGCTGACGACGCAGCGGCTCAGCGTCGGGGTCGGCGGTTTGTCGGGTGAGCTGCACTACACCGAGCGTGTGCCGCTCCCGAAGACGCCTGACGTCGAGACCGTCGGCCGGGCATTTCGCGAAGCGATGACGTTGTTGCGCGACTGGACGCGGCGCCGCCGGATCACCCTCTCGCAGATCGGCGTCTCGATTCCCGGCCTCGGCCGTCTCAGCATATCGGCCAATCCGATCATTCCCTGCGACGTCGCTCGCATCAGCGACATGTTCGGCGAGATGTTCGCGGGCGTGCCGCTCGAATTCACCAATTCGGTCGTCGCGCATGCCACCTTTCACCGCTGCCGCACGGAAAACTACCCGTTCAACGACACGCATCTGTTCGTGCTCGTCAGCCACGGCGTCGCCGGCGCCTGGATGGATGATCCGGCCGAGACCGATGCTCTGCAGCCGATCGAGCTCGGCCACATGGTGTTCGGGCCTGACGGACCGCGCTGCCGCTGCGGACATCACGGCTGCGTCGAGGCCTATACGTCGATTCCCGCGCTGGCCGCGCTTCTCGGCGTTTCCGAGACCGAGCTGCTCCAGCTCGGCAACGAATGGGTCAACACGGTCCCGATCTCAGCGCGCGTGCGGCAGGATTTGCGCCGGCGGCTGTTCCGGCTCGGCCTTGCGATCGGCAATACGCTGAACGTCAAGCCGTGCGGCGGCGTTGCGATCAGCGGCTGGCCGTCGCTTCTCGCTGAAGAGGATCGGAAAGCACTGGTCGATGGCATCGACGCCTGCCTGCTGGGCGGACGCAAATTGGCGCAGGTCTCCCTCGCTTTCGTGCCGCCGTCGACCGGCAACGATCCGCAGGCTGCGCTCGCCTTCGCCGCCTTTTGTCTCGCCAGTCGTGGCGGCATGCCCGCGGCATCGACGGAGGCGGCCTGACATGCGCTGAGCCCAAACGGCCTATAAAGCGCGAACGATTTCACACCGGGAGGAACTGCCATGCCGATCACAACAACAAGGCGTCGTCTGCTCGCTGGCTCTGCTGCCGCGCTCGCATTTCCGGCCTTTGCCCGCGCGCAAGGCGCCGCCAAGCCGCGACTGACCGCGATCTCGCAATGGTCGGCGGGCAGCGACGGGGCGGCCATTACGGCGCTCGGCAAGAAATTCGAGGAGAAGGGCGGGGTCTGGCAGCACTCGCCCGTCCCAGGCTTCACCACGGAGATGATGAACAAGCTGCGGGCCCAGATCATGGCCGGCGATCCGCCGGCTTGCTCGCAGCTCAAGGGGCCCGAGATTGCGGCCTGGTCGAAGATTGCGCCCACCGTCAATCTCGATGCCCTCGTCGCGGCCGCCGGCTACGAGAAGGTTGTCGCTCCGGACCTTGCAAAGCTGCACAAGCCCGGCGGCAAATGGATTGCGCTGCCGCTACAGATCTACAGCACCAACATGCTCTTCCTGTCCAAGCGCGCGATGGACAAGGCGAAGGCGGACAAGGTCCCCGTCACCTGGGCCGACTTCAACGACCTCGCCGAAAAGATGAAGGCGGGCGGAGTCGCCTCTCCCATCGCCAATGGCGGCACCCGCCCGGACGACGGACAGAAATTCGAGGCGGCTCTCGCGGGCATCAGTCCGCTCGCCTATCGCGCGGCCATCATGAATCTCGAGAAGAAGGCCCTCGAGGGTCCGGAGATCAAGGCCGCGTTCGCCCAGGTGCGCAAGATCGCCGACTGGATGGACCCCAACGTCGGCGCCCAGCATTTCTCGACCAACCTGAAGCGCTTCATCGACGGCGACATGGGCATGATGATCATGGGCGGATGGGCGCAGGGCGTATTGCGCAATGCCGGATTCAAGCTCGAGGACTTCATGATTGCGCCAGGCCCGAGCGACAACGGCAAGCCGGTCTTCCTGTTGAATGCCGACGCCTTCATCTTCTGGCAGCGCAAGGAGGCGGACCTGCAAGCCGGCCAGACCCTGATGGCTCAGCTCGTCATGGATCCGGCGATCCAGACCATGTACTCGCAGATCACCGGCTCCATCCCCGTGCGCACTGACGTCGATCTATCAGGCGAAGGCTGGTCGGAGGGGCAACGAACAACCTCGAAGGCCTTGAAGGAGGCCATCGCCAGCAATCAGGCCGTCCTCAGCATGGCGCACAACATGGCGCAGGAAAACGGAATGACCGCGGCGATGATCGACGTAATCACGGAGTACGTGAAGAACAAGACGATCAAGCCGGAGCAGGCAGCCACCCGCCTCGCCGAGGCCGTCGAGGGCGCGCGTTGAGCAATGCCGCCACGATGAGACCGGGCCGGCCGGCGCTTCCCGAATGGGTGCGCCGGCTGCCCGAATATCTGACGATCTGGGTGCCGCTGCTGCTGTCGGCGGCGCACCTCGTCTCGTTTTCGCTCTGGACGATCTGGATCTCGTTCACGCCGTCCACCCTCGTTCCCGTTGCGGGCTGGGTCGGCTTGCGCAACTACACGGCGGTCACGGCATCGCGCAACTGGCAAATCGCCTTCGACAATTTGCTGCTGTTCGGCAGCGCTTTCGTGCTGCTGAGCGCAGCGACCGGCCTCATCCTCGCGATCCTGCTCGATCAGCGCATTCGTGGCGAGAACGTGCTGCGCTCCATCTTCCTCTATCCCCTGGCGGTGTCCTTCGTGGTCACCGGCACGGTCTGGAGCTGGCTGCTCAATCCCGGTCTCGGGATCCAGAAGCTGGTGCACGACCTCGGCTGGACCTCCTTCAAGTTCGACTGGCTGATCGACCGCGACATGGCGATCTGGACCATTGTCATCGCCGCGATCTGGCAATCCTGCGGCTTTGCCATGGCGCTGTTCCTTGCCGGCCTTCGCTCGGTCGATCCCGACATCATCAAGGCCGCGCAGATCGACGGCGCGGGACCGGTCCGAACCTACCGGCGTATCATCCTGCCGTCGCTGTGGCCGATCACGGTCACCGTCGTGGTGATCCAGTTGCAGTTCGCGATCTCGACCTTCGATCTCGTGCGCGCGCTCACCAACGGCGGACCGGGAATCGCGACCCAGCTGCCGGCACTCGTCGTCTACGACCTGATGTTCCAGCGCAGCCTGCTCGGCCGCGGCGCGGCGGCGGCCGTGCTGATGTTGCTCATTCTTCTCGCGGTGCTGCTGCCCTATGCGGCGTGGCGATACATCAAGCGACGGCGAGGCGCCCATGCCTGACCGCAGCTTCGCACCGACCCGGATCCTGATCTATCTCGCCGTCTTCTTGATCGCCGCGGCCTGGCTCGCGCCGCTCGTGGTCGTGGTGCTGAACTCGCTGCGGACCAACGAGGAGATCGCGCAGGGATCGATGATCGGCTGGCCGCAGCATCTGGCCTGGAGCAACTACGCCGCAGCCTGGAGCGGCTTCTGTGTCGCCGAGACCTGCGCCGGCATCCGGCCCTACATGCTGAACTCCGCGCTGGTCACGATTCCCGCCACGATCTTCTCCACCCTGCTGGGCGCAATCGCCGGTTACGCCGTGTCGCTCTGGCGCTTCCGAGGCGACAACTGGATCTATGGCATCGTGACGCTTGGCCTGTTTCTCCCCCAGCAGATGCGCCTGCTGCCCTGGACCATCGTGCTGCGGGACGTCGGCCTCATCAACACCCTGACCGGCCTCGTGCTGATTCACACCATTCAGGGGCTCTCATTCACCACGCTGTTCTGCCGGAATTATTACGTCGCCATTCCCCATGAACTGATCAGGGCCGCCCGCATCGACGGCGCCGGCTTCTTCCGCATCTTCTGGCGCATCATCCTGCCGCTCTCAGGTCCCATCCTGATCGTCACGGTGATCTGGCAGTTCACCCATATCTGGAACGAGTTCCTCTATGGCGTGACGTTCACCACCGGCCAGCAGCAGCCCGTCACCGCAGCGCTTATCGCGCTGTCCGCCGCCGTCGCGGATATCCCGCAGCATGGCGTGCAGAGCGCAGCGGTGATCATCGCCGCGCTGCCCACGCTGTTGATCTACCTGCTCGGCGGCAAGTACTTCGTCCGCGGCCTGACTGCCGGGGCCGTGAAATGATGGAGTTGTCATGGCAGCACTGAGCATTCGCGCCCTGTCCAAGCGTTACGCCAATCTGGAGGTGCTAAAGGACATCGCGCTCGACATCGAGAGCGGCGAGTTCACCGTGCTGGTCGGCCCGTCCGGCTGCGGCAAGTCCACCCTGCTCAACATCGTCGCCGGGCTCGACCGCCCGAGCGCGGGAACGATCGAAATCGGCGGCCGCGTCGTCAATGACGTCGCGCCGAAGGACCGCGACATCGCCATGGTGTTCCAATCCTACGCGCTCTATCCCTCGATGACCGTGCGCCAGAACATCACCTTCGGCATGGAATGCCGTTACGTTCCCAAAGCCGAGCAGGACGCTGCGGTCGGCAATGTCGCAAAACTGCTCCAGATCGAGCCGCTGCTCGGCCGCAAGCCCTCGCAATTGTCCGGCGGCCAGCGCCAGCGAGTGGCGATGGGACGCGCGCTGGTGCGCAATCCCCTGCTCTTCCTGTTCGACGAACCGCTCTCCAATCTCGATGCCAAGCTGCGCGTCGAGATGCGGATGGAGATCAAGCGCCTGCATCAGCGCATCGGCGCTACCATCGTCTATGTCACCCACGACCAGATCGAGGCTATGACGATGGCGACGCGGATCGCCGTGATGCATCAGGGCAGCGTGCAGCAATTCGCCGATCCCGACACCGTGTACCGCTATCCCGCCAATCTGTTCGTCGCACGCTTCATGGGCTCGCCGCCGATGAACACCATGCCGGCGCGGCTCGAGGCCGAAAATGACCGGCCGGTCGTCGTGATCGGCGCGGGACGGCCCGACGAGCTTCGTCTGCGCCTGAGGGGATATGACGCCGCAGCACCCTTTGTCGGGCGCAAGGTGGTGTTCGGAATCAGGCCGGAATGCATCGCTGAGGGGAGCCGCACGTTTTCCAGCGAAGCGCCTGTCCTCGTCGAGGCGCCGGTGGAGCTGGTCGAGCCCACCGGTGCCGAGACGATGGTGCTCCTGCGGCTCGGCGGCGAGCCCGCGATGGCACGAGTCTCGCCGGATATCCGCCCCGCGCCCGGCACGTCCGCCGCCTTCGCGCTCGACACCCGCCGCATTTGCCTGTTCGACCCCGAGACGGAGCGCCTGATCGCATGACGAAGACGACCTATTCCAGCCTAGCCGGCAGCGTGGTGCTGATCACCGGAGGCGCCAGCGGCATCGGCGCCGCCTTCGTCCGGGCCTTCGCGGGCCAAGGCGCCCGGGTCGCCTTCTTCGACATCGATAAGGACGCCGGCGAAGCCCTGGTGCGGGAAATAGCGGCCTCGTCCGGGCCTGCGCCGCTGTTCGTGCCCTGCGATCTCCTCGACATCGATGCCCTGCGCAGCGCGATGGCAGAAGCCCGCCGCTCGCTTGGCGACGCCGCCGTTCTCGTCAACAACGCCGCCAACGATCAGCGCCAGGCTCTCGCCGAGGTCACGCCGTCCGAGTTCGACTGGATGATCGGCGTCAATCTCAAGCACGTCTTCTTCGCGGCGCAAGCGGTGGTGCCGCAGATGCAGGCGCGCGGCGGCGGCTCGATCATCAACATGTCGTCGATCGCCTGGATGCGCGGCGCGCCGGCACTGCCGGTCTATGCCGCGGCGAAAGCGGCGATCGTCGGCTTCACCAACTCGCTGGCGCGCTCCGTCGGCCCCGACCGCATTCGCGTCAACGCGATCGCGCCGGGCATGGTGATCACCGAGCGCCAGCGCAGGCTGTGGTATCCGGACGATCGGGTCATCGCCGAGATACGCTCGCGCCAGGCGGTGCCCGATGCGGTAACGCCCGAAGACATTGCCAACATGGCACTGTTCCTCGCCTCCGACGAAAGCCAGCGCATCACCAGCCAGTGTTTCAGGGTTGATGGCGGACTGGCCTAGGGCGGGTGTTCATAAAATCGTTCGGGTCCGCCTTGCTCTCTAGGGAGACGCCAAGCGACGCAAATGCAGGTCGCCCGTGGGCCAATCGGCGCCTTGAGCGCGGCCCACCTGATCCAAGACGTGACGTTCGACAATAGTGATTGGAACTAGGAAACCTTGGGAGGTTCGCGCGTTTAGGGGCCGGAGCAAGCCGTGGAGAAGAAGCATGCGAACAGCAATTCTCGCATTGATTGTAGTTGCCGGAAGCGCAATGACCTTCCAAGCAACGGCCCAACAGCAAAAGGCTGCACCCAGTGAGCAAACCAAGGAAGAGATGAAGCGCGACGTGGACCGGGAGCTCAAGGCTGGCCAGCCCAACGAGCAGATGCAGCGCGATGCGGACAAAGGGATCAAGACCCGCAACTCCGGAGAGTCCGGATACGTGGCCGATCAAGACAAGCCGGCCGCTTCGGCGCATCCTCCGGGCCGGCCGGGAAGTGAGCAGACCACCGGTTCGGGTAGCCAGACCGGAACTCCGAAATAGAACACTCGGCGTGCGCTCTGCGTCTGTGGCGAGTTGCGCGGGCGCCGGAAGTGGTCAATTCACGGTTCGCATGCGGCCTCGGGGTCGGCTTGGCTGCCGACCGAATGTCGCTCCCGGGTCAGTATGTCGCGCTTGGTGCCTGCGTGCAGCGAGACCCCGGCGGCCTAAACGGCTCACGGCAGGAATGCTTCCCGTCTGCTGTCAGATCGTCGCGCGGCTGCCGTCGAAACGCGTGAAGGAGAAGCCTTCGAACGGCTCGCCAAAGGCTAGCGCGCTCGTCCCGCAGCATGCAGATGGCCACTTCCTCGCCGACCGTCATCGAGGCGGAGACGTCGGAACGCCAGTGGATGCCCGCCCAATTCCGTATTCACGGCGAGCTTGTTCAACTCTCCACCGACCGTAAGTGGCGGGCCGTCATAGGGCGCACAAGCGCCAGTCGAGGCAAGACGGCCCTCCCGCGTTCTGTCCACCGCCGATAGACGACATCCCAACTGCCTCAAATGATCCGGCTAAGGGTCACGAGGCGACATGGAGCGGGATGTTACTCTATGAACAGCAGTCCCCTCTTCTTATCGCCGTCAAACGTATTTACAGCGTTGAACAGCCGCTTCCGTTCGACTAGCCACGGCTGGAAATCGAAATTGACATCGAGCACGAAAACGAGGTCTTCGGCTTCGAAATAGCCTCCAATTGGGGAATGGTGTCCACTACCAGCACCAAAAATATGAGCGCGATCGAAATTCACGATGTAACGTCGCCGCGGATCGTTGGAGCGACGGAGATGCTCCAGAAACTGGTTTTCGCTGAGATCGCGCAAGACAGTAACTTTCCGGCTGGTGTTGGACTGGGCGACGTTGGCCAGTTCGTCAAGCGTGAGCCCCATAATGCATACGCCTGTCCAGCAACTCCACGTCCCGGCCAACACCTTGCCTTCCGTCCTTGCCGCCTCGCCAAGGGACCGATACGCATTTGCAACAGCGGCAGGTCCGCAGCGAGAGCCATTCACGGGCAGGTGCCACGCACGCTCAATAAGCTCCGGAGTACGTGTGACCGATGAGGCTATGGCTTCTGATGGCACGTGCGATTGATTGACAACCAGGGTCCCGGCACACACCAGACTCAGGGCAATCACCAAGCTGCTGATGCTTACGCGGTGCCATCGCTTCATGGATCGGAACCTTGGCGGCAATGACGACTTAGACGCGCAAATTATACTCGGAAGCCGGAGAGCGCGAAGAAGATACCTGTCCGCGTTCGTCCGGGCTGAAAATGCGAACATAATCTCCGACAGGACGACCCGAGTTCTTCTTTTGGGTCGAACAGGAAAGTGACAGCCAATCGGACCCTTTCCGCGGCATCCCCGAGATGTATCAGCGTCGAGATCCCAGTGCTAGACTTCCTGCTCCTACCGATTAGGAGGACGAACATGCCCGATAGCGTCTACAAGGTCATTGAATTGGTCGGTACCAGCAGCGACTCATGGGAGAAGGCGGCCGCTAACGCAGTCGAGCAAGCTGCTAAATCTCTCCGAGATCTCCGCATTGCAGAAGTCGTCAAGCTCGATATGCAACTGGATGACAAGGGAAAAGTTGAGGCCTATCGCGCCAAGCTCAACGTATCGTTCAAGTTCGAGGGCTCCTGAGCCTCAGCACCTCGCCGCTTCGGGCGAGGACGGCTCATTGGACAGGCGCGTTACCCGGAAGTTGGCACTAGTCCGAGCGGGACCGAAATGCTTTGATGCGAAGGAGCGTATGGCGCGTGGTGGCCCCATGTACATGGTCATTCGCAAGTACAGTAAGGTTCGTTCGGTCGCGGACGCCGCTCGTCGCGCCAAGAGCGGCGTTGGTGAGATCCTAAGACAATCGCGGGGATTCAAATCTTACCATGTGCTGGATGCGGGCGACGGTGTCGGTATCGCGGTGATGATATTTGACGACCGCGAAAGCGCCAACGCAGCGAACGCCAAGATACTGACATTTGTTCAAGCCAGTCTACCCGACCTCGATCTTGGAGTTCCTGAAATCGCTGCCGGCGAGGTTTTGGTGAACATAGAGCCCAATGGGTCCTCGGGCATCAAGTAGCCGAAAACGCTGCCTGTTGCATGGCCCGCCGCCCGCTGATCGTGCAGTCTACCCGACCAGCATCGCGTTTGCGGCGGTCGCCCGGCACCGGCATATGCCGGCCAAGAATCTGGCGACTGCGCAAATTCTCGAGGAGCACAATGCCATGAAGCAACACACCTCCGAAGCATTTTCCACCACAGCCAGGAAACTGCTCATGCGGATGCGCATCGTGATGCCACCCAGGGATCCCGATGAAGACGAGGAGGATGAAGACGAGGAGGACGAAGACGAGGATGAGCAAGATGATGCCGACGAACCGGCGGTCGTGCGCGAGCCGGACGAAGACTAGACTAGCCGGTGTCTGGCAGTCGCCGTTATACTATCTCTCATGGGCTGGGATGCGAAAGACATAGCGCTTCTCAAAAGGCTCTGGTCCGCGGGACAGAGCGCGGCGCAGATTGCGCGCCATCTCGGCTGCAGTCGTAACGCGGTATGCGGTATGCTGAACCGTCTGGGCCTGAAGCGCGGCCACAAGCCGCCCACAGCGCAGCCCCAGATAAGGCCGGCCCCGAAGCTGAGGCCGTCGTCGGCCGCCTGCGCCCGTCCCATCGCGCGGAGGGTGTCGCCGAGTACAGCAGAGAGGGAGCTGCCAAAGGAATTCAGCCGGCAGCAGCTTTACGCCATTCTGGCTGAGGCGGTCAGAAACACAGGTTAAGAGCTCACCACGAACGTCCTTGCCCTCCCGTCCATGTCGGGCTCGCCTCGACGGGTTCGGACGTTCATGAGTACGCGCCTTAGCTCGTTCGCCCACTCTTCCGCATTGTTGCGAGCACGATGTCGGCGGCGAGCACGCTCGGCGCTTTGTTGCCGGTCGACACGATCTGATCGAGCTTGACGAATGCCTCGACCTGCTCGCGATGGAGCGGCGAATCCGTCAGCAGCGCGGACAGCGCAGGCGCCAGCTTCTCAAGTTCGAGAAATCCGCTTCAGTTCAACAAGCGAAGAACTCGCGGAAGCAAGTTTAGCCCGTTTCGCTCCAATCAGCGGATCGATGGCCGCGTCGTTACTTTGCAAATGAGCGTCGGCCACCCGCGAGACAGAAACAGGGCCCACCTCACACGCATACGTTGATGGAACCGGGTTTTAGCTTGCGTTGTTTCGGCTCGGGGTCGTCACAGCCACGTCGCTATAGAGAAGCCCTGTATACGGGAGTATAGTCGCCAAAGGCATATTCCCGATCGATCTTGACCGGCTCCGAGGGACGCGATCCGGCATGAGAAATCTGTCGATTGATCCATCACGCGTGAGCAAGAGATGATCATGCAACATGCGACTGAAGTGCCGTCGGTCGCCCTCGATTCGAATGAGTGCAAGCGCCCCGAGGAGGCACTGCGCGAGAGCGAGGAGCGCTTTCGCACGCTGGTGCAATTCTCCTTCGATGTGTACTGGGAAACGGACGCGGAGCATCGCTTCATCCGCCAGGAGTTCGCCGAGACGCTTCCCGAGCCGCCGGTCTCCGAGATCGGCAGGACACGATGGGAGATCCCGTATCTCGAACCTGACGCAGATGGCTGGCGCAAACACCGGGAGATACTCGACGCTCACCTCCCGTTTCGCGATTTCGAGCTCGCGCGGCCGATGCCCGACGGCGGCAAGCGCTATATTTCCGTCTCTGGGCTGCCCATCTTTGACAAGACAGGGAACTTCGTGGGTTACCGAGGTGTGGGGCGCCACATCACGGAGCGCAAGCGCGCCGAACAGGCGCTGATCGAGAGCGAGGCCCGTTTCCGTACCTTCGTGGACCACGCGACCGATACGTTCATGCTGCACAGTGAAGATGGTCACGTTCTCGATGTGAATCGGAATGCCTGCGAAAGTCTCGGCTACAGCCGGACCGAACTGGTTGGGGCAACTGCGGCCCTGTTCGATCTGGAGATGGATGAAGCGACTTGGCGTCGCAACCGCGAGCGTCTCAAGGCCGGCGGCATCGCTACGCTCGAGAGGCGCTATTGCCGAAAGGATGGCACTGTGTTTCCCGTCGAAGTTCGTATGCGCGAGTTCTGCGAAGTCGGACAGTCACGAATCATTTGTCTGAGCCGCGACATCACCGAACGCAAGCGAACCGCCGAGACGTTCCGCGAGATGCAGGCTGAACTAACACACGCCAATCGCGCGGCGGCAATGGGCCAGGTCACGGCGTCGGTGACACACGAATTAAGCCAACCAATCACCGCGGTGCTCTGCAACGCAGAGGCCGCACTGAACTGGCTAGGAACACAATCTCCGAATTTCGAAAAGGCACAGCAGGCGCTCGTATCCATTGTCGCAGAAGCCAAGCGAGGCGGCGAGATTATCAGTTGGATCCGTTCCTTGATCAAGAAAGCTCCGGCGCCGAAGGAGAGCGTCGATGTCAATGGTGCAATCCTGGACGTGATCACCATCGCCCGTAGCGAGCTGCTCAAACATGATGTCTCGATCCAGACCGACCTCGCTCCGGGCTTGCCGCTCGTGCAGGGCTATCGCGTTCAGCTGCAACAGGTGGTTCTCAATTTGATCCTCAACGCGATCGAGGCAATGAACTGCGTCGACGTTGGCGGACGAGAGCTGCGGATCAGCACGGCTGCAGATACATCAAATCTCGTTGTTGTCGCCGTACGGGATACCGGACCTGGACTTGACGTCGCAATCGTTGACCGCCTGTTCGAGCCCTTCTACACCACCAAGCCGGACGGGACCGGCATGGGCTTGTCGATTTGCCAATCGATCATCGAGGCGCACGGAGGACGACTTTGGACTGGTGCGAATGAACCACGGGGGGCCGTATTTCACTTTAGTCTGCCTTCGCAACAGGGGTGATCCGTCGCTTTAGCGTAACTCACGCCTTCGCTGTTGCGTTTCTTGGCGTCTGGTCTTTGAGGGCAGCTCTCGCTTTGGAGGGGGCAGCTCAAGCAGACCTTTTTGAAACACCCTAGCTCGTTCGCCGGCCCTGGCGCATCGTCGCGAGCACGATGTCGGCGGCGAGCACGCTCGGCGATGTGTTGCCGGTCGACATGATCTGATCGAGCCTGGCGAACGCCTCGACCTGCTGCCGGCGCAGCGGAGACTCCGTCAGCACGTCCCGAAGCGCCGGCGCCAGCTTCTCCGGCGTGCATTCCTCCTGCAAATACTCGGGAATGACATCCTTGCCGATCACGAGATTGGCAAGGATCACCGAGGAGACACGGATCGCGCGTCGCAGGATGAACGCCTCGATCGCGCCGACGCGATAGGCCGTCACCATCGGAATGCCCGACAGCGCGAGCTCGAGCGTCACCGTGCCGGATTTCGCCAGCGCGGCGTGAGCGATGCGGAAGGCCGCACGCCTCTCGTTCTCGCCGATCACGATCTGAGGCTTGACCGGCCAGCTCGCGATGCCTTCGCGGATGGTGGCTTCGAGATGCGGCATGGTCGGCAGCATCAGTTCGAACGCACAGCCCTCACCCCTTAAGCGACCGAGCGTTGCGCCGAACACGTCGAGATGATGCCTGACCTCGCTGCGGCGGCTGCCGGGCAGCACCAGCAGCACCGGCGGCTCACTGTCGCGGCGCGCCTGCTCCTCCGCACTCGGCCGCAGCGAGCCCAATTGCTCGATCAGGGGATGGCCGACATAGCTGCAGGGCGGCCCGCCGAGCTTGCGGTATTCCTCGGGCTCGAACGGCAGCAGGCCGAGCACGTGGTCGACATAGCCGAGCATGGTCCGCGCCCGTCCCGGCCGCCATGCCCAGAGCTGCGGCGAGACGTAGTCGACGATCGGGATCGCGGGATTGCGCGCGCGCACGCGGCGGGCGACGCGATGGGTGAAGTCGGGGCTGTCGATGATGACGAGCACGTCGGGCGCGGCCTCGGTCACTGCGTCGGCGGTCTGCCGGATCAGCCGCAGGATCTTCGGCAATTGCTGCACCACCGCGGCAAACCCGACGATCGAGAGCTCCTCGATCGGAAACAGCGATTCCAGGCCCTCGCGCGCCATGGTGCGGCCGCCGACGCCGACGAACTGCACGCCGTCGCCGAGGCGCTGGCGCAGCACCTTCATCAAGGCGCTGCCGAGCCTGTCGCCGGACTCCTCCGTCGCGATCAGGAAGATCTTGCGCTTGGGATCACGCGACATCACGCGGGCAGGCCGATGACGAAGAGATATTTGGCATCGGCAAGCGCGATCATGGCCTGCGGCTCGGCGGCGATGGTGTTGCCCGCGATGACGGCGATGCCGGCAAGGCCGGCAGCCGCGACGCCCTCGATGGTGCGCGGACCGATCGTCGGCAGGTCGAAGCGCAGGTCCTGGCCGCTCTTCGGCGCCTTCACCAGCACACCGCGTCCGGTGGCGGCGCGGATGCGGCCCTCCTCGCGCAGCCTCGCGACGCGGGCGAGCAGCGCGTCGGTGCCCTCGATGTCCTCGACCGCCACCACGTGGCCATCGATCACGACCACGGCCTGGCCGATGTCGAACGGGCCGAGCGCGGTCAGCACCGCCCGGCCGCGCGCGATGTCGGCCTTGCTGGCATCGCTCGGCCAGGCGCGGCTGATGCAGCCCTCGGGCATCAGGAGATCCGGCGCGACGTCCTTGATGCCGACCATCCGGAAGCCGTCCTGCTCGAGGATGCGGCCGACACCCGACAGCAGATGATCGTCGCCGCCACGGAAGGCGCGGATGACGTTGCCGAGCAGGCGCAGCGTCGTGAAGTCGAACCGGATCTCGGACAGCGAAGGCCGCACCAACGTGCCGATGAAGATCAGGTCGCGGCAGCCCTCCTCGCGGAACAGCCGCATCGCGCGTCCGAGCTGGCCGACGGAGATCCAGCGATGCCGGTACTTCTCCACCCGCTGGGGATCGCAGGCGCCGCGCAGCGGAAACAGCACCGGCGTGATGCCGTGCGCGGCGAGCGACTCGGCGACCGCAAACGGCATGGCACCGCCGCCGGCGACGATGCCGACCGGTGACGAAACCTGCAAAGCCGCCGATGTCGTGCCCGCGGCCATCCCAAGGTCACTCCAAGATCACTTCGCGATGGCGGGAAGACAGAGCGGGCGCTTGCCCTTGCCGATGAAGTCGAGAATTTCGGCGATCGCGGGGTCCTCGCCCGCGAGCGGCCGCGCCGCCTCCAGCCGCTCGGCGAAGGTGCCGGCGCCATGGAATAGCTTCTGGTAGAACGCGCGCACGGTGGCAAGCCGCTGCTTGGTGAACTTGCGCCGCTTCATGCCGATCAGATTGAGGCCTTCGAGCACGGCATATTGGCCGTTGACGAGACCGAACGGAATGATGTCGTCGCGCACGCCACACACGCCGCCGACCATGACCTGCGGTCCGATGCGAGTGAACTGATGCACGGCGGACAGCCCGCCGATGAAGACGAAGTCCCCGATCTCGCAATGGCCGCCGAGCGTTGCCGAGGTCGCGAAGATCACGTCGTTGCCGACATGGCAGTCGTGGCCGACGTGGCTGCAGTTCATGAAATAGCCGCGGTCGCCAACCGAGGTGACGCCCCCGCCAGCGACGGTACCTGCGTTCATGGTGACGGATTCGCGGATGGTGCAGCCCGCGCCGATCCTGAGCTGCGTCAGCTCGCCACGATAGCTGAGCGATTGCGGCGGCGTGCCCAGCGAAGCGAACGGATAGATGGTGCAGTCGTCGCCAATCGTGGTTTGCGCCGTGATGTGCACATGCCCGATCAGCTTGCAGTTCGCGCCGATGACGACGTTCGGGCCGATGATGCAATAGGGTCCGATCTCGGTGCCCTCGCCGATCACGGCGCCGTCCGCGATCCGCGCGGTGGGATCAATCTTGCTCATCAAGCCAATCTTACTCGTCAAGAAGGTCGGGTTATGTATTGAAGTCGCTCGGTTTTCGGCTGGTTAGCGCGACTATGCCCGATCTGTCCAGTGACGTATCATCTCGCCGTGTTTCAAGTGCCGGATGAGGCGGCCTTCCCGTCCCGTCGTCAGGTTCATGCGGAGCTTCAACGATCGTGGTCAGGGCCCTGATCCTTCTGCTGGCGCAGCTCGCGGATACTCCGATCGTGTCGGAGGCGGTCGACACCGGCGAACACCGCCTGGCCGATCTGCGGACATTCGAGTGCCGGGACATCACCCGCAGCACGGTGCTTCAGCGGGTCTGTTACGATCGCGCGCAGCAGGACCTGATCGTCGCGAGCAACGGCGCCTATCACCGCTATTGCGGCGTGACGGCCGACACCGTCGAGCGCCTCCTCGGCGCGCCCTCCATGGGCCAGTTCTTCAACCGGACTATCAGGCGGGAGGCGGCCGGCAGCCGCTACGACTGCACCTGAGCCCAGTGCCGCTCAATCGGTCAGCATGGCGCCGACGTCGGCTTCGGCAACGACCTGACCGTTGACCTTTGCATCGCCGTGAAACCACCACATGGCCTTGCGGCGGCCGAGCGAGCGCATGTGATACTCAATCGTATCGCCCGGAAGCACCGGCTTGCGAAACTTGCACTTGTCGATGGTGAGGAAATAGACCGCCCGCGGCTTCTCGGTGCCCTCGACCGACTTGATGCCGATCACGCCCGCGGTCTGCGCCATCGCCTCGATCATCATGACACCGGGATAGACCGGACGCTCGGGGAAATGTCCCTGGAACGCCGGCTCGTTGAAGGTGACGTTCTTGATGCCGATGCCGCTGTAATCGGCGCGGATGTTGATCACGCGGTCGATCAGCAGCATCGGAAAGCGGTGCGGCAGTGTCTGGAGGATCGCGTTGATGTCCACCAGCTCGAACTTAACAGGTGATTCCGCCGTCATTCCCGTCCCTCGTCCTTCGGATCGGCCTTGCTGTCGCGTACCAGCCGCTCCACCGCGATGATCTCCTTGAACCATTGCTTGGTCGGCTTGGCGAAGTGCCCGCCCCAGCGGCCGCCCGGCGGGATGTCGTCCTTGACCGCGCTCATCGCCGTCACCTGCGCCCCGTCGCCGATCTTGAGGTGATTGTTGATGCCAACCTTCGCTCCGAGCGCCACGTTGTCGCCGATGGTCAGGCTGCCGGCGAGGCCGATCTGGGCCGCGAGCAGGCAGTGCCGGCCGATCGTCACATTGTGGCCGATCTGGACCTGATTGTCGATTTTGGTCCCCTCGCCGATCACGGTGTCACGCAGGGACCCCCGGTCGATCGTGGTGTTGGCCCCGACCTCGACGTCGTTCTGGATCAGCACGCGCCCGGTCTGCGGCACCTTCAGATGGCCCTCGGGGCCGAAGAAGATGAAGCCGTAGCCGTCCTGGCCGATCGAGCAGCCGGGATGGATCAGCACGTTGTTGCCGATCAGGGCGCACTGGATCGCGGTCCGGGCGCCGACATTGCAATCCCGGCCGATCTTGACGCCGGGGCCGATCACCGCCCCGACGCCAATCACAGTGCCACTGCCGATCTCGACGTCCGGGCCGATCACGGCCAGGGGGTCGACGACCACGCCGTCCTCGAGCCGGGCCGTGGGATCGATGATGGCCGATGGCGCGATACCGTCGTTGCCGACCCAGGATTGCGGCCGCAGCGCGTCGGCGTGCCATTCCCGCGCGATCCGGACAAAGGCGCGGAATGGCTGCGCCACCCGCAGCACGGCCACATGTTCGGGCACCTCGGCCTCGAAGCGCGGACTGACCAGACAGGCCCCCGCCTTGGTCGCCCTGAGCTGATCGGCGTATTTGAGGTTGTCGAAGAACGCCAGATGCATCGGGCCAGCTTCGTCGAGCGAAGCAAGGCCCGTGATGACGTGGCCGCCCCTCGCGGGGTCGACCAGCTGCGCCTTTGTCAGCGTGGCAATGTCGGCCAACGCTGCGGCAGGCGGCTTTGTGAAGAAGATCGGCTGCGCCATTCCACCCCGTCGCGGTCCGGCTTCGGCATGAAGCGGTCAGGCCGCATCATGCCTCATGTCCTGGATCGGCACGATCCCTTTCCGAAACCGGTTCCGGTGATCCGGATCGTGCCGTGCTGATCGAATTAGAACGTGGTGCCGCCGCCGAACCGGAATTCCTGCGTGCGGTCGTACTTGCCCTTGCTGAGCGGCACGGCGTAGTCGAAGCGCAGCGGTCCGAACGGCGACTGCCAGATCACGCCGACACCGACCGACGAGCGAACGACCTTGCTGTCGTCATAGACGAGACCGGTGCAGGTCCCCGTGCTCGAGGGATTGATGCTCGACGGGATACATCCCGGCGCATTGACCTCGTTGGTGGTGGTCCAGCTCGTCGGTCCCTTGTAGTCGTAGAGGCCGCCGGCGTCGGCATAGACCGCGCCCTTCAGACCCACTTCCTTGGGCAGGAACCAGAACGGCATCTGCAATTCGAACGAAGCACCCCAATACTGGGTGCCGCCGAGCGCATCCTGCGTGCCGAACGGGTTCAAGTCGCGCGGACCGATGCCGTTCGGGGCGAAGCCGCGGACGAGGTTCGGGCCCATCTGGAAGTGGTCGAGCATGCGCAGATCGGTGCCGATCTTGTTCAGCATGCCGCCTTGCAAGCGGACGAGGCCGACGATGTCGGACACGAGCGGAGTGTAGTACTTCGCATCGACCACCGACTTCAGATAGGAGACGTCGCCGCCGACGCCGGCGAAGTCCTGCCGGAAGTCGACGAGCAGACCGTCGGTCGGGTTCTTGTTGTTGTCCAGCGTGTTGTAGGTCAGCGTGTAGCCGAGCGCCGAGGTCAGGGTCTTGCCGTTGGCGAGCTCCTTGCGCACCGGCAGCGAGGCTTCGCCATCGTTGTAGCAGCCGAGGCCGTTGGTGGACGGATCCAGAGGTATACCGGTGGCAGCAGAGAAGGCCGGGCTGGGATTGAAGGCCGCCGAACCAACCACGTTGTTACAGTTCGCCAGGTAGCTCGGCAGGGTGATTTCCTGCCGATAGATCGAGTAGCGCACCTGGAGCGAGAGATCTTCACGCAAGGAGAAGCCGAGGCGCGGCGAGAAGCCGAGCGTCTTGGTGCCGTAGGAGATGTAGCTGTTGGACTTCTGCTCACGCTGATAGAGGTCGAGGCCGAGCGCGACGCGGTAGTCGAGCAGGTACGGCTCGACGAACGACAGCGAGTAGCCGCGCGCATACTGGCCATAGGTCACCGCAGCCTTGGCGAACAGGCCGCGACCGAGCAGGTTGCGCTCGGAGATCGAGACTTCGGCCAGCGCGCCGTCGGTTGTGGAGTAACCGCCCGAGACCGAGAAGTCGCCGGTCGATTTTTCTTCCATGTCGACGATCAGGATGACGCGGTCGCTCGACGAGCCCGGCTCGGTCGTGATCTTCACGCTCTTGAAATAGTCGAGGTTCTTCAGCCGCCGCTCGGCACGGTCGACCAGCGCGCGGTTGTAGGCGTCGCCTTCCGAGATGTCGAACTCGCGGCGGATCACGTAGTCGCGCGTGCGGGTGTTGCCGCGCAGGTTGATACGCTCGATATAGGTGCGCGGGCCCTCGTCGATGTTGAACACGACGGACACGGTGTGCGCTTCGAAGTTGCGGTCGCCGCCGGGCCGGACCACGGCGAAGGCATAGCCGCGGCGGGAGGCTTCGATCTGCATCTCCTCGACCGACTTCTCGACCAATTCGACGTTGTAGAGCGAGCCGACATTGAGGCGCGAATAGGCGCGCATCGAGCTCGGATCGAAGTTCGGAATGCTGGTGCGGAAATCCACCGCGCCGACACGGTATTGCTGACCTTCCTCGATCTTGAAGGTGACGTTGAAGCCCTTCTTCTCCGGATCGTACTCGGTGAGCGCCGCCACGACCTGCACGTCGGCGAAGCCGTTCTTGAGGTAGAATCGGCGGATCAGGTCGCGATCGGCTTCGACGCGGTCGGGATCGTAGACGTCACCGCTGCCGAGGAAGCTCAGCAGGTTCGTCTCGCGCGTCTTGATCACGTCGCGGAGGCGGTAGGACGAGAAGGCATTGTTGCCGACGAACTCGATCGACCGGACGCCGGTCTTGACGCCCTCCTCGACCGTGAAGATCAGGTCGACGCGGTTGTTCGGCTGCTCGATGATCTCGGGCGTGACGCGCACGTCGTAGCGGCCGGAGCGGCGATAGATTTCGGCGATACGGAGCGTGTCCGACTGCACCATGGCGCGGGAGAAGGTGCCGCGGGCCTTGGATTGGACTTCAGCGGTGAGCTGCTCGTCCTTGATCTTCTTGTTGCCCTCGAAGGCGATGCGGCCGATCACCGGGTTTTCCACCACGGAGACGATGAGCTGGCCGCCGGAACCGCGGTTGATCCTGACGTCCTGGAACAGGCCGGTCTCGATCAACGCCTTAAGGCCGTCGTCGATGGCGGCCTGATCCAGCCGGCCGCCGGGACCAGGCTTGAAATAGGAGCGGATCGTCTCCACCTCGACGCGGCGATTCCCTTCGACGGAAATCGACTGAACGGTCTGAGCGAGCGCAGACGAAGACACGAAAACAGCCCCAACCGGGGCAACCACCGGCGCGCCGAACAAGATCAGGGTCGCGAGCAAGCCCCCCCGGAGTCGCAGTCCAAACTTCATCGCGCAACGCGCCCTTATCATTCCCTGCCAGACCCAACCCCAACGCCGGTCCGGAGATTCCCCAAGTTCAGGCCGCTTGTAGCCAATTTCGCCGACGCCGCAAACGGCCGAAAGCGCCGTAATTTCAATTTCATTCCAAGACGTTGCTCAACAGCAACGCCACAAAAAAGCCCCTATCAGGAAGCTGCCATTCGCAGGATGTCGTTGTAGGTCGCAAACACCATCAACATCAGCACCAGGCCAAGCCCGATTCGGAACCCCATTTCCTGGGTCCGCTCGGACAAAGGCCGGCCCCGGACCACCTCGGCCGCATAGAACATCAGGTGGCCGCCATCGAGCAGCGGGATCGGGAACAGGTTCAAAAGGCCGATCGACACCGACAGCACCGCGCAGAGATTGATCACGAACTGGAACCCGGCGCTGGCCGCCTGCCCCGACATTTTCGCGATTCCCAGGACGCCGCTGACCTCGTTCGGATTGCCCTGGCCGACGAACAGCGAGCCCAGGAACTTGAAAGTGCTGGTGATGATGAACCAGACCTGCTCGACGCCGATCTTGAGCGCTTCGCCGACGCCGACCGGGGTGGTCGAGGCCTCCCCGGCCTGCGACTTGTGCTCGATGCCGAGAACGCCGAGACGGTGGCTGTTGCCGAACGGGTCCTTGCGCTCCAGCAGCGCCGGGGTCGCGGTCAGCGAGACGACGGCGCCGTCGCGCTTCACCTGGAAGGTAAGAGCCGAACCGGCGTTCATCGCAACGATTCGCTGCATGTCGGCAAAGCTCTCGATCGGCTTGCCGTCGATCTGGATGACGACGTCGCCCACCTTGAAGCCCGCGGCAGCCGCCGCGCCGTTGGCGACGACGCCGTCGACCCGGGCGATCGTGCTCGGCTTGCCGTAATAGAGCGCCATTCCGGCGAAGATCAGCGCGCCCAGGATGAAATTGGCGATTGGTCCGGCCGCGACGATCGCCGCCCGGGGACCGACCTTCTTGTGGTGGAAGCTGCCGGCGCGCTCCTCGGCCGACATAGCCGCCAGCGTCTGGGCCGACGGGGTCGAGGCCTCGCTCTCGTCGCCAAAGAACTTGACGTAGCCGCCGAGCGGGATCGCCGAGATCTTCCAGCGGGTGCCATGGCGGTCGTTGAAGCCGACCAGCTCGGGGCCGAAGCCGAGCGAAAAGGTTAACACGCGTACGCCCGCCCAGCGCGCGACCAGGAAATGGCCGAGTTCGTGGAAGAACACGACAATGGTCAGGACGAACAGGAAGGGAACCGCGTAGCCGAGGAGCCCATGGCTCAACGTATTGAAACTATGGACGAAAAAGTCGATCATCGAATTCCCTCACCCAGCGCCGCAAGGCCCTGGTCCCGAACCAACTAGGATGCCTTTAAGGCAATTTGAGGCAATAGGGCGGCAGCCCTATTTCGCGCAACATGGTCAACAGAGATTGCATCGTCTGCGGAGGTCAGAGGCGCCTGGTTGCCGCCTTTGATCCAATCCTCGAGGGTCGCCTCGACTAGCCGGGCAATCGCACCGAACCGGATCTTGCCGCCGATGAAGGCGGCCACGGCGACCTCGTTGGCGGCATTGTAGACGGTGGTCGCGCCCTTCCCGGTCCGGAGCGATTCGTAGGCCAGCCGCAGTCCCGGGAAGCGCTCGAAGTCCGGCGCTTCGAAGGTCAGCTGGCCGATCTTGGCAAGGTCGAGCTTGGCCGCGGGGCCCTTGATTCGATCGGGCCAGCCGAGGCAATGGGCGATCGGCGTCCTCATGTCGGGCGCGCCGAGCTGGGCCACCACAGAGCGGTCGGAAAACTCGACCATGCCGTGGATGATCGACTGCGGATGAACCAGCACGTCGATCTCGTCCGGCGAGAGCGCGAACAGATAGGACGCCTCGATCACCTCGAGCCCCTTGTTCATCATGGAGGCCGAATCGATCGTGATCTTCTGGCCCATGCTCCAGTTCGGATGCTTCAGGGCCTGCTCGAGCGTCGCCTGCTCGATGTCTGAGGGCTTCCAGGTCCGGAACGGGCCGCCGGAGGCGGTGATGATGACGCGGACGAGCTCGTCGCGATTGCCTGAGCTCAGCGCCTGGAACAGCGCGTTGTGCTCGGAATCGGCCGGCAGGATGCAGGCGCCGGCTTTTGCCGCGCGCTGCATGAAGAAGTCGCCGGCGCAGACCAGGCACTCCTTGTTGGCGAGCGCGACATGCGCGCCGCGATCGACCGCGGCGAGCGCCGGCTTCAGCCCGGCAGCGCCGCTGACCGCCGCCATCACCCAGTCGGCCGGACGCGCGCCGGCCTCGATCACGGCGCTTTCGCCGGCGCCGCATTCGGTGCTGGTGCCCGCGAGCGCAGCCTTGAGCTCGGCGAGCTTGGAGGTGTCGGCGATCGCGACATAGCGTGCGTTGAATTCCTTGGCGAGCTTGGCGAGCGCTGCGACATTGCCGTTCGCCGTCAGCGCCTCGACACGGTAGCGCTCGCGCGAGGCGCGCAAGAGATCCATCGTGCTGTCGCCGATCGAGCCGGTGGCACCGAGGACCGTGACGCTGCGAATGTCGGACGCAGCAAGCCTGTTGTTACGCAAGGGAACGGCGCTCATATCCTCACCAAACCATAAGACCGCTTCCGGCGCTATGCACACCATGGCGGAAAAAGCCGATAAACCAGGCCGCCAGGATGGCGGCGACAAAACCGTCCAGGCGGTCCATAAGCCCGCCATGGCCGGGAATTAAGTGACTGGAATCCTTGACACCGAAGCGCCGCTTCACGGCGGATTCGAAGAGATCGCCGAGCTGCGACACCACCGACAGGACGGCGCCGACGAGCAGCAGCGGAACCAGCTTTCCGATCCCGCAGGCGGCGAAACCGGCCGCGACCGCAAGGCTCGCCGCAAAGCCGCCAAACGCGCCGGCCCAGGTCTTTTTCGGGCTCACGCGCGGCCATAATTTCGGGCCGCCGATGCTGCGTCCGGCGAAATAGCCGCCGATGTCGGTCGCCCACACCACGAGCAGCACGAACATCAGCGCGGAGAAGCCGTTGACGAGATCCTTGCGCACCAGGATCGAGGCCAGCAGCGCCGCCGCCGCATAGGCAAATCCGCTCGCCGCCCACAAGAACTTGCCCCGGGCGATCAGCGTCACGATGGCACCGCCGATGAGGCCGGTGACGACGGAGGTCTTGAGCGCGCCGAAAGCGACGGAGGCTCCCATCATGGCGATCACGACCGTTCCTGCCCCGGTCAGCGTGGCCGATGCTGCGCCCACCACCATCAGCCATTCCGCGAACAGCCCGATCGAGACCAGGGTGACGAGAAGCGCCCACAACCAGCCACCGGCATAGGCGATCGCGATGGCCAGCGGCGCCAGCACTAGCGCTGCGAGGACCCGCATCACCAGATTGCTCGGGGCAGGCTTGGCGCCCGCCGATGCAGGATCGGGTTCGTTCACGAGGCGGTCTTCGCAACCAGGCCGCCGAAACGGCGCTCGCGCCTGGCAAATTCGGCGACCGCGCTTTCCAGCGCCGCCTTGTCGAAGTCGGGCCAATGGATCGGCACGAACACGAGCTCGCTATAGGCAGCCTGCCACATCAAGAAGTTGGACAGGCGCTGCTCGCCGCTGGTGCGGATGATGAGATCGGGGTCCGGGATGTCGGGCGCGTCGAGATGCGCGCCAAGCGTCTCGGCGTCGATCGTGGCAGGATCCCGCCTGCCCTCCGCGACCTCGCGGGCCAGCTTCTGCGCCGCCTTCGCGATCTCCTGCCGCGAGCCGTAGTTGAAGGCAACGACGAGCGTCAGGCGCGTATTGTCGCGCGTCAGCTCCTCGGCCTCGTTCAGCAAGGCGCAGATGTCGCTCTCGAGCCCCTCGCGCTCGCCGATGATGCGGACCTTGACGCCGTCGCGGTGCAGGCTCGCCAGGTCGTTGCGGATGAAGCGCCGCAGCAGGCCGAACAGGTCTCCGATCTCGCTCGCCGGGCGCGACCAGTTCTCCGACGAGAACGAGAAGATGGTGAGATAGCGGATGCCGAGCTCGTGCGAGGCGCGCACCACGCGGCGCAGCGCGTCGACGCCGCGGCGATGCCCTTCCGCACGCGGCAGACCGCGCGCGGCCGCCCAACGCCCGTTGCCGTCCATGATGATGGCGACATGCGCAGGCGCCTCGGACCTGTCGGGTCCTTCCGTTGCGGGCGCGGCGGCGTTGGACATGAAGGCGATGCCTTAAACGGTGAGGATCTCTTTTTCCTTGGCGGCCAGCAACTGGTCGATCTCGGCGATGGTGCCGTCGGTCGCCTTCTGCACCTCGTCGGCGTGACGCTTCTGGTCGTCCTCCGACATCTCGTGATTCTTCTCGAGCTTCTTGAGCACGTCGAGACCGTCGCGGCGGACATGGCGCGCGGCGACCTTGGCGGCTTCGGCATATTTGTGCGCGACCTTCACCAGCTCCTTGCGGCGCTCCTCGTTGAGCTCGGGAATGCGCAGGCGCAGCACCTGGCCCTCGGTCGCGGGCGACAGGCCGAGATTGGAATCCACGATCGCCTTCTCGACGGCCTTGACCATCGACTTGTCCCAGACCTGCACCGAGATCAGCCGCGGCTCCGGCACGCTGACGGTGGCGAGCTGATTGAGCGGCATGTGGCTGCCATAAGCCTCGACCTGCACCGGATCGAGCATCGAGGCGGAGGCGCGTCCCGTGCGCAGGCCGCCGAGCTCGTGCTTGAGCGAGGCGACGGCGCCCTGCATGCGACGCTTCACTTCGTTGAGATCGAAATTACCCGTGGCCATCACGTTTCTCCTTCAAAATCCCGGCGACCGCTCCGCACCGTCCGTTCGGCGCGCCAGATGAGCCGTCAGCCGGCGACGATGGTTCCGTGGCCGACGCCACGCAGAATCGCGCCGATCGAGCCCGGCTCCGCGATCGAGAATACGATGATAGGCAGCGATGTCTCGCGGGCAAGCGCGAAGGCGGTCGCATCCATCACCTTGTAACCGCCCTCGATCGCCTGCGAATGCGTCAGGCGGTCGAACCGCGTCGCGGTCGGATCCTGCTTCGGATCGGCCGAGTAGACCCCGTCGACATTCGTCGCCTTCAGGACCGCCTGCGCGCCGATCTCGGCGGCCCGCAGTACCGCGGTCGTGTCGGTGGTGAAGAACGGATTGCCGGTCCCGCCGCCGAGCAGCACGATCCGTCCCTCGGCCAGGTATTTGTGTGCCGCAGTGCGGGTAAACAGCTCGGAAATCTCGGGCATGACGAAGGCCGACAGCGTCCGCGCCGGCGTTCCCTTGCGCTCGATCGCCGCTTCCAGCGCGAGGCAATTCATCATGGTGGCGAGCATGCCCATGGTGTCGCCGGTGGTGCGCGACACCCCGCGGGATGAGACCTCGACGCCGCGGACCATGTTGCCGCCGCCGATCACGACCGCGACCTCGGTGCCGAGATGGCGGGCCGCGATCAGATCGGCCGCAACCCGGTCGACGGTCGGCTGATCGATGCCAAAGCCTTGCTGTCCCGCGAGATACTCGCCGGACAGCTTGATCACGACGCGACGATAGACCGGATCAGTCATGAGCACTTTCCTTGTCCGGGCGCCGCTTCCGGCGGCACGCCGGAAGGAACTTCCGGCGCTTACTTCTTGCCGCTGGCCGCGGCGACCTCGGCCGCGAAGTCGCTTTCCTGCTTCTCGATTCCCTCGCCGAGAGCATAGCGCACAAAGCCCGCGATTTTCACAGCGCCGCCGACCTTGCCCTCGGCCTCCTTCACCGCCTGCGCCACCGACTTGCCGGTGTCGTGGATGAAGGCCTGCTCGAGCAGGCAGACTTCCTTGTAGTAGGTCTTGAGGCCGGACTCGACGATCTTCTCGATCACGTTCTCGGGCTTGCCCTGCTGACGGTACTTGTCGGCCAGTACGTCCTTCTCGCGCTTGACCACGGCCGGATCGAGGCCGGACGGATCGAGCGCCAGCGGGTTGGCGGCCGCAACGTGCATCGCGATCTGACGGCCGAGCGCTGCGAGCTCATCGGCCTTGCCCGGCGATTCCAGCGCCACGATCACGCCCATCTTGCCGGCGCCGTCGATGACGGCACCATGGACGTAGTGCGAGACCACGCCCTGGCTCACCTCGAGCGCGGCGGCGCGGCGGAGCGTCATGTTCTCGCCGATGGTGGCGATCGCATCATTGATGGCGGTTTCGATCGTGACGTCGCCGACCTTGGCGGCCTTGATCTTCTCGACGTCCGCTCCGACGTCGAACGCGACCTGGGCGATCATCTTGACCAGGCCCTGGAACTGGCCGTTGCGCGCAACGAAGTCGGTCTCGGAGTTGACCTCGACCACGACGCCCTTGGTGCCCTTGGTGAGCGCGCCGATCAGGCCCTCGGCGGCGACGCGGCCCGACTTCTTGGCGGCCTTGGACAGCCCCTTCTTGCGCAGCCAGTCCTGCGCTGCTTCCATGTTGCCGTCGTTTTCGGTGAGCGCGGCCTTGCAGTCCATCATGCCCGCGCCGGTCGATTCGCGCAGGTCCTTGACCATCGCAGCTGTGATCGTTGCCATCGTTGAAAATCCTTTGTGCCTGCCGGTTTGCCGCGGCGCGGCATCGAATCGCCCCGCCGCGGTCCATCTCAGGAATTCGCGTCAACTGAAATGGTGGCCGGACCCTATCCGGCCAACCCATCGCTCTTTTTGACTATTCCGCTTCCGCGGTCAGCGCCTTGGCCTTGGCCACCCAGGCATCCGCACGGCTCGGCAGACCGACTTCTTCGCCGATCGTGTGCGCGGTGTCGTGGTCGAGCTCGGCGAGCTGCCAATAGTGGAAGATGCCGAGGTCGTTGAACTTCTTCTCGATCGCGCCCGACACGCCCGGGAGCTTCTTGAGGTCGTCGGCAGTGCCGCGGGGACCCGCAAGGCCCTGGAAGCCGCTCGAGGACGCCGCCGGCAGCTCTTCGGCGACCGGCTGGGCCGAGGCGCCGACGTCGATGCCCGAATCGCCCTGCGCGCGCGAGATGCCGTCGATCGCCGCACGCGCGACGAGATCGCAGTACAGCGAGATGGCGCGGCCGGCGTCGTCATTGCCCGGCACCACATAGGTGATGCCCTTCGGGTCCGAATTGGTGTCGACGATCGCAGCGACCGGGATGTTGAGCCGCTGGGCTTCCTGGATCGCGATGTCTTCCTTGTTGGTGTCGATCACGAAGATCAGGTCGGGCAGACCGCCCATGTCCTTGATGCCGCCGAGCGAGCGGTCGAGCTTGTCGCGCTCGCGCTGCAGCGTCAGGCGCTCCTTCTTCGTGTAGGAATTGGCTTCGCCGCCCGAGAGCACGTCGTCGAGGTGACGCAGGCGCTTGATCGAGGCCGAGATCGTCTTCCAGTTGGTCAGCGTGCCGCCGAGCCAGCGCGAATTGACGAAATACTGCGCGCAGCGCTTGGCCGCGTCGGCAACGCCGTCCTGCGCCTGGCGCTTGGTGCCGACGAACAGGATGCGGCCGCCCTTGGCCACCGTGTCGCTGACGGCCTGGAGGGCCTGGTGCAGCATCGGCACGGTCTGGGCGAGGTCGACGATGTGGATGTTGTTGCGGGTGCCGAAAATGAACGGAGCCATTTTCGGATTCCAGCGGTGAGACTGGTGACCAAAGTGCACGCCAGCTTCGAGCAGCTGACGCATAGTGAAATCGGGCAGTGCCATCGTTCTAATTCTCCGGTTGGTTCCTCCGGAAACGTGTGAGCAAAACGGAGCGTTCACGCCCCGGTTGCCACCGGACGGCCTTGTGAGCCATGTTTCCGTGTGAGATGGCGCGCTATATAGCGCCATTTCGGCCAGAAGCAAGGAAATAACGGCCTTTGGGGACGCCTCTAGGCTGCTATCGCATCCCGGCATCCCCTGCCCCTTGCACCTTCTAACACCTGGGCTGGCCCGGGGGGCAGCTCTTCGGTGGCGGGCCGGCCGGCCGCGGAGGCGCATGCGGCGCCGCGGCCATCGGCGGCGGCGCCGGTCGGGCGACCGGAGGTGGTGGCGGCGGCGGCGCTGGCCGCGCAACCGGCGGCGGCGGTGGTGCCGGCCGCGCCATCGCTGGCGGAGGCGGCGCCGGCCGGGCAACAGGTGGCGGTGGCGCCGGCCGCGCCACGGCCACGGGCGGAGGCGCCGCTCGCGGCGGCGGAGGTGGCGCAACGCGCGGCGGAGGCGGCGGCGTCGGCCTTGCCAGAGCCTGAGGAGGCGGCGGAGCGGCTGGCCTGGCGGCCTGCGGTGGCGCTGGCGCGGGCCGATGATCCTGAACTCCGGACGGTGTCCGCGCCGCTACAGGCGGCGGCGGAGGTGTCGCGGGTTTGACCGCAGTCGGGGCCGCGGGCTTGCCGGTGGCCGCGCTCGGCGGCGGCAAAGCGCCCGGCTGGGGCCCGCCCGGCCTGCCGCGCAGGTCAGGCACAGGCGGGGTCGTTGTCCCCGGCGGCCTGGGCAGGGCCGCGGACGGGCTCGCCGCGGTTCCGGAAGCCGGCGGGTGATTGGGCGTCGTTGCCGCGTTCGGCTGCGCCGGCGGAACGTTGCCGCTCGGCGCCGTGGCGGTCGCGGCGGGCTTGCCAGGGGATGGGACGGTCCCGGGCACAGCCCCTGCCCTGGCCGGCGGCGGCCCGCCGGGGGTGCCGGGCACGGGCAGCGTATTGGCCGGCGGCAGCTTGGTCGGGGCCAGCGCTTGCGGGGTTGCTGCGGCGTTGCCGGCGGGAGCGTTCGCGCTCGGACTGGGCGTGCCGCCGGGCGTCCCCGTCGCGGGCGGCGCTCCGGCCGGCGGGCTGCCCGGAGATCCCGGCACCGGCAGCGTATTGGCCGGCGGCGGCTTGGTCGGGGCCAGCGCTTGCGGGGTTGTAGCGGCGCTGCCGGCGGGAGCGTTTGCGGTCGGACTGGGTGTGCCTCCCGGCGTCCCAGCTCCGGGCGCCGCTCCGGCTGGCGGGCTGCCGGGAGCTCCCGGCGGCGGCACAGTATTGGCCTGCGGCAGCTTGGCGCCGGCGGGCGGCGGCGCTGTCGTGCCAGGGGCGACATTGGCCGGAGCTGGTGTCGCGATACCCGGCCTTGCCGTCGGCTGGATCGTCGCGCTCGGCGGCATCGGCGCCTTGCCCTGCTGGATCAGGGCGGCGCGCTGAACGACCGCCTGCGGCACGGCGGGACCTGCCGGCGTGGCGCGGCCGGCAACCGCCGGCGCCAGATTGCCAGGTCCGATCCCAGATCCGAGCGCCGGCCCCGCGGCCGGCAGCGGCGCCGGCGGTCGGTTGATGACGGTGTTGATGACCGTGGTGTTGTGGATGTTCTGGTAGATGATGTTGTTCGGCGGCGGCGCGACATAGACCGGCGGCCTCACGAACACCGGGATCGGCACGAACACCGGCTGCGGCAGCACGAACAGGCCGACCACGGGCAGCGGCGGCGGCAGCACGACGAAATCCGGCGGCGGCGGCGGCAGATAATAGACCGGCGGCGGCGGTGGCGGCGCGAAGCCGAAATCGGGATCGCTGAAGTAAAGCACGGGGCGGTCGACATAGACCACCTCCTCCGGCGGCGGTGGCGGCACGTCGTACTCGATCATCGCGAAGGTCGGCGGCGGCTCGGGCGGCGCGGTGAGGATCGCAAGGCGGCGCCGCGCGTCCGCCGCATGCGGCCCGCGCGGATAGCGGCGCAGATACGACCAATACGCCTCCGGCGTGTCGGTCCGGTAGGTCCGCCGCCAGGTGATGGCTTCGCGGCGTGCGGCAACGATCGCCATCACGCGCTTGGCGAGGGGATCGTTCGGATAGGCCGCGAGAAACTCCTCATAGGCCGCCAGCGTGTCGCGCTCGAGCGCGGCGGCATAGGCGTCCTGCACGCCGAGATCGCGGATCGGCTTGCCGCGGATCGCGGCGACCTGGTCGGGCGCAGCCTGCTGCGGCGGCGCATCGGGCGCGCGCTCGAAGAACGAGAATGGCGCCGAGATCTTCTGCTCGTTCCAGGGCACCTGCGCGCCCTTGGAGGCCTCGTTGACGCGCAGGCGGACGCGGTCGAACACCTCGGGCAGCGGCAGGCCGCCGGTGCGGATCATCTCGGCGAGCGACTGCGCATAGATGCCGTAGGGCCCCGGCTCCTCCGGCGCCACCGTGCCGGGCGCGGCATTGAAGGCGATCAGCATGTTCGCCTCGGGCTCGACCAGCGCCAGACCGCTCGCGATCGGCTGGCCGCCCTCGATGAAGGGCTGCGCACGGGCTGCGTCGAGCACGACGATATTGGACTTGAGTGGAATCGAGCCGAGCTGGCGCGCATAGTCGCTGATGCGCAGGGCCTCGGTCGGTATGTCGGTGTCGCGGCTGATGTTGGAATCGACCGGGATGAAATAGTTCTCGCCGGCGAGCTGCACGCCGTAGCCGGCAAGATAGATCATCGCGACGGTGCCCGGGCCCGACGCCTGGGCCTTCTGGATGAAATCGCGCAAGCTCTTGCGCAGCGTGTCGCCGTCGAGATCGCGCGCGCCGACCACGTCGAAGCCGGCCGCCTGTAGCGTCTGCGCGATCAGGCCGGCATCGTTCGCGGTGGTCGCGAGCGGCGATTTGGCATAGGCGCCATTGCCGACCACGAGCGCGATGCGCTTTTCCTGCTGCTGGGCACGCGCCTGATGCGGCGCGCCTGCGGCAAGGACCGCCATCGGCAGGAGAAGGCAGAGGAAGACTTTGAGCGTCCCACGCATGGCTTGTGCCTGCTTTTGTGGTTGAGGTGGCCACCGCATATACCGCATATCAGGCGCGCGGCCAGCTGAATGGCACTTGAACGAAAAGCGCGGATTGAGGCGGCGGCATGGCGCCGCCGCTGCCGGCGTCAGGCCAGCGTAAGATGCACGACGAGGCGGTCTTCCGCTCTGGCCTCCGGTTCACGCCGCGCCGCGAGGCCGAAGCCAATAAACACCTCACGCGCGCCTATTCGGCCAGCCGAAGCTCGGCAACCGTGGTCCGCGCAGCCTGCTCCTCCAGCGGCAGGAAATCCAGGGGCCCCTGATTCTTGTAACCCGAGGTGATCGCGAGCGTGAGGCCCCAGCCGAGCAATCCCGTACTCGAATTTGCGATCATCGCGTTTTTTCGCTCGCTGTAGCGCGCCACGAAGAACACGGTCTGGCCCGATCGAGCTGTGAAGTCCACGCGCGTGACGCCGAGCGCTGCCTCTTCCGCAACGAATTGATGTTGGCCTGCGGGCCGGTCAACATAGACGTAGGTCCCCGTCTTCAGACCTTTGATCGGCATTCCATCGATGCTGAATGCCCAGTCAGGATCGCCAAGCCCGCCGAAGCCCTTTTCGCGAAGGACGACCACACGTGCCTGCCCTGCTTTCGGTGGCCCGATCTTTCGCTCTATTGCCGAATAGTCGAGCCCGCTCCTGGTGGTTTCACAGCCGCACAGCAACATTGCGGCCACGAATAGTACCAGCCCACGCAGCAACACCACGATCACGCCCCCAGAAATTCCCCGGAAGCATCCTAGTGGAAAACACCGCGTAGTTGCAACAGCATCCGGCGACCACTGTGTGGAGCGTCAACGGGATATCCGCCGGCCGGCCTCTCCCTGGAAGAGGCGCGACCACCCCACGCCGATGCTCTCAGCCCTGTGCCAGCAAATCGACGGTCCCGGTGCTCAGCCGATAGATCCCGCCGACCACCTTGAGCTTGCCCTGCTCGACCGCAGCGTTGAGGATCGGGGCGGCCGTCTTCAGCTTGGCAACGTTGTCCATGACATTCTGGCGGATGGCGTTGTCGAGCGCATTTCCGCTCTGCTGGGCCGCCGTCTTCACCGAAGGCGCGATAGCGGCGACGAGCGTCGGGATGTGCCCAGGCAGCGGCTTGTCGTCCTTCAGCGACTTGATCGTGGCATCGACCGCGCCGCAATTGTCGTGGCCGAGCACCAGGATCAGCGGCGTGCCGAGCACGGCGACCGTATATTCCATGCTCGCAACGGTCTCATCGCCCGCGAAATTTCCGGCGACGCGGCACACGAACAGGTCGCCGCGTCCGCTGTCGAAGGCATATTCGGGCGCGATGCGTGAATCGGCGCAGCTCAACACGGCTGCGTAGGGATTCTGGCCGCCGACCAGGGCCTCGCGCTCATGCTTGAAGTCGTGGCGGCGCGACACACCTGACACATAGCGCGCATTGCCTTCCATCAGCCGCTTCAGCGCCGCATCGGGCGATAACACGTTCTGCGGCTTCGGCGGCGCCTTCGCCTCCTTCGCCAGCGAGGATCCGCCAAACATCGCCGCAGCAAGTGCCGAACCGGCAAAAAGCATCATCGAGCGCCTGGACGCACCAACAGGTTGATGCAGGTCTTCAGAGCATTTGTCGCACATGGATGTATTTCTTTCTTGTTTCCCGCCGAACGAGATTGTCAAGGCAGCAACTGATAGCTGCACTCGCGCAAGTTCGAAACCACGCGCGAGCCGAATAGTTAAGCTTTGGTTTGCAGCTGTGCAACCAATGTCAGAGCTGCTGCACGTCCACCACGCCTGCCACCGCCTTGATCGCGCCGGCGATCTGCGGCGAGACCTTGAAGCGGCCGGGCAGCTTCATCTCCACCTCGGTCTCGAGGTCGAGCATCAGCACCAGCGAGACCTCGCCGTCGCCGTTTCCGCGCGGTGCGATGCCGGGACTACCGACCTTCGGCGCGCCGCCGTTGGCGGCCGCCATCTCGGGCCCGGCGAGACGCTTGGCGATCGAGTCCAGCGGCTTGGTGTCGCGCAGGAAGATGCGCAGCCCCTTCTGCGTCTTCGCCGCGGCGTCATCGAGCGGCTCGGCATGCAGCACGCGGGCGCGGACGTCCTCGCCCTGAAGCTCGGCCCCGAGTTGCAGCAGCACGGCCGCGCCCGGCTCCAGCACGTCGCGATATTGCGCAAGGCCTTCCGAGAACAGCACCGCCTCGAAATGGCCGGTGGGATCGGACAGCCCCATGATGCCCATCTTGTTGCCGGTCTTGGTACGCCGCTCCATGCGCGAGACCACGGTCGCGGCAACCTTGCCGGCGGTGGCGCCGGTCTTCACGGCGCGCGAGAACTCGGCCCAGCTCTGCACCCGCAGCCGCTTCAGCACGGTCGCGTAATCGTCGAGCGGATGTCCCGACAGGAAGAAGCCGATCGCGTCGTATTCGCGGCGCAGCCGCTCGGCCGGCAGCCATGGCTCGACCTGCGGCAGCATGATGGTCGGCGCATCCGCCGACATGCCGAACATGTCGTTCTGGCCGATGGTCGCAGCTTCATGCGCGCGCTGGCAGGCGGCGAGGATCGCATCCGCACCGGCAAAGACGCGCGCCCGGTTCGGCTCCAGCGTGTCGAAGGCGCCGGCGGCGGCGAGACTTTCGATGATGCGCTTGTTGATCGCGCGCGGGCTAACGCGCGCGGCGAAATCCGCGAGCGAGGTGAACAGGCCGCCCCGGGTGCGCTCCGCGATGATCTGCTCGATCGCCTGGATGCCGACGCCCTTGAGCGCGGCGAGCGCGTAGTAGATCGTGTTCTCGCCGACCTCGAAGGTCGCGCCCGACCGGTTGATGTTCGGCGGCTCGACCTTGATGCCGAGCCGCTGCGCCTCGGAGCGGAATTCGGAGAGCTTGTCGGTGTTGTTCAGATCGAGCGTCATGGACGCGGCGATGAACTCCACCGGATAATGCGCCTTCATGTAGGCGGTGTGGTAGGACACCAGCGCATAGGCCGCCGCGTGGCTCTTGTTGAAGCCGTAGTCGGCGAATTTCGCCAGCAGCTCGAAGATGGTCTCGGCCTGCCCCTTCGGCACGCCGTTCTTCACGGCGCCCGCGACGAAGATGTCGCGCTGCTTGTCCATCTCGGCGCGGATCTTCTTGCCCATGGCGCGGCGCAACAGGTCGGCGTCGCCGAGCGAATAGCCCGACATCACCTGCGCGATTTGCATCACCTGCTCCTGGTAGATGATGACGCCGAAGGTCTCCTTCAGGATCGGCTCCAGCACGGGGTGCAGATATTCCGGCTCCTCGTCGCCGTGCTTGCGCGCGCAATAGGTCGGGATGTTCGCCATCGGGCCCGGCCGATAGAGCGCGACCAGCGCGATGATGTCCTCGAAACGGTCGGGGCGCATGTCGATCAGCGCCCGCCGCATGCCCTGGCTTTCAACCTGGAACACACCGACCACGTCGCCGCGCGCCAGCATCTGATAGCTCTCGGCATCGTCGATCGGCAGCGTGGCGAGATCGACATCGATGCCGCGCGGCTTGAGCAGCTTGCAGGCGACGTCGAGCACGGTGAGCGTCTTCAGGCCGAGGAAGTCAAACTTCACGAGACCCGCCGGCTCGACCCATTTCATGTTGAACTGGGTCACCGGCATGTCGGATTTGGGATCGCGGTACAGCGGCACGAGCTCGCTCAAGGGGCGATCGCCGATCACGATGCCGGCCGCGTGGGTCGAGGCGTGGCGGGTCAGGCCTTCGAGACGCTGGGCGATGTCGAAGGCGCGCGCCACCACGGGATCCTCGTCGCGGAACGCCTGCAGCTTCGGCTCGCTCTCGATCGCGGCGGCCAGCGTCACCGGCGCCGCCGGATTCTGCGGCACCAGCTTGGTCAGCTTGTCGACCTGGCCGTAGGGCATCTGCAGCACGCGGCCGACGTCGCGCAGCACGCCGCGCGCCTGCAGCGTACCGAAGGTGATGATCTGCGCGACCTGGTCGCGGCCGTAGCGCTGCTGCACGTAACTGATCACCTCGCCGCGGCGGTCCTGGCAGAAGTCGATGTCGAAGTCCGGCATCGAGACGCGTTCCGGATTGAGGAAGCGCTCGAACAGCAGGCCGAACTTGATCGGGTCGAGGTCGGTGATGGTCAGCGCCCACGCCACCAGCGAGCCTGCGCCGGAGCCGCGGCCCGGCCCGACCGGAATGCCGTGAGCCTTGGCCCATTTGATGAAGTCGGACACGATCAGGAAGTAGCCCGCGTACTTCATGCGCATGATGACGTCGAGCTCGAACGCCAGGCGCTTGTTATAGTCTTCTTCCGTCGTGCCCTGAGAGAGGCCGTGCACGCGCAGACGGTTGGCGAGCCCCTCCTCCGCTTGGCGCTTCAGCTCGGCCGCCTCGACGGCGGCGGCATCCGAGCTCGCCGCGGCGCCGACGGTGAAGAACGGCAGGATCGGCTTGCGCGTCATCGGCCGGAACGAGCAGCGCTCGGCGATCTCCACCGTCGAGGCCAGCGCCTCCGGAATGTCGGCGAACAGCACCGCCATCTCGGCGCGCGTCTTGAAGCGATGATCCGGCGTCAGCTGCACACGGTCGGTCTCGGCGATCAGCCGGCCGCCGGCGATGCAGAGCAGCGCATCATGTGCTTCGTAATCGTCGGTGGTCGCGAAATACGGCTCGTTGGTCGCAACCAGCGGCAGTCCCTTGGCGTAGGCGATGTCGATCAGGCCGCCTTCGACGCGCCGCTCCTTCTCGGCGTTGTGGCGCTGCAATTCGATGTAGAGACGGTCGCCGAAAAGAGCGGCCAGACGCTCGCACCGCGCCCCGGCGAGCTCGGCCATGCCGCCGGCGAGCGCCAGCGAGATCGGCCCGTCCGGCCCGCCCGTCAGCGCAATCAGGCCCTCGGTCTCGCCCTCGAGCCAGTCGAGCTTGATGAACGGAGCATGGCTGTCCGGCGATTCCAGGAACGCGCGCGAGTTCAGCCGCATCAGGCTGCGATAACCGCGCTCCTGCGCGGCGAGCAACACCACGCGCGAGGGTCCCATCGCGTTGCGCGCGTTGGGATCCTGATCGCCGAAATCGATGGCGAGCTCGCAGCCGACGATCGGCTGGATGCCGGAGCCCGCCATCTTGTCGGAGAACTCCAGCGCGCCGAACAGATTGTCGGTGTCGGTCAGCGCCAGCGCCGGCTGGTGGTCCTTCTTGGCAAGCTCGGCGAGCTTGGCGATCTTGATCGAGCCCTTGAGCAGCGAATAGGCCGAGTGAACGTGAAGGTGGACAAATCCGGCGCTCGGCATGGTCGCGTGACGGCCTCTTGCAGATGAGATGGAGCGGTCGCCGGCGCCTCAAGGCATCATGCACTCGCGGCCGACTCGCCTCTCAATGGTGGGGTCTCACAGCTTGAGAGTCCACGCCGGAGCGGCCGCTTGGGCGCGTCGTCCTGCTTTTCCCCAAGAGGTCGGAGAAGGCCGGCCTACAGCTGCGGAATGACCTGGGCCCAAATCGCGATCATCCCGACGAACAGCGTGATGGACGCCAGTGCGGCGGCTTCTTCCACGAAAACCCTGAACATGGCCTGCTCCCTTGTTGGAACGTATGAAGAACATTGTTCTCATTTCGTTCTATGGAGTCAAGCGATCCGGAAGCCGCCGAAAGGAGATGGTTAACTCGCTGAAGACAAACAGAAAAAAGCCCCGGCCGAGGCCGGGGCTTTCGTCAGCCGCTCACGTGGAGCGGTCAGTCTCAGTAACGGCCGATCATCGGGCCGCCGAACTTGTAGTTCAGGCGGACGAGACCCATGTCGATGTCCTGCCCGATGCGTTCGACAGCGCCACTGGCGAAGGTGACGTTGTGGTCGCCGAGGAAGATGTGGTTGTACTCGACGCCGACCGTCCAGTTCGGAGCAAAACCAAACTCCAGGCCCGCGCCAACCGTGGCACCCCAGCGGGTCTCGTCGGCCCGGTCGAGATTCGCACCCGTCACGACGCTGTAGACGTCGTACTTGTTGCTGACGACCGCCGCACCGCCCTTCGCGTAGAGCAGGACGTTGTTCCAGGCATAGCCAACCTGGCCTGTGATCAGACCGAACGCATCGACGCGCGTCCGGTTCCGCAAACCGGTGATTGCGCTGATGTTGTCACCCGAGAAGTCGGCCCAGTTGCCCTGGCCCTCGAGACCGAACACGAACTGGCCGGACTGAAAGCGGTAACCGATCTGGCCACCGACGGTGCCGCCGGTCGAGTTGTGGGAGCCTTCCGGACCGAAGCCGACCAGATCCCACGACGTGTCAGCCGAACCGCCGCCGCCGTTGATACCGATGTAGAAGCCGCTCCAGTCATACACCGCAGCGATCGCCGCGGGCGGTGCTTTGGTGTAGGGCCGTGCCGCGAGATCAGCCGCAAGTGCCGGCGCAGTCGCACCAAGCGCGACCAGGCTGACAGCTGCAAGCAACAAATTCTTCTTCATTTGATTCCCGTTCCAGTTTCTTCAGTAGTGGGCCCCCCGGCCGTGGGTCGTCATAACAGCGATCGACGGAATTGCTGTAGCCGCGGCGCCACAGTCTGATCGAAAGGACTTTGCTCATTAACGAATGCTAATCGAGCATCGCGGACACCCTATCAAACAAGGGGTTTTGCAGCAGTTTCAATGTTGACGAGGCGAGACAAGCTGCATGCGCGCGCAACATCGTCGCGCGCACATTCGCGTGATGGAAGAGGCGAATGCGAACAAGTTCCTCGTCCAAATTGTCGCCATCTTTTCGCTCGCTTTCATCACATTCGTGGGCGCGTCAATCGCTAGCTCGCCTCCGCGCGTACTTCGCCGGACAAAGCGACACCCCATACGCGATCAGAGTCGTCTGCGTGATGAGGCCAATCAGCGACAGTGCCTTTTGGAAGCTGCAGCCTCACACACCGTCTTTCACCTGAAAAGCCCGCCTGAAGCGGGCATCTCGAAGGATGGTCGCAGGAACGGCTGAACAGCTCTCAAATGCCATAGCCCTGCGATGAGCGCGCTGCGTCTGCTCAGCTTTGCCAGGGCGCATTGCGGATCCGCGTGCACGCGTTCGGCCTTTGGAAGCTCGGATCGTGATCTGCGATGTAGTCGAAGTTAACCGTCCCGAACGTCGTCTGCGGTTTCTTCAGCGCCGAGCAGGTCTGTACCTTCACGAACTCGTTCTTGAAGTCACCGCGCGGGAACGCCGAGATCACCTGCTCGCGCTGCTCCGGTGTGTAATGATCATACCCGATGCCCACCACATCCACCAGAACGCCTGCGTTGGTGAGCGCGATTTCCGGTCTCATATATTGCGGAATGCCGGGTGTGGTGTGCAGGGCGATGGCCTCCCACACCAGATCGGCCTGGGAATCAGCGATGCCGCGTGCCCGCAGAAACTCGCGCGCTGCATCGGCACCGTCGACTTCAAACCGCTTGGTCGCGGTATGGTAGTGATCGACGAGGCCGAGGTCGTGAAACAGGGCCGCGACATAGAGAAGCTCGGAATCAAACTTCAGCTTCTGGCGCAATCCCGTCATCGCGCCGAACACGTACACGCGAACGGAATGGTTGAACAACATCTCGTCTTCGTAACTGCGCACCAGCTCGGCGGCCTCGCGAGCCAGTTGGCTGTCGGGAATTTTGACGCCGGAGATCACTCTCGTCATTTTCAGGTTCCTGCTTTCTGTTTCGGCTGATTCCCTTCGGGTCAGGCGGCCTCCTCGAGCGCGGCCTGCGGCGTATTTCGAAAGCTGATCGACATGCGATTGTACGCATTCATCAGGCTGATCGCGATCGTGAGATCGACCAGCTCGCGCTCGCTGAAGACTTTGCGAACGGCTTGATAGGCCTCATCCGGGACGTTGGTCTCGGCGACGCGGGTGATCGTCTCGGCCCACGCGAGAGCCGCACGCTCGCGCTCGTCGAAAAGATGGCCCGCCTCGGCCCAGGCCTGGACCAGCGCGATCTTTTCGATCTTCACGCCGCTCTTCAGCAGGTCGCGTGTATGCATGTCGAGGCAGTAGGCGCAATTGTTGATCTGCGACACGCGAAGATAGACCAGGGTGACAAGCGTCGCGGGAAGTCCGCTCTGCATGACGTAGCCGTAGACACCGCCCAGCGCCTTCATACCTGCCGGTGCGACGTGATTGTAGTTGAGCCGTTCGCTCATCTGCCTGCTCCTTGATGATCGGGGGATGAATCTCCCTCTTGCCCCCTTAGGTGCCCCTGCACTGGTCCACAAAAAAGCACCAAGAACGTACAAAACTCGTGTACCACGCAGGCATGACGAGGCCGCTGCATCTGGAGCTCGATCGATCTGCAAAGACGCCGCTGGCCGAGCAGATCCACAAGGGGATCAGGACCGCGATCGAAAGCGGCGTTCTCGCCCCGGGCGCACGCCTGCCCTCTTGGCAGGATCTCGCCGCCCAACTCGGCGTCGCCCGCGGCACCGTACGGGTGGCGTACGAAAAGCTCTCATCCGCCCAACTGATCGTCGCAAGCCGTGCGACTGGAACCCATGTCGCCGACCGGCCTTCGTTCCCAGTAAGGCGGGACAGGGCCCCGTCGCCCGGCTCGTTCATGGAAATGTACCAGGAGCTGACGGCGGGACCCGCGATCTTCCAGATGGGCGTGCCTGCGCAGGAGACCCTTCCCGCGACGTTGCTGGCGCGGATGCGCGCTCAGGCAGTTCGGGCGGAGGTGAGCGCACCGGCGATCTACCCCGATCCACGCGGCGAGCTGGCGTTGCGGCGCGAGATCGCGGCCTACCTCGCGCTGGCGCGCGGGATCGAATGCGCGCCGTCCCAGATCATCGTCACTGCCGGTTTCAGCGGCGGCCTTGGCTTGGCGCTCCGCGTCCTCGGACTCGAGCAGAAGAAGGCCTGGATGGAGGACCCTGGCTTTCCCTTTACCCGGCAGGGTCTCGCGCTCGCGCGATTGTCGGTTGCGCCGATCCCCGTTGATGCGGACGGCATCGATGTCGATTACGGCATGAAACATGCTCCTGATGCGGCACTGGTGGTGGTGACACCGGGCCAGCAGGCGCCGCTCGGCTCCACATTGTCGCTTGTGCGGCGCTCACGCCTGCTCGACTGGGCAGCGCAAAGCAAGGCATGGGTGATCGAGGATGACTATCTCAGCGAGCTTCAGCTCAAGGGCCGGGCGACGCCGGCGCTCGCATCGCTCGACCGCGCCGGCCGCGTCATTCACATCGGCTCTTTCAGCAAGACTGTGACGCCTGCCCTGCGGCTGGGCTTTGTCGTCGCACCGGCCGCCCTGGCGTCGCAATTTGCCGAAGCTGCTGCGTGCCTTGCGCCCGCGCCTGGGCCGGCGGTGCAGCGCGCGATGGCCGACTTCATGCGCGAGGGCCATTATCTGCGGCATCTTCGGCGCACGAAGCGGGTTTACGCTGCACAAGGCGATGCATTGCTGAAGTACCTTCGCGCGCGCACCGCGAACATTGCGCTTGCCGGGTTGGCGGCGGTGCTGCAATTGGCGGACGGAGCACCCGACCTGGCCATCGACAGGGAAGCAGCACGGATGGAACTTGCGCCTACGCCGCTGTCGCTCTGGTATGCGTCGAACGGACCAGTGCGCCCGGGACTTTTGCTCGGCGTGGCAACGTCTCCGCTCAAACGAATTGAGGCGTCCTGCGATCGACTGTTGCAAATCATCGATCGTCTGACCTGATCTTGACCTGACGGACGACAGCACGCCGCGCATGGGTGCGTTGCTGCGGTGGCGTGAACGAAGTAAGCGTGCACCGGCCGGCCATCAAAAGTTGTGATAACGGTGGTCCTCATATAGGGTCGAACCTCTTCCTCGCCGTGCGTGGTCGCTTGCTGCATGCATGTCCGTATCCTGCTCCTCCTTGCCTCGCTCTTGCTTCCCGGCACTTTGCGTGCCGAAGCAATGCCGGCCGAGAAAGCCGGCTTCGCCTCCAGGCTGACGATCTATCTCGCCAAGGGACCACCCGATGCATGTGGCCCGGGCTGCGATCGCTGGATTGCCATCGAGGGCGAGATCGATCGGGAGGCTGCGCTGCGCATTCGCCGCTTCCTCGCCGCCGTCAAGGACCTGCAGCGTCCGATCTATCTCCATTCGCCCGGCGGCAACGTCGAGCAGTCCTACGCGATCGCGCGGTTGCTGCGCAGCCGCAAGGCGGTTGCCAGGGTTGGCCGGACGATCGCGACCGCCTGCGCCGCGGGCACGCAGGTGGATGCCGCCTGCCTGAAGCTCAAGAACGCAAGCGGCGAGGTCGAGGCCGAGCTCACCACGACCCGCGCCATGTGCAACTCGGCCTGCGCATACCTGTTTCTGGGGGCGGCATCGCGCGAGGTCGCCCCCGACGCCACAATAGCGGTCCATAATTCCAAGCTGGTGCTCGCCTTCGACGGACGGCCCGATCCGGCGGCGGTCGCGGAATACAGGCGTCGCCGGCTCCTTGCCGCCGATCGCGATCGCGCCGCGTTCATCGCCGCGATGGGAATTGGTCGCGAGCTCGATTCGCTGATCCGGACGGTGAAATTCGAAAGCCTGCACGTGCTGACGCGATCCGAGCTCCACGGTTTCGGCATCGACACGCGACCGCTCGTCGAAACGAACTGGACGCTGGAGAAAGAGGCCCGGCCGTTCGTCCGCAAGATCGCGACCGCAAAGAAGGCGAACGGCTCCGCGTTCCGAACGATGGAGCTGCGCCTGTCTTGCGAAAGCAGCAAGGGCGCACCGCTGACATTTGCGGCCGAGGTCGACGAAACGGCCACCGGCAAGAGCACGATCCTGATCACGGCGGATGCCGACAAGGAGAAGACGGCCGGAGGATCTCCGCTGCGGACCGGCAAGCACGAGGTCTGGCGCAGCAACATCGACCCCGACATGGTCAAGGCGATACTGGCCTCCCGCTCCCTGCATGTCCGCGAAAGCACGCCGATCGCGGACGACAAGACGGACATCATGACATTCGAGCTCGACCTGGCGGGCCTGCCGTCACAATGGGCTCGGCTCAAGGCATCCTGCGCATTGCCGACGCCGGGCCCGACAAGCTCCTGGCCGACGTTGCCTGGGAAAGCGGCTCCCTGGCAGGCAGCTCATTGGCCCGAGAGCCCTTGGACGCCCGCCCCCCAACTGACCGTCAGCACAAACCCTCGACCCGCTCCGTCGCCTTGAAATGACGTCGGACATCGCCCCGGGGGCGATTCAACGCGGCAAACATTCATTCATCCCTCATCGAGCAGGGAGCGGACCTTGGCGGCCAGGTCCTCGATCGCAAAGGGCTTGGACAGCAAATGCTTGCCGGCATCGAGCACGCCATTGTGGACGATCGCGTTGCGCGTGTAGCCGGTGGTGAACAGCACTTTCAGATCCGGGTATCGTCTCGACAGCTCGGCCGCGAGTTCGGCACCGGTCATGTCGGGCATGACGACGTCGGTGAACAGCAGATCCGGAACGAAACCGCCTTCGATTTTGCCGATCGCCTCCCGGGCGCTGGCGGCCTCGACGACGGTATAACCAAGCTCGCGCAGGCTTTCGGAGGAGATGCCGCGGACCCGCTCGTCGTCCTCGACGACGAGGATGGTCTCGCTCTGCGGACTTGCACCGGGATGTGGCACGCCGTGCGACGGAGTTGAGACAGGCTCCTCGCCCGCGAAGCGTGGAAGATAGATCTTCACCGTCGTACCGACATCCACCTCCGAATAGATTTTGACATGGCCGCCCGACTGCCGCACGAAGCCGTAGACCTGGCTGAGGCCAAGGCCAGTCCCCTTGCCGACGATCTTGGTCGTGAAGAACGGATCGAAGACCTTTCCCAGCACGTCCGCCGCAATGCCCGTGCCGTTGTCCGTCACCGCAATGAGCACGTACTGCCCGGGCTGCAGCGCGTATTCGCGAGCGTATTTTCGATCTATCGAAGCGTTGGCGGTTTCGATCGTCAGCCTGCCACCCTTCGGCATGGCATCGCGTGCATTGACAGCAAGATTGACGAGAGCGCTTTCGAGCTGGGCAGGGTCTGCCTTGACGCGCCATAGGCCAGCCGCGAGGACCGTCTCGAGACGGACGAGCTCGCCGAGCGAGCGCTCGAGCAGCTCACTCATCTCACCGACCATCTTGTTGATGTCCACGACCTCGGGCGCAAGAGGCTGCTGCCGCGAGAACGCCAGCAATCTTTGCGTCAAGGTGGCGGCACGGTTCGCTCCGTCCGTGGCGCTATCGAGGAAGCGGTCAATGTTGAGCTCGCCCTTGCCGAGCCGCCGCTTGGCGAGATTCAAGCTGCCGAGGATGACGGCCAGCATGTTGTTGAAGTCGTGGGCGATCCCTCCGGTCAATTGCCCGACGGCTTCCATCTTCTGCGATTGCCGCAATTGCTCCTCGGCCTTCATGCGCTCGGCGATCTCGTCGGCGACACGTTGCTCCAGCTCGGCATTGAGCGCTTCGAGCCTGGTCAGCAGCCCGGCATTGTCGATCGCGGTCGCGGCGTGGCCGGCGATGCCGAGCAATGCGGCCTCGTGCTCCTCGTGGAATCGACCGACCTCCGCATGACCGAAGAAAAGCCCACCGAGCACCTCGCCGCTGCGCGAGATCACGGGGACTGCAAGGTATGACCGGACCGGGAGATGGCCCTCGGGCATGCCTTTCCGCGGCGCATTCTTGCCATAGCGCGGGTCTTGCAGGATGTCGTCCGACCTCACCACGCCCGTGCCCTTAAAGGTCGGCTCGAACACGGCGGTGGCGCGCGGCATCGGGAAGTTTTCGAAAGCGGATCGCGGCACGCCGGACAGCGAGTACAGCATGTAGCTGCCTCCGTCCGCGGCCGGGACGTTGTAGAAGAAGGCGCCGAACTGGGCGCCCGTCAGCTCGACGCCGGCATCCGTCACGATCTGGACGATCCTATCGAGATCGCGTTCGCGGGCAACTGATGCCCCCGTGTCGTTGAGGATCCTGAGATGACGCTCGGTCTTCTTTTGGGCGGAGATATCCAGCACAGTCCCGATGAATCGCGTGGCCTGACCATTGGAAAAGATCGTGTGGCCCGTTGCGGCGATCCAACGCTCGACGCCATCCTCGATACCGACGGTCCGGTATTCGATGTTGTAGCTTCCCGGAGAATTGGGCTGTAACGCGGTCGAGACGGCCTCATGAGCGCGCTGCCTGTCGTCGGGATGAATGCCTTTCAGGAATGAGCCCTCATAGCTGACCTCGGCATTCGGTGAGAGACCGAACACCTCCTTGCAGCGGCTATCCCATCGAAGGACATCGTTGATCGGATCGTAGTCCCAGGTGCCGATTCCGGCGGCCTTGTTGGCGAGGACCAGCCGTTCGGCAGCTTCGCGCGCCGCCTGCTCGGATCGGACGCGCTCGATGTGCGCCCATGATCGCTCCGTCACCTCGGTCAGCAAGGCAAGTTCGCGCGGCGTCCACAGATGCGAGCCGCGGTGATGAATGGCCATCAAAGCGGTCAGGCGCCCTTCCTTCACCAAGGGCATGCAGATCGTCGAACCGATCCCGATGCGCTGGAAAGTGGCGGCTTCCTCGGGAGCGATCTCCTTCAGGTTGTCGTTGATGATGAGGGGCCGCCCGGCGCCCAGCTCTCGCACCGCCTTCTCGCCGAAGTCGGCAAGACTGTAGTGCCCCACTATGTGCATCGCACCGGGGGCCGCCCAATCCCCGCGGATGGTGAAGCCGTCCTGATCGGGATCCATGTCGGCATAGGCGCAGTTGGAGACGCCGAGATACTCACCGACCATTCGCGTCGTCACTGCCATGACGCCGTCGGCATCGCGCGTCTTGGCCGTTTCCTTATTGAGAGCGTCGAGGAAGATGAGCCGCGCCTCGTTCTCGCGCACCGCGCTCTCGGCGCGGCGACGTTCGACGGCGGTGCGGGTGCGTTCGGCAACCTCTCGGATGAGCTCTAGCTCTGCTGCGCTCCATTCGCGCGGCATTGCATTGTTCAGGTAGAGCAGCGCCACGACCCCGTCGGGCTCGGAGATCGGCATGTTGACCAATGCGCGGGCCGAGATTGCCTCGAGAGCTCGGGCGCGGTCGCCGACGCGAGGGTCCTTTCCAGCATCAGCGCAGACGACCGTCTCACCCCGCTTCAAGTCTTCGATATAGCTGCCATAGTCGCGAAAGCGCAGCACGCCGGCCAGGCTCGAGATCCCAGGCGCATTCCAGTCGCGCGCGATCGTGATGGTCTCTGCGGAGGTATCGACGGTGCCGTAACCTGCCCGGCTGACATTGAGGCTGCGGCCCAGCAGCTCCGCCGCCGCATAGGCGAGATCGTCGGGGTCACCGATCTCCCGAATATAATCGCCGAGGGTGGCTAAGACGGCGTTGCGGTCGGCCGAGGCCCCACCGGTCGCTGTCGTCATCGGTCAACCCCGAACACGTCCCTTGCTCCACCTGCACACCGATGAAACGGTAACCGTAGGATTGCCCTTAGGTTCCCCGGCGCAAGGGGGGTGCTCCGGATGCTGCTTAGCCGACGTGGCGTGATGCGGCGGAAGCGCGCTCTCAAAGGCGGCTTAGACCGGCGTATAGATTACGAGCTTCAACGCGGGATCGTCATTGGCCTGGAAGCTGGTGTGCTCGAAGTGCAGCACGCCCTTGGTCGGATGGTTCATGGTCTTGCGGCCCGAGATCGTGCTGCGAACGTCGTGCGCCTCCCACCATTCGACGAATTCCGGACTGCCCTCGCGCAGCCGCGTCAGCAGCTCCGTGAAGGCGGGATCGCCGGCCCAGACGTCGTGATTGGCGCGAAACATCGCCACCATCGCCTTGGCTACGTCGGTCCAGCCGGCGCCGTAGGATTTTCGCGTCTGCTTGTTCGTCAACATAAGAAGCAGCGTGTTGCGATCCTGCTCCGGCAATCGCCCGAACCCGAACACCTCCTCGGCCGCATCGTTCCAGGCCAGCACGTCCCAGCGCCGGCCGGTGATGTAGGCCGGCTGATGCAGGCTCTCGATCATGCGACGAATGGGCGGAGGCACGATCTCGCGGGTGAAGGGGCTCCTTGCGGGCTCGCGCGCCAGCGCCTTGAGGTGGGCGTGCTCGGCCTTGCTGAGACGGAGGGCCCGGGCCAGCGCATCCACGGTGGTCACGGACGGGCTGACCGTGCGGCCCTGCTCGAGACGGATGTACCAGTCGACGCCGATGCCGGCGAGCTGCGCAACCTCCTCGCGGCGCAGCCCCGCGGTGCGCCGGCGCCGGCCCGCCGGAAGGCCGAGCGCCTTCGGCGACAGCTTTTCGCGGCGGGACCTCAGGAAGTCGCCGAATTCAACGCGGCGTGGATCGGCCATGACGAATGTCCCTGCGATAGAGGGCCTATGGAATACTAGGATAATACCAGGCCTTCCTGACTTCCGCCAGGGCAGCGCATACGGACCTCACCCGACGTCGAGGTGAACATCATGAAAGCTGCCGTACTCAAATCCTTCGGCTCGCCGCTGGCGATCGAGACTGTCCCCGAACCGGTGCTCGGCACCGGCGAGGTCATCATCGACGTCGTCGCGACGCGCGTGCTGTCCTACATGAACGAGGTCTTCGACGGGACGCGCAATTATGCGCTCGACCTGCCAATCATTCCCGGCCCCGGCGGCGTCGGCCGGGTGCGCGCGATCGGGCCGGACGCGACCAGGCTTGACGTCGGCGACTGGGTGTTCTGCGATCCCACAGTGCGCTCGCGCGATGACGCCGCGGCGCCGGATATCGCCCTGCAGGGCCTGACCGCCGCGGGACCCGGCGGCATGCGCCTGCAACAGCACTTTCGCCACGGCTCCTTCGCCGAGCAGATGCGCGTGCCGACCGAGAACGTCAAACCGCTCGGCCCGATCACGTCCGAGCAGGCGACACAATGGTGCGCGCTGGGCACGCTGCTGGTGCCCTATGGCGGTTTTCTCGCGGCAAACCTTCGCCCCGGCGAGACCGTGCTGGTGAGCGGCGCCACCGGCAATTTCGGCAGCGCCGCAGTCTCCGTTGCGCTGGCGATGGGCGCAGCCTGCGTGATCGCGCCCGGCCGCAACGAGACGATCCTCGCCGATCTCGTCCGCCGCTTCGGCGGCCGCGTCAAGCCGGTCAGGCTCACCGGCCATGAGGACGACGACCGCGAAGCGATGAAGCGCGCCGCGCCGGGGCTGATCGACTGCGTGTTCGACATCATGCCGCCCTCGGTGAGCCCGATTGTGGTGCGGGCCGCCGTCATGACGGTGCGCGCTTACGGCCGCGTCGTGCTGATGGGCGGCGTCGGCATGGCCGGCGGCGCGGGCCTCGAGCTGCCCTACCCCTGGATCATGCGCAACTGCATCAGCATCCACGGCGTCTGGATGTATCCGCCCGATGCGGCCAGCCGCCTGATCGCACTGGTGCGTGCCGGGCTGCTGCGGCTGGAAGAGTACGAGACAGAGACCTTCGATCTCGACCACGCCAACGAAGCCGTGGCGCATGCTGCCGCCAATGGCGGACCGTTCAAATTGACGGTGATCAGGCCCTGAATCGTGAGGCGGCGACGGACCGCCGTCTTCGATTTTTTTCGGAAGTCTCACCAAGCACTTGGCTACTGTGCATGGGGTTGTTTTCGAGCTCTTTAGTCGAGCTCGACCACTTGGCCGTGCGACAGCGAGACCCGCCGGTCCATGCGGCCGGCGAGCTCCATGTTGTGGGTCGCGATCAGCATCGATACGCGCGTCGCCTTGACCAGTTGCATCAGGGCCTGGAACACGTGCTCGGCGGTGCCGGGGTCGAGATTGCCGGTCGGCTCGTCCGCAAACAGCACGCGCGGCGCGTTGGCCACTGCACGGGCGATGGCGACACGCTGCTGCTCGCCGCCGGACAGCTCGGCCGGACGATGGGTGATGCGGTCGCCGAGGCCGAGATAGCCGAGGATCTCCTTGGCACGCTTGACGGTCTCGGACTTCTTCAGGCCGCGGATCATCTGCGGCAGCATGACGTTCTCGAGCGCCGAGAACTCCGGCAGCAGCCGGTGCGACTGGTAGACGAAGCCGATATCGGTGCGGCGCAGCTGCGTGCGCTCGATGTCGGGCAGCTGCGAGGTCGGCGCGCCCGAGACATAGACCTCGCCGGAATCGGGGGCTTCCAGCAGCCCCGCGATGTGCAGCAGCGTCGACTTGCCCGAGCCCGACGGCGCCACCAGCGCGACCGACTGACCGGCCCACAGCGCCAGCTTGGCGCCGTCGAGGATCGTCAGCGGCACCTCGCCCTGCAAGTACTGTCGCTTTATCTCGTGGAGATAAATGACCGGTACATCTTCTGCCCCCTGCTGCTGCTCCATCAGCCCCTCACTCGTACCGGAGCGCTTCGACGGGATCGAGGCGCGCGGCGCGCCACGACGGATAGAGCGTCGCCAGGAACGACAGCGTCAGCGCCATGATGACGACGGCCGTGGTCTCGCCGACGTCGATCTCGGCGGGCAGTTTCGAAAGGAAGTAGAGCTCCGGCGAGAACAGCTCGGTCGAGGTCAGCCAGGACAGGAACTGCCGGATCGATTCGATGTTGACGCAGATCACGAGGCCGACGCAGAAGCCGACCAGCGTGCCGACCACGCCGATCGAAGCGCCCGTGATCAGGAATATCCGCATGATCGATCCCTGCGAGGCGCCCATGGTGCGCAGGATCGCGATGTCGCTGCCCTTGTCCTTCACCAGCATGATCAGGCCGGAGACGATGTTGAGCGCGGCGACCAGCACGATCATGGTCAGGATCAGGAACATCACGTTGCGCTCGACCTGGAGCGCGTTGAAGAAGGTCGAATTGCGCTGCCGCCAATCCACCAGGAAGATCGGCCGGCCCGCCGCCTCCGTCACCGCCTTGCGGAAGGCGTCGATCCTGTCGGGGTTGGTCGTGAACACCTCGATCGAGGTGACGTCGTTGCTGCGGTTGAAATAGGCCTGCGCCTCGGCAAGCGGCATGAACACGAAGCCGAGATCGTACTCGGACATGCCGATCTCGAACACCGCGACGATCTTGTACGGTTTTATGCGGGGCGTCGTTCCCATGGGCGTCACTGCGCCCTTCGGCGCCACCAGCGTGATGCTGTCGCCGGCATGCAGCGAAAGCTGATCGGCGAGGCGCCGGCCGATCGCAACGCCCTGCCCTTCGTCAAACCCCTCGAGGGAACCCTGCTTGATGTTCTTGGCGATCGAGGTGAGGTTGTTGAGATCGTCGGAGCGGATGCCGCGCACCAGGACGCCCGAGGCGTTCCAAGGCGATGACGCCAGCGCCTGACCGTCAACCACCGGCGCCGCGAGCCGGATGCCCTCGACCTGGCTGAGGCGGTCGGCAACGTCCTTCCAGTCGGTCAGCGGCGATTCCAGGGGCTGGACCAGGATGTGGCCGTTGAGGCCCAGGATCTTGTCGAGCAGCTCCTTGCGGAAGCCGTTCATCACGGCCATGACGATGATCAGCGTCGCAACGCCGAGCATGATGCCGAGAAAGGAGAACCCGGCGATGACCGAGATGAATCCCTCTTTCCGCCGCGCCCGCAAATAGCGCGCCGACAGCATCCACTCGAATGGCGCGAAAGGCGCGGTTTGCACGGTTTCGGTCATGGTCTCATCCATCGCTCGATAATCCCATGATTCGGGGTCAATTGTGGCCGGATTGGCGGCCGCGATATCGCGCGATGAACAATATTCAGCCGATCAGCCTTCTCAGCCCACAAGTCTTGCGACCGCGTCGGCAGGCGACATGGTCTCGCGCGCGCCGTCGCTGCGCCGCTTGATCTCGACCTTGCCGTCGGCGAGCCCCTTCGGCCCGATCATGATCTGCCAGGGGATGCCGATCAGATCGGCGGCGGCGAATTTGGCGCCGGCGCGTTGATCGGTGTCGTCATAGAGCACGTCGACGCCCTTGCCCGTGAGCTCGGCATAGAGCTTCTCGCAGGCCGCATCGACGGCCGCATCGCCCTGCTTCAGGTTGAGGATCGAGACGCGGAACGGTGCCACCGCTTCCGGCCATTTGATGCCGGCATCGTCATGGCAAGCCTCGATGATGGCACCTAGCAGGCGCGAGACGCCGACGCCGTACGAGCCGCCATGGATCGGCACGTCGACACCATCAGGCCCCGCCACGAGCGCCTTCATCGGCTCGGAATATTTGGTGCCGAAATAGAAGATCTGGCCGACCTCGATGCCGCGGGTGTTCACCCGCTTGTCCACGGGCACCTCCTGCTCGAACCGCGCGGCATCGTGGACGTCTTCGGTCGCCGCATAGAGCGAGGTCCATTGCTTGATGATCGGCGTCAGGTCGCTCTCATAATCCACGTCCTCGCCCGGCACCGGCAGGTCCAGCACGTCGCGATTAATGAACACGCCGGATTCGCCGGTCTCAGCGAGCACGATGAACTCGTGGCTGAGATCGCCGCCGATCGGGCCGGTCTCGGCGCGCATCGGGATCGCCTTCAGCCCCATCCGCGCGAAGGTGCGCAAGTATGCGACGAACATCTTGTTGTAGGCGACGCGCGCCGCGGCCTCGTTGAGGTCGAAGGAATAGGCGTCCTTCATCAGGAACTCGCGGCCGCGCATCACGCCGAAGCGCGGACGCTGCTCGTCGCGGAATTTCCATTGGATATGATAGAGATTGAGCGGCAGGTTCTTGTAGGACTTCACATAGGCGCGGAAGATCTCGGTGATCATTTCCTCGTTGGTCGGTCCGTACAGCAGCTCGCGCTTGTGGCGGTCGGCGATGCGCAGCATCTCCGGGCCGTAGGCGTCGTAGCGGCCGCTCTCGCGCCAGAGGTCGGCGAGCTGGAGCGTCGGCATCAAGACCTCGATCGCGCCAGAGCGATTCTGCTCCTCGCGCACGATCTGCTCGATCTTCTTCAGCACGCGAAAGCCGAGCGGCAGCCAGGCATAGATGCCCGCCGCCTCCTGCCGGATCATGCCGGCACGCAGCATCAGCCGATGCGAGACGATCTCCGCCTCTTTCGGATTTTCCTTCAGGATGGGCAGAAAGAACCGCGACAACCGCATGGTAATACTCTGGGAATCAGTGATCGCCTGCAGTGAAACCGGATTGGGAGCGAAAACACAAGACGGGAATGAGGAAAAGCCGCTAACGCGGCGAAATACCTGTCATTTTTCCGTTGCCTTCAGATTTGACTTCAGGAGCACCGTGCTCAGCAAAGCCGGTGAGCCTAGGGCGGTGGCACCTCGAGTTCATCCGCCAGCGTGATCTTCTCGAAATCGCTCACAAGCGCCTCGATCCGCACACGCCAGCGGCCGGCGAAGGGCAGCTCGACCTTGCGCACGTGCCAGTAGCCATCCGGTCCGAGCAAGGCGTCCCGTTCCATCGGCTCGATGCCACGCTCGGGCAGACTGAGGGTCAACGTCACCTCCTTGGCCGCCAGGGGCGTCCCCTCGCCGGTCATGAGCTGGAGCACGAAATCGTTCTTGCCGACCTTTCCAGGTGACACCAGCACCTGGAACATCGCCTTGTCGCCGTGGATGTGGATCGCCAACGTCGTCTCCGGAATGATCGTTCGCGGCGGCGGCGTGAAGCGCCAGCCGGCGACGACGGCAAAGATGGCGAGGGCGATCACGCATTCGAGGAGGATCGAGCGCTTGAGGATGGTCTGGGCTCCACGATCGCGGGCGAGTGCCGGAGTGAGGCGGAAGCGGTTGAGCGCCGCAAGTGCGAGCAGCATGAGAACCAGGCCGAGCTTGATCGAGAGGATGAGGCCATAGCGGGTCTCGACCAACGCCGAAACTTTTTCGAGCTGAACAAGCGCAAGGGCGAGGCCCGTCAATGCCAGCACGCCGACCGCCGGCATGGCGATGCCCGAGAAGCGCTTCACGACGGCGAGTGTTGCCGGCGTCGGCTTCGACAGCAAAGCCGCGAGCGGAGCAAGAGCGCCGATCCATAGCGCAACGCACAGGCCGTGAAGAAACATCGCCGGGCGCATCATCATTCGAGGCGGCGCCGTTGCGGCATGCCCGCTCATGGCGAGCGACAGGCCCACGCCGACCATGGCAATGATCGCAAGAGCCCGCGAAGACCATGCGCTGCGGAGCGCCAGCAAGGCGAACAGCATCGCGGCGGCAGCAACTAGAAACGCGCGGCCGGCACTGGTTGCCACCGCGACCTTCCAAGGCGCGGCCGTCGCGAGCGCCGCCGGCGGCAGGCCGAGGAGATCGAGACCCAGCGCACCGAGCGACACCACCGCGCTGGAAAGGCCGACCGCGAGCGCCATGCGCGGCACGGTCATGCCGGCCAGAGACCATGATATCCAGCGCGCAAACCACACCCCGCCGACGCCTACGAACAGACCGAGATAGAAGCCAACGCGCGCCAGCCAGATCAGCGCGGCCAACCAATGGTCCGTACTCGCGGGCAGCTTCGTTTCCGACGGCATGCCGACTGAAAACATCAGCGATCCCACGATCGGATGGCCATCCTGCGAGACCACGCGATAGCTGACGACCGCCGTCCCCTCAGGCAGATCCGCTGGCATCTGGATCAAAATCGTGTCGCCGGACGCACTGACGCGCGTCTCGTCCCGCGCCCTGCCCGTGCCGTCGATCAGCCGGATCGCGCCCGGCGTTACCGGTTCGTTGAACCGCAGCCCGACCACCTTCGGCGCGGTCGCGAGCGTGCTGCCATTCGCCGGCTCGACGGAGATCAGCGCCGCATGCGCAAGCGCACCGCTCGCGAAGCCCGCAGCGAAGAGCAGCGTCGCGACCGCGGCGACGAGGCGCATCAGGGTTTCGGCAGGAGCTTGACGCCAGGCGCCGGCGACTTGCCCTCATGCGAATGGCTTGACCCCTCGGTTGGGATCTCGATCCAGCGACGAACGCCGGTCTCGCATTCCTGAACCACTGGGAAGTACAAGGTCGTGTTCGCCTTGAGCTTGTCGGTCAGCACCGTCTGCATGATGAACTCGTCGTAGTTCTTGTCAGCCAACTTGCCGCCGGACCACGCCACCTCCTTGACGCCGGACGAGAGCTTGTTGCCGTGATAGTCGTATTCCCCGGCATATTTGCCCTCGACGACGTCGACGGTCCAGCCGGCCTTCGGCATCGGCTTCACCGCGATGACCCCTTCCGGAACCTGCACGCGGAGCTTCACCGTCGGCGAGCCCGCGCAGCCATGCGGCACGGTGAACACCGCCTTGTAGGACGCGCCGATTGTGGCTTGCTTGGTCTCGAGCGAGACATGCGCCGCCACTGGTGATGCGGCGACCGCGGCAATCAGAATCAAGCAGGATCGCTTCGACATATTCGGTCTCCCGAGAGTCCAGAACAGTCTCATTTCATCTTCATTCCCGAATGATCCGGCATTTTCTTCATGTCCATGTGACCCGAGTGCCCCCCACCACCCGGTGCTTGCGCGCCGACGCCCTGGACGTCGAGCGCAACGGTGATCTTTCCGGCCTTCTCGAACTGAAGCGTCACCGGCACCTTGTCGCCCTGCTTGAACGGCCCCTTCAGCTCCTGAAGCATCAAATGATTGCCGCCGGGGGCGAGCTTCACGGTCTTGCCGGGCTCGATCGCCAGTCCCTTGTCGAGCGCGCGCATCTTCATCACGCCGTTGTCCATCGCCATCTCGTGAATCTCAGCCTTGCCTGCGATGTCGGCGGATACGCTGACGAGCCTGTCGGCGGCGCTGCCCTTGTTTTCGATGGTAAGATAGCCGCCGGCGACCTTGGCGCCGCCCGGCGTTGCCCGGCTCCAGGCCTGCGAGATGACGAGATCGCCGGTCTTGACGTCGTCGGCTGCGACTGCCGCGCTGGTGCCGAGCAGCATGGCGGCAGCCAGAAGTGATAGCTTGATCCTGTTCATTTGGTTCCCTCGGTTTTGATCTGATTGGATCGGTCGTGGTGGTCTCGGCAGCCCCAGCGCGCTTACCATCGATACCTCATTCCGGTGTAGACCGCCCGGCCGGCGCCTGGCTCGAACAACGCCGACGTCGCAGTGGCGCGATCGATGATACTGGCGCTTGCAATGTAGGTCCTGTTGGTGAGGTTTCGACCCTCGATATAGGCGGAGAATGGCCCGCCATTGTCGAAGCCCGCTTTCAATCCGAGCAGTGCATACGGCTCCGTCGTCAACGTGTTCATACTGTCGACAAAATAGGCCTGCGGCACCCATTCGACGTTCGGACCGGCATAGAAACCGATCGGATGCTTGTAGAGCAATTCGGCGCGCAAATAGTGACGCGGTGCACCGGGCAGCTGGTTGTTGCCGAATGTCGGGTCGTTATCGAAGCGAAAATCGTTGTAGGTATAAGCGAGGTTGAGCCACACCTTGTCGGGCGCGCCTCCTGTCACGAAGATGTCGCGGAAGATTGCTGCCCCTGCCCCAGCCTCGACGCCCTGGTGGAAGGTTCGGTCGGCATTGGTCACGTTGCAATTGCCGAACGCGCTGTAGAGGCACAGCAGCTCATCGCGGATATTGGCGCGATAGGCGGTCAGCTCCCACGTGTAGTCGGGCCGTCTCATGCGCGTCCCGATCTCGTAGGTCGTCGCAATCTGCGGGCGGATGCTGGTGAACGGAATCGTCGGAATGCCAGGACCGCGCGCGCTCTCGCCGAAGCTCGGCACTTCGGCGCTCCGCGAAACGTTGGCGAAGGCCTGCCACGTCGGGTCGATCTGCCACAGCAGGCCCGCCTTCGGCGACCAAAGATCAAAACGTGTTGCTCCCGACTGGTCGCCGTCGCCAAGAAACCGGTCCCGCCGTTTGCGGGTCGCATGCAGAAATTGCGTGCCGGCAATCGCGGCGACATTCGGCAGAAAGTAGAAGCTGTCCTCAACGTAAACCGAGGTGTTCTCCGAGCGATCGACCGACGACGACAGCAATGCACCCTTCTGTCCGGCAATGTTGGCGAATTGCTGGTTGTCGATGCTGCCATTCAATAGGTTGACGCCCGCGACCAGCCTGTTGCGGTAACCGCCGATCATGCGGTCGTCCGTGATCTTCGCGAAGCCGCCGTAATCCCTATAGCGATAATCGAGCCACTGGAAGATCGGATGCATGAGGTGTCGGTCGACGCCGAAAGCGCCGAACTCGAATTTGGTGTCGTCGAATCGGATCGTCGTCTTGTTCGCCAGCCTGACCGTGTCGATGTTGCGCTGCTGGTCCAGCGCAACGTTCGCCGGAGCCGCGGCCTCCGGATTGGTCAAGGCAGACGCCTTGGTGACGGTTCCTGGAATGCGTTGCCGCACCTCGTTGGCGTTGAGATAGAATCGCGTCTCGAAATCCGGCGAGAACTGGTAGCCAACATTGCCGCTCACGCGGTTGCCCGAGCCGAAGCTGTGATCACGGAAGCCGTCCGTGGCCTGCGTCGATGCGGTGACAAAACCATCCCACGGCCCGTTGGCGCCCCCTGCATTGGCCTGCAGTCGCCTGAAACCGAAGGCTCCCACGTCGAGCGAGACGCCATTCGGAAACCGGTCGCGTCCCGATGGCGTCACGAAGTTGACGGCGCCGCCCAGCGAATTGGCTCCGAACTGCAGCGCATTCCCGCCCTTGTACACCTCGACATATTTGTAGGCCGTCGGGTCGATCTCCTGGAAATCGCCGTAGCCGTCCGCCGTGCTGATCGGGATGCCGTTCATGTAAAGCTGCACGCCACGCAGATGGAAATTGCGCGACAGGCCGGATCCGCGGATCGAAAGCCGGGTGTCGTCGCCCCATTTCGGTTGCGCAAATACGCCGGGCACGTAGTCCAGGACATCCTTGATCGTGCTGGCGGGAGTCGAATTCCGGTAGGCCTCCGCTGCGACCAGCGCTACGCCGCCCGGCGTCTGGTTGATCTCGCTCAGCGCCTGGTGGGCGGTGAGAACCGTCAGGGCACCAGGGCCGGGGCCCCCTTCGGAAGCTGCCGTCGGTTGCGGACGCGCAGTTGCAGGCGCGCGGGCCCGCGTTGATCGCGCGGGCGTTCGCTGTGCGCGGGCTGGTGAGGCCCGTTTCTCCCGTGGCGCGTCGACCGTGACGGGAGGAAGCTCGCGTCGGCTTTCCTCCGCGATGGCATTGGGAGGCACGACGAGGGCAGAAGCTGAGGCAAGCAGAATCTTACGTGCGGAAAGCAGTCGAAAGAAGCCTGAACGAGGCATGAGGTCATTCCTGATGCCGGCAGAGGGCCGGCGCATTGCGATCCCGGCACGGCTGAAGCCGGTTCGGAGCTGAAGGTTTCGCAGATCAGGAAATGCGAGGGGGAGCGCGCGCCCAAGCGCTCGAACCGTCGATGGCGGCGAGGACGGGCGCGTTCGCCATGCGCCAGACGATGCGGGCGATGGGGCGGACGGGAGTTGAGAACGCCGTATGGGGCGGCGCGTCAAGCGAAGCGTCAGCGTGCGCGAGGCAACAAAGCGCACATGCGCCAGCTTTTGCGGCCGGTGTCCCGGTCTCGTTGACCGGGCCGCCGCCCTGCTCACTTGCGCTGTGGCAGATGACGCCTGCAGAGAACGGATCGGCCGCAGCCTGGCCGGCCGCGAGACAGGCGGCGATCGGCGCCAGCACCTGCATCACCAGGGCGAGCAGGACCAGAGGCAGGAATTTTTGCAGGCGAGCGCGCATCCGCCGGACCATTCGTTCGTGCGCTAACTAATCACTCGGGCGCAGCCGAGTCGAGGCCAGTTCCGTCGCCCGTTGGGCCCTGCGCAAACTGCTCGAAAAATTGTGGTCGGACGACCCCACCCTCCGGCGGGCCGGCATCTGAGGCAGGAAAACCCGCCCGGCCATCCACAAATTTCTTATATCTGTCATATATTTAAGGGGCCGGAAGCCCGATCGTTTCGTCAGTTGCTCCTATTTTGAACATTCGTTGCCGAAAATGATGACAAGTGAGAAAAGTTGATCTAGCATCCCTCTTGCTCAGGCGCTGACCGCGAGGTCGAGGCCTGGTGGTCCAAGTCTCGGGAGGAGCCCCTGGCGCGCAAAACGCAGCGTCGCCCCGTCAATCAAGATCAAATCTTAAGATCGGGGATAATAGGGTCGACACAATTTTTGAGCGGGGCCAGGGCCCCGCTCTTTTTTTGCCCGCGGCGCTGAACCGTCGATGAACGCGGCCTCTCTTCTCATCGAAAACAGCTTCGAACGTGCGGCCTCGCGCTGCGCCGACCTCACGCCGTTCGTCTATCGACGTCTGTTCGATCTCCATCCGGAAACGCAGGCGATGTTCCGCACGGACGGCGGTGACCTCGTGAAGGGGTCGATGCTGGCGCTGACGATCGAGGCGATTCTCGACTTCGCCGGCGAGCGCCGCGGGGATTTCCGGCTAATCGCGTGCGAGGTCGCCTCGCACGACGCCTATGGCACGCCGCGCGAGCTGTTCATCGCGTTCTTCGCCGTCATCAGGGATGCGCTCCGCGATCTGCTCGGCGATGAATGGACGCCCGAGATCGCGCAGTCCTGGGATACATTGCTCGCCGAGATCGACGCATTCGCCGCCGCGGCCACCTGACGCTTTGCGCTGCACCAACGCGCGGGCTGCGACGACACTGCGGCTGAATGCAGATTGAGTGCGAACAACTCTTGTGAGAGACTTTCGGAGATCGGTAGCGCTACCAATGACGCGCCGACGACAAAATATATGGGAGCGAGCGATGTCCGGGACGAAAGATTTCTCGACGACCAGGCGCGATCTTCTTCAGGCGGCTGCGGCCGCCGGCGCCGGAGCTGCCATCCTCGGCAGCATGGGCATAAACCCCGCACTGGCCGCAGTCGGACGCAGCGAGAAGCCGTTGAAGGCGGCGTTCTCCAACGCCGGCCTCCAGGCCACCTGGTGCGCGCAAGGCAAGCAGGCGGCGGAATTCTGGGGCAAGCTGTTCAACGTCGAGGTGACCTGGTTCGACGGCCAGCTCGACGCCGTGAAGCAGCGCGCGGCGATCGACAACATGGCCTCGCAGAAATGGGACTTCGTCGCGATCCAGGCCTTCGGCATCGGCACCCTCACCCAGCCGGTGCAGAAGATGATCGACGCCGGCACGCCCGTGATCGACATGGATACGCTGATCGCGCCGCTCGATCAGATCAACGTCCATTCCTTCCTCGCTCCCGACAACGAGTTCATGGGCGCTTCGGTGACACAGGCGCTGTGCAACGCCATGGGCGGCAAGGGCAAGATCATCATGACGCAGGGCGCGCTCGGCCACACCGGTGCGCAGGGCCGCGCCAAGGGCTTCAACTCGGTCGTCAAGCAATTCCCGGGCATCGAAGTGCTGGACACCCAGCCGGCCGATTGGGACGTGTCGAAGACCGCCCGCCTCTGGGAGACCTATCTGACCAAATACCCGCAGATCGATGCGGCCTTCTTCCACAATGACGACATGGCGCTGGCCGCCGCCAACATCATGAAAGCGCGCAATCGCACCAACATCCTGATCGGCGGGGTCGACGCCATGCCGCCGGCGATCCAGGCGGTCAGCGAAGGCCGTATGTTCGCGACCGTCCGCAATCCGTCCTGCCGCATCCATGGCGGCGCCATCGTCGCGGGCGTCTCCGCCGTGATCGGCGGCGAGAAGAGCGGACAAGGCATCCCGAAGAACGTCGTCACCGACGGTCCGGTCGTGACCAAGGCCAACGCCGCCGGAATGCAGTGGATGCAGGATCACTTCCTGATCTGAGCGTCCAGATCCTTCATGAGCGTGGGACAACAGCCCATCCTGGAACTGCAGGGCATCACGAAGAGCTTCGGCGGCGTCGAAGCGCTTCGTGGTGTCGACTTCGCGCTCTATCCCGGCGAGATCCATGGTCTCGTCGGCGAGAACGGCGCCGGCAAGAGCACGCTGATGAAGATCATCGCCGGCGTGCACACCGAGTTCTCCGGCCGCTTCTTGGTCGACGGCCGGGAGATGCATTTTCGCTCGGCGCGCGATGCGCACGCCGCCGGCATCGCCATGGTGCACCAGGAGCTCAGCGTCGCGCCCGACCTGACGGTCGCGGAGAACGTCTTCCTCGGCAACCAGCCGACCAACGCCTTCGGCCTCGTGCAATGGCGGCGGATGGCGCGGGAGGCGGGCGAGCAGCTCGCCCGCTTCGGCATCGACGTCGACCCGATGGCACGGCTCGGCGACCTTCCGATCGGGCTGCAGCAGCTGATCGAGATCGCGCGCGTGCTGTTCTCCGGCGCGCGGATCGTCATCCTGGACGAGCCGACCTCCGCCCTCTCCCCGCCCGAGGTCGAGCGCCTGTTCAAGGCGCTCCGGCGGCTGCGCGAGCAAGGCACTGCCATCGTCTTCATCTCGCATTTCATCGAGGACATCTTGCTGGTGTCCGACACGGTGACCGTGTTCCGCAACGGCCGCAAGGTTGCGGAGACGGCGAGCGCCGCGACCAGCAAGGGCGCACTGATCGAGGCCATGATCGGCCGCGGCGGCGAGGCGCTCGAGCATAGCTACACCGACGATCTGATGCTGCCGCAGCCGAGCGACAGCAAGGTCATTCTCAGCGTCGACCAGCTGTCGCTGTCCCGCAGCCTGCAGGACGTCTCGTTCGAAGCCCGTGCCGGCGAGGTGCTCGGCATCTACGGCTTCATGGGCTGCGGCCAGCAGGAGCTGTCGCGCATCCTGTTCGGCAAGTTGAAGCCGGACGGGGGGACGCTTGCAGTCGAAGGCGTGACGAAAACGTTCGCCAGCACGGCGGCGGCGCGCCGCGCCGGCGTGGCGCTGGTGCCGGAGAGCCGGCGCGACATGCTGTTCCACCAGGAGCCGGTCTACAAGAACATCTCGATCAGCATCCTCGACCGCATCTCCTCGCTGCTGCTCAAGCCGGCGCAGGAGCGCGACATCGCCAAGCGCCAGGTCGAGCAGCTGCAGATCAGGCCGCCGGTGGTCGGCCTCGATCTCGGCATGCTCTCGGGCGGCAACCAGCAGAAGGTCGCCCTGGCGAAATGGCTGACCTATCCGCCCAAGCTGCTGGTGCTGTGCGAGCCGACCCGTGGCATGGATGTCGGCGCCAAGAACGACGTCATCAACATCGTCCGCGACCTCAGAACGAAGGGGCTCGCGATCATCGTGCTGTCGACCGAGCCGGAAACGGTGCTGTCGCTGGCAGATCGCATCCTCGTGCTCAAGCGCGGCGCCTTGGTGCGTGAATTCAAGAACGAGCCGGTCAGCAAGGACCGCCTGCTGGAAGCGGCGTGACGGAGAAGCACATGAGCAGCGAGACGGCTTTGGCGACAGGACAACGGGCACGGGGCCTTGCCCCCTTCCTGCGCTCGCAGATGCGCAACATCGCCCCGTTCCTGACGCTGATCTTCCTCACCGCCTTCTTCGCCTTCGCCAGCCCCTCCTTCGCGACGCTCGACAATCTCGGCAACATCCTCACCCAGGTGTCGGTGACGGGCATCATCGCCGTCGGCCTCACCTTCGTGATCCTCTGCGCCGAAATCGACCTGTCGGTCGCCAGCATCGCCAACGTCACGGGCATTGCGGTCGCCTACTTCACGCTGCAGGAATCCTACGTCAACATCGCCAACATTCCCCTGCCCGGCGCAGTCGCGATCATCCTGTCGCTGCTGCTCTGCGCCCTGCTCGGTCTCGTCAACGCGCTGGGGCTGACCGTGATCGGCATCCCCTCCTTCATCATGACGCTGGCGATGATGCAGATCGCCGCCGGGATCTCCGCGCTGCTGGTGCGCGGCCAGATCGCCTACAAGGTGCCGAGCCTGATCACGACGCTCGGCTCGGGCTCGATCGGCGGCATCCCCTGGATCGTCATCGTTGCCGCCATCATGCTGCTCGGTGGCCATCTGGTGCTGACCTACACGCGCTTCGGCCGCTACGTCTACATGGTCGGCGGCAATCGCGAGGCGGCCGAATATTCGGGCCTCAACGTCAAGCTCATCCTCGGTGCGGTCATGGTGATCTCGGCGGTGTGCTCGGGCCTCGGCGGCATGCTCGGCGTTGCCCATTTCGGCAGCGCGCAGCAGAACGAGTTCGACACCTACCTGCTCGATTCCATCGCCGCCGTCGTGGTCGGCGGCACCAGCCTGTTCGGCGGCCGCGGCGGCATCGGCAACACCATCGTCGGCCTCTTCGTGCTCGGCGTGCTCAACAACGGCCTCGACCACGTCAACATCGACAGCTTCCTCAAGATCCTGATCCGCGGCCTGATCCTGCTGGCGGCGCTGGTCATCAACGTCTATGCGCAGCGCTTGAGGGAGAAAGCGGCGGAATAGACGGCCGGCAAAACAAAAGTGCGAAAACAACCCCATGCACAGTAGCCGGTGCCAGCGGAATCAATGACTTGCCGGCGGGCGTCGCGAGATTGCGGATTCGGCGAAGTCAATTTGCTCCGTCGGGCAAAACAGGGGTATAGTGGCATCATCGGCAGCCGGCTTTGAAAGGCCGGTGCATCCCCGTCCTTGCGAGCGCAGCAGCAATCCAGAGTCTTTCCGCGGATGCATTTCTGGATTGCTTCGCTGCGCTCGCAATGACGATGTAGCGGCAGAAGGAATACGGCCTAACGCTCCGCCTTCGCGTTTGATGGCAATCGCGAGAAGCGGAAATTGCAGTGGCTGGCGCCGCCGGCCAGCGTCTGGGTCCGCTCCAGGCGGATGCCTCGCGTCGCGTAGGCGACGAAGTCGAGGCCGCAGATGTTCGGCAGGATTTCCGTGTCGCCGCGGCGCGCCGCGAGCTTGCAGAATCCGCAGGCCTTGTAGTTGATGCCGAACTCGAAAGTGTCCTGCGGACCCGGCTCGACGAAATCGTAGACGAAATCTTCCGGAAACTCCGCTTGATGAGCCTCTGTGACGCTCCTTGCCGCCTGCTTGCGCATCAAGGCCTGGTTCTCCCGTGACATGAACTGGCGCCCCGCGGCGAGACGCTCGGCTTCGGGAATCGTCTGCAGCTGCGCCCTGTAGGTTTCCCGCTCGATCTCGCCGATCACGGGTACCGGCACGCCACGCCGCCGCAGCACCCGACTGATGGCCATGAAGCCGGTCAGGCGCATGAAGAAATCGCTCATGCGGCTTGCCGTGCCGCCGACATAGGGCATCTGGGTGAGGACGATCTCGAATTCGTCCATCACCTCCTGCCTGATTGCGTCGATATCTGAGAGATGCGCACGCTCGCGGAGCATCGCTTCGGCAAGGTCTATTCGCTCGCGCATGGCGGCTTCCATGGCTTGCCGGTGCGTCTGGTAGAACGGATGAATCTCAGCCATTGGACACCCGATATGATTGGCTCATTGCAACATCGACGACGCCCCTCATTCGGCGGCGATCGCCTCGATCTCGAGCAGCCATTTGCTGTCGACCGTGTCGACGACCACGACGGTCAACGCCGGCTGGTGCTCCCCGAGCATCGCGCGGCGAATGGCGCGGTTGGCGACGACTTGACTGCGGTCGGTCAGGAACGTGGTGACCTTGACCAGGTGCTCGACACCAAGGCCTGCCGCGGCCAGCACCTCCCTGACATTGCACCAAGCCTGCTCGCATTGCGCCTCGAAGCCATCAGGCACGGTGCCGTCGGACGTTTCAGGAACCTGGCCGCTGATGAACAGCAGGCGGCGATGCTGCTTCAGCTCCAGGCCCATGCAGTAGCCGCCGGCGGGTGGGTGAACCGTAGCGGGATTGTGGCTGACGATGTGAGCTGGGGACATGACGTTTCTCCGGATTTGCGGGTCAAGCGTATCCGGCGGCATCAGGGCCGCGCAAAGCATCATTCCTGCGGTTCAGCGCAAGAAAATCTATTGCAAGGCCGCGGCCCATCGGTGTCAAAGTGCGGTTACGATGACTTACGCCCTGCCCCCGCTCAACGCGCTCCGCGCCTTCGAGGCCGCCGCGCGCCATCTCAGCTTCAAGCTAGCCGCGCACGAGCTGCACGTCTCGCCCGCCGCCGTAGGGCAGCAGGTGAAAGCGCTGGAGGCGCGCCTTGGCGTGCAGCTGTTCGAGCGGCTGCACAAGCAGCTCATCCTCACCGAGGCCGGCCAGGCCTATCTGCCAGGGATCTCCGAAGGCTTTCGCCACATTGCCGAGGCGACCTCGCAGTTGAAGCCGTCGGGCACGGTGCTCCTGCACGTGGGGGTGCACGGCAGCTACGACCTACGCCGCCTCGATCTGGCGGCGTTTCGCAGTACACACGCGGAGATCGGTGTACGCGTGCTGCAGCCCGCCGGCCTGCACGAGCTCGTCGAGGGCAAGGTGGACGTGCTGATCGCCCGCGGCGTGAGCCACCATCCGGGCTATCGGTGCGAGCGGATCAATGAGGGATCGGGCCCGGGCGATTGGCTGGTTGCGCCGGAAGGCACGGCGGATTGTCCGGAGATCGTAAGTTTTCGGGCGTGGCTGCGGGCCCTGTTGGCCGACAAACCGCTCGCAAACCGCCGCCCGCGTCTGGTCGGCGGCGTCGGGAGTTGAGGGTGTTCAACGTGCGTGCCAAGGCCCAGGGCTGCGTTCAACTCACCGCATCCTTGCAGAGAAACCGTGGTGACTGTCTATGGCGCGTCGTCATAAACCCGCGCCGCAGTTAGAACGCGGATGAGGTCCGCTGTGCTCCTGGTAGCCGCGCAGAAGCCGGCCTCGCCGGACGTCAGAGTTGGGCCATCAGCGGATATGCGGCTCGTTGGTGATAGAAGGGCGTCTACTTCTCCAGTTCCTTGATTAAGTCGCCCAAGCTTCTGTCTTGAGGTAAGAGCCGCTGCATCTGACGGGCATAGTCCAGGGCGGCTGCCACATCGCCCTTCTCGCGGCTGAGATGGATCGCGGCTGAAAGCATGTCCCGATTATTCGGATGAGCGCGCAGGCCCTCCCTCAGTATAGTAAGCGCATCGTCGCGACGGCCGGCCGAGTAAAGCCCGATCGCATAGACATAGGCATAGCGCGCCTGCCCAGCATCAAGCACAGCCGCCTGACGCAGTTCGTCGAGCGCCGCCTCGTTGCGTTTTTGGCGCACCAAGGTCAAGCCGAGCGCATGGTGCAGCGAAGCATCTTGCGCCGAACCCAACAGAGCCCCGCGCAAGACCCGCTCGCCGTCATTCTCGCGTCCGAGTTGGCGGTACAGGTCGGCCAGATTGATCGCGGCGGCTGCAAACGAGGGGTCTAGCCTAATCGCGGCCAGATATTCGTTCTCGGCGTCGCGGGCGTTCGCTTGGCGCGCGAAGAAGCTGCCGAGCGCGGTCCGCGCGTCCGGACGGTCGGCGTTGAGCTTTTGCGCAGCAACGAATTCGGCTGCAGCCCGCGCGAACCTGTCGCGATCTCCTGCGGGCTGGCGCGCCGAAGGTACGGAGGCGAGCAGCTCGGCGGCGCGAACGCGGACGCCGCGAACCGAATCGCTCAGTTGCGCCGAGCCGAGCGTCCAGAGCTGGTCCCCCTCCATACCTTCGAGTCCATCAAGTGCTCCCAGTCTGACCAGCGGATCCGGATCGGACAGGCCGCGGCGGATCAGGTCAGCGTCAGGCGCAGGAAGCTGAGCTAGCGCGCTGGCGCGCACGATCGAGGGTACGTCGCCGGCGGCGGCGAGTGCAGCAAGCAGCGCCTGCGCAGTTGCTTCCTCATTCCAGGCCGCATGGAATGCGCGGGCGTGGGTTTGATATCCCTGCCGCCTCGGGCCGAACCACGTCTCGATCTGCCGGGCCGCCCAAGCAGCTTGCTTGTCGCGGTGGCAGTCATTGCACGCGTTCGGGGCGCCCGTCTGCATTGAGAGATCAGGGCGCGGGATCCGGAAGCCGTGATCGTGGCGGCGGTCGACCACCATGTACCGGCGCTCCGGCATGTGGCAGGAGGCGCAGCTCAGTGGCTGAGAAACCTCGGCGTGATGCCGGTGCGCGGCTGATTCATACTTGGCCGACGCATGGCACTGCGCACAGACGCCGTCGCCCGGCGCCTTCAGCGCGGCGCTATGCGGATCGTGGCAGTCGCTGCAAGTCACGCCCTTGGCAAACATCTTGCTCTGCCTGAACGGCGCGTAGTTGTAGGTCTCCTCGTCGTCGCGCATCTGGCCGTCGGCATGGAAGCGCTGGCGGTCGAGCAGCGACACCGCGTGGGTTTCGGAAAGCGACCGTCCCGGCGTCCAGTCCTCGGAGAGCTGGCCACGGCGCGCGTGGCAGCGGCCGCAGGTCTCGACTTCCTTACGCCGGGCCGGTGCCGGCGCACTGCGCACCGGCTTCAAGGTCCCGCCATCGACTGACCATGTGATGCCCGAGCGTTCATCGAACCTCACTAACAGTTCGTGATCCGGACCGGATACCTTGCTCCTGCTCCTTGCCCATGCGACATGCCGCGAGCCCGCGCCATGACAAGCTTCGCATCCTACGCTGATCTCGGCAAACGTGGTGGCAAACTGGTTCTTTGAAGCGTCATAGTTCTTGTGCACGCCAGTCGAGTGGCACTCGGCGCACATGAAATTCCAGTTTTGGTTTGGCTTTGTCCAGTGCAGGGGGTCGCTACTGGTGACGGCCGCATCGGGATAGAGGTGAAACCAGCGCTGACCGCCCTGCTCCCGTGACCTCGTATCCCACGCGATGGAGAGCGCTTGGATGCGGCCGTCGAGGAATTCAATCAGGTATTGCTGCAGCGGATCGACGCCGAAGGTGTACTTGACTTCGAAGGTTGCGAGCTTGCCATCGGGTCCGTCCGTCTCGACTAGAAATTTCTTGTCATGTCGGAAGAAGCGCGAACGTGTCCCTGCATACTCGTACACCGCTTCATTGAAATCACCGCGCACCGACTGCTCGGTGGCGTGATCCATGGCGTGCCGGTGTTGCGAGGCTTGCCAGAGTTTCGCCTCTGTCTGGTGGCACCCGCTGCAGGCCGGGCTACCGACGAAGCGCAGTTCGGCGATCTGCTGTGGAAAGGTTAGACTGTCCGTTCTCGTGTACCAGTAGAGCGCCGCGGCAGCGCCAACAAACAACAAAGCGAGAGCGCTCACCAGTCGGGGGGCGTACTTCCGCGGTGCCGCCGGTTGATGTGGCGCATCGAGCGACGGCGCTAGCCTCCCCTTCTCATGGGCCCTTCGGCGCTTGCGGTTCTTCCCAGAGCCCTTCGCCACGTCCGCTTACCGATCCGAGCATCTTCCTGCCCGTCTGAACTACACTCGAAGATCATTCTCGTGAAGCGCAATTCTCGTCTCGCGGGCCAGATCAATGAGAGAGAGGCAGAACATCACGAGCGCAGCCATGAACAGGATCGCCACCCCGTACTCATGTGCCAAATGCAGCAGTGCGCTTACAAATGCAACAATGATGATCAAGGCCGTCAGTATCGCCGAGACAATTGCGCAGAATAGCGATCTGTTCAAGAGTGCCGCCCGCTGGCGCAGCCGAGGCAGGTCAGCCTTGAGGAATGATTTAGAGGCGTCGCTTCCCGGGATGCCATGAATGAAATGGGTTCTGTCGATCACCCGATTGATACGGGAGATCAGAACCGAGATAAAGGCAGCCACCGCGCCCAGGAGGAACGCGGGTGCGGCGACATTGCCAATGATCCGCGCTAACTGATCAATGGAAGGCGTCACCGGTATCAACTGGGTTACACTTTGCACAGTAACATCAACATGCGTTCGTCAGCTCCCCGCGCTGGAATAGGAGGAGCGCGCGAGTTCGCAAACGCTCCCCCGATTGAGTCTCAATAGTCAGTCGCTGGCCTTCTTCACCGCGTCCTGCATGGCCTTACGATCTGGCTCAGCCAGCTGCTCCGGTCCGGTCTTGATAGTCAGCTTGTCGATGGTCCCGGTGAAACGGAACGGCAGGGTGTAGCTCTCATCCACGGGCGTGCGCGTGTCAGCTCCAACGTCAAAGGATTCATCTATTGCCATCATGAACGGGATCGTGTGCTCCATCTTCTGTTCGGAAAGCATCTTTCCGTCCACGGAAAGCACACCAGTGCCGCCCTTGCCGAGGCCGGGGCCATCGTATTTGAAGTCGAACACGATCGTGTGCTTGCCCGGCTTGAGCGAGCTACCCAGCCAGTCCTCCGCTCCGACGCCACCTTCCCAACGGTAGCGTTTCAAGTTGAGCAGATTGTAGACGAAGACCGGCTTGCCCTTTTGAACATACAATCCATAGCCAACGAACCGGCCGCCCATTGTTACGATCATTCCCTCGGCACCGCCCTCCGGGATCGTGATGTTCGCCGTGATCGTGAAATTCCGGTTCAGGAGGCTGGGGGCGTTCCCGATCGGAATATCCAGATTCTCACCTGTGTAGGTGAATTCGTTTCGCCCCGCCGTCCCGCTTGGCCGCGGCGTGAGCAGACGAGGCAGCACCGAGTTGTCTAGCGGCAGAACCTGGTATTTTGCTGCCTCCGCCATGAACAATGCCTGCATCTCCTTGAGCTTCTCGGGCTGCTTGGCAGCGAGGTCGTTCGCCTGCGAGAAGTCCTCAGTAATGTTGTAGAGTTCCCACTTGTACTGCTCGACCGGCGGCAGCGGCTTCGTGCCGACCAGCCACGGTGGCTCCGGCGGAGTCGTCGCCGCGTACCAGCCTTCGTGGTAGATGCCGCGGTTTGCGAACATCTCGAAGTATTGAGTGGTGCGTTTCGATGGCGCGTTGGCGTTAGCCTTGTCGAACGTATACGCCATGCTCACACCTTCAATCGGCTTCTGCTTGATGCCGTCGACCATGTCGGGGGCCTTGATGCCGGCCGCATCGAGGATTGTCGGCACGATGTCGATCATGTGATGGAATTGGTTGCGGATGCCCCCGACATCATTGATGTGGCGGGGCCATGAGATGGCCATGCCTTGCCGCGTTCCGCCGAAATGCGAGGCAATTTGCTTCGTCCATTTGAACGGCGTATCGAATGCCCACGCCCACGGCACGGCCATGTGCGGATAGGTTTCGGCAGAGCCCCAGGACTCGTAGTAGCGGAGGTACTCGGCTTCTGGCAACTCAAGCATGCCGTTGGCGACGGTCAACCAATTCGGCGTGCCCATCATCGAGCCTTCCGAACTCGTCCCGTTGTCGCCATTGATGTAGATGATCAGCGTGTTGTCGAGCTTGCCCATGTCCTCAACGGCCTGAATCACGCGGCCGATCTCGTGATCATTATAGGCGGTGAAGGCCGCGAAGACGTCGGCTTGGCGGGTGACGATCTTCTTTTTCACCTCAGAGAGGGAATCCCACCTGGGCAAGGAGTCCGGCCACGGGGTGAGTTGCGTATTGGCAGGAATGACGCCGAGGCGCTTCTGGTTAGCGAAGATCCGCTCCCGCAGCTTCTCCCAGCCGTCGTCGAACAGCCGCATCCTGCTGATCTTGTCGATCCATTCCTTAGTCGGCTGGTGCGGATCGTGCGTCGCCCCGGGCACGTAGTAGACCAGGAAGGGCTTCTCCGGAGCCGAGGCATTGAGCTCCTTCATGTACTTGATGGCCTCGTCGGCCATGTCGGTGACGAGGTTGTAGTCCTTCCTGCCGAGCCAGGGATAAATCGGGCTGTGATTGCGGAAAAGGTACGGGGTCCACTGGTCGGACTCGCCGCCCATGAAGCCATAGAAATACTGGAAGCCCATTCCGCTCGGCCACTGGTCGAACGGCCCCGCCGCGCTGTACTGGAAAGCCGGCGTGTTGTGGTTCTTGCCGAACCACGAGGTGGCATAGCCGTTGTCGCTAAGGACCCGGCCGATGGTGGCGTTCTCGGGACCGATGATCGAGTTGTAGCCGGGGTAGCCGGTTGCGAATTCGCTGATCTGGCCGAAGCCGACCGAGTGATGATTGCGACCTGTGATCAACGCCGCTCGCGTCGGCGAACACAGCGCGGTCGAGTGGAACTGGGTATATCGCAAACCAGCCTTGGCGATCCGATCCAATGCCGGTGTCGGAATCACGCCACCGAATGTGCTGGGCACGCCAAAACCGGAGTCGTCGGTCATGATGAGCAGCACATTGGGCGCGCCTTTCCGCGGCACGACCGTCGGCGGCCACCACGGCTTGGAGTCCTTGGCATTTTCCTTGATTACGCCGCCGAACGGCAAGGGTGGCGGCGGCAGCTGGTTGCCGGGAATAGTGACGGTCGCGGCAGGGGATCCGGTTGGCGCTGCGGCCTGCTGTGCAAGTGCAGGCACTGACATCGCCGAAGTCAAAAGCGCTGCAGCAACGATGACGCGAAGATTCATTGCAGGCCCTCCAAGCAACTGAACATCGAATTTTATCTGGGAGAATTTGCGAGGCGCCGCGTTGACACAGATCAACTTGCTAGTTCCCATTGCGAACGGGACAGTGCGAAGAATTTAGTTGCAGAGTAGCAACATCTGAAGAGATTCAAGCGTTACGGACAAGCGGCCACTTCGTAACTCCTCACAATCAAATGACTGATTCTGTGTAGCAATACGCTCACTGGGCTTGCGCAACGAACACATGTTTCCTTTGGCTTGCAGCGGCCATATTTTGACATGCATCAAGCCGCAGCACGGCGCGCCCGTGTCTCTTTCCACCAACGATAGACGCCGGTGGCTCGAGGCGTGTTCGGAGCCGCTGGTTGCGAACGCAACGAGCACATTGCCTACGTCAAATGGGGACTTATCATGAAACAGATTTTGAAGCCGCTGATCCTCGGCTTGGGTCTTCTCACTTCATTCGGGGCGGAAGCGGCGGACCTCGCCGTCAAACCGCCGCCGGTAGCGCCTGCCGCCGCAGTATTCAATTGGACCGGCTTCTATATCGGTGTGAACGGTGGCTATGGATTGGGCCAGCAGGACCCTCTTAATCTGATCTCCAGCCGCTTCGACCGAACCAGCTTCGATCTCAGTGGTGGCTTCGTCGGCGGTACTGCGGGCGCGCAGATTCAGCAGGGTCACGTAGTGCTCGGCGTTGAGAGTGACATCGATTGGGCGAATATCCGCGGGTCGGGTACGGTCATTCCCGCAATCGCTGGCATTCCCGCGCCGATCACTCTTAATCTCGCCACGAAAACAGAGGCCATCATTACCGCACGTGCGCGCTTCGGAATGGCCTTGAACAATTTCCTGCTCTACGGGACCGGCGGTGCGGCATTCCTGCGTGAGACGGCTGACGGGACCAGCATCGCAGGCGTCCCGTGCGGAACCGCCGGCGTCCTGGTGGGCTGCACTGAGGCGCATTGGCGTCCGGGCTTGGCTGCTGGTCTCGGCGCTGAATATGCCTTCACGCCAAACTGGACCCTCAAGGGAGAGTATCTCTACATTGCCGCTGCGGGTACGGGAGCGAGCAAGGATCACCTCAACCTGATGCGGTTCGGAGTGAATTATAAGTTCTAAATGAGACCGTCTATCTGGAGCCGCGCTTTCAGCACGGCTCCAGAGGAAATCGATTCAACCGACCAATTAGCTCATAGGATTGCAGACTGACCCCGCGCTCGAAGTCGAAATGACCAAACGCGGTCAGTACAAGACATCTCGTCGGCACGCTAATCCACACGATCATGGTCCTTCTTGATCATGCCCCTTCTTGACGATCGCTCGCAGATCGTCCGCGTACGCTTCGACAACGGCCAACCGTTGCGGCTCTGGCTCGCCAATCGGCGCCTCCTCTATGAGCCCCTCCCACTCGCACCAATGTGTCGGGAATACATGGACCGGTGAGCCTGTCTGCGAGTTTATCCAACCACGAAGCACTCTCCGACAGGGGAATACGAGCGCGTGTTCACCGGTGCTGTCGATGACCGCTAATCGCAGATCACGATCAAACGGTGCCGTTGTTGCGGATTGCCACATGGCACGCTCCCCTTCTTTGCAGGCGGGAGCGCGATCGGTCTCTCTGCCACTGACGCCTACGGGCAGAGCCTGGCCAGTGATCAAATCAATATATCAGGTTCGCCGCGGAGTTGTAGAAATAGTTTTGCCCGGCGAGTTGTAGACCTTTGTACGCAGGCGATGACAAAAATCTTCAAGCGTCGTTTGCAAGTTTTCGCAGCTTACGAGGAGCCGTTCGGCCTGTTCGCGCTCCGTGGTGCCGAAGGGATGATTATTTCGCTTGTCTCTGACACGGTTCACCTGGTCACGTCCGTCTGCCACTTTTCTCTCGGCAAATTCGAGGTGCTCAAGATCATGCGCGAGCTTATCGAGCTCATCGATCAATAGCTTGGTGATGTTCGCTCGCTGGTCGGCCGTGAGATCGCTGCAATTTAGTAGGCTGATAAAATGATCTATGTTGGCCTTGGAAACAAACCGGTGCATTGGAGTCCCCCTGACCCACGCCCTAATGGTGGCCTATTATGATACCGGACCGGGTATCAGGAAGTATATTTCTTGATCACCTCGGCGTGAAAGGTACGGCAAGGCCGCCGTGCCGCGCGGCTGCCTGTGAAGGCGGACATCAAGTCTGCTTGGGGTCGTGAGCGGCGGTCAGCGCAACCATGGTGCCAAGTCTGCTGTCCCGTAGAAAGCCGATATGGCGGCGGCTCGTCTCTGGTCAGCTTGGGGCACAGTCAAAGTGATGGTTTGGGGCTGTTCGGCGCGCAACTGGACATCGGTCAATTTGATTGGATGGTTCGCGCGGCGGTGAGAAATCGCTATCCCCCGGCTGACTTGGCTTTCTGTGCCTCTTCGATGTGCCGCCGCTGATCGAGAAACGCCTGGCTGGACCGCGTCTTGTACAAATCCAGACTCGCGGTCTCGTCAGCCTGCGGTGTGATCGCCGCATCGACATAGGCGAGCCGGTGCGGATCCGACTTGACCCTGCGCGCCAGCCGGTGGAGGCGCAGAGCGAGCGAAGCCCATTGTACGGCCTTCACGACGGTGTCGGCGGCATAGCGAGGATAGAACGACCAGGCCGGCTCGACCGGCAGATGCGGACGGCGCTCGTCGCGGCTCTTCAGCCGCAGCACACCCCCTTCGAGCGGATGGACGCGCTCGATGGGATGGTAGCCTTTGAAATAGAGCGCGTAGGTGCCGATCTTGCCGACATTATTGCCCATCGCCGCGGCACGCCGCATCAGCGTCTCGATGTGCTCCCAGCTGTAATAGGTGTTCCAGGCGAGCTCGACGGCGCGCTCCCAGCCCGCCTTGGACATGGCGGGGTGGTCCGTCGTGACGTGGTCCAGGTCGTATTTGTTGAGGTCCGCATCCATCGCGACGCCCTTCAGGTAGAGCGTCTTGTGGTCTTCCGAGCCCGGCAGCGGCGTCAGGAAGAAGAACTCCAGCATGTCGATCGGCAGCTCATGCTTGATGATCTCGATGTCGCGGACGATCGATTCCGGTGTGTCGTTGGGAAAGCCAATAATGTAGCCGCCGACGGTCATGATCCTGGCCTTCTTCCAGGCCATCATCATCTCGCGATAGTCGGTGATCTTGTTCTGCCGCTTCTTGGCGCCGAGCAGACTGTCCGGGTTGATGTTTTCGAGGCCGATGAAGCATCGCCGGACGCCGGCCTTGGCGCATTTCTCGATGAAGTTGGGCAGCTTGTGGCAGAGCGTGTCGACCTGGATCGTGAATCGGAGGTCCCAGCCCTCCTTCTCGCGCAGCGCGATGATGCGGTCGAGCAAGATCTCCCAATCCTTGTTGCGTGCAAAATTGTCGTCGGTGAGAAAGAAGGCGAAGACGCCCTGCGCGACGTTGGCGCGGATCACGGCCTCGATGTCGTCGGCGCTGCGGCGTCGCGACTTGCGGCCCTGCACGTTGATGATGGTGCAGAACGAGCATTGGAAGGGGCAGCCGCGCCCCGCGTCGAAGCTCGTGGTGTGGCCGATGACTCGTCCGATCTGCTGGCGGGGAATGATCGGCAGAGGCTGGCTTTCCAGATGTGGCAGATCGTCGATGTAGTTGTAGAGAGGCTGCAATCGCCCGGCGACCGCATCCTGCAACAGCTCCTCGAGCCGTCCCTCGGCTTCGCCTGCGAAGACCGACACACCGAGGTCCATCATCTCCTGAACGCCGGGATCGCGCTGGGGCAACATCGAGAGGGTGCCGGACACATGGAAGCCGCCGATCGCAACGTGGATTCCGAGCTTGCGAAACTGTCTCGCCAGATCGAGCGATCGGGGAAACTGGTTGGACTGGACCCCGACCAGCATCACCATGCCAGCATCCGCGGCCTTGATCGCGCGCGCTAGATCCGCGACACGCACCTTCCAGTTGGTCTCATCGATGGCGTCGATCTCGATGTTGCAATCGGGCCCGAGAACCCCGCGTTCACGACAATCGAGCGCGATGCCGTAAAGACAGGCTAGTGAATTCGAAGGCAGGCCGCCGCGCCACCATCGAATGACGTAGCCATCGTCGTCGTAATGTGACGGCTTGATCAGAACAAGCCGAAAAGTCTTGTCCTTCCTCATGAGCTACGGGTAGCTCGATCTCGGTCAAAGGCCAACTGGTTTCCGTCAGCTCCTCGCAAAAAGACGACGAGTTGTGGCACGAAAACATCCGGTCAGCTAACCGCAGACGGCGCTATAGCGTGTTCGACACAAATGGGGCTGCATGGTCGCAAGCTAGCGCGCAAGACGTCCGCTCCGGGTCACGTGCGATAATGCTCTGATTGATCACAAGATTTCCGCGTGCCCCTAAACCCGCGCCGAGCGCAGATGCGATCCGCTATGCTCCCGATAGCCGCGCAGAAGCCGCCCTCACCAGAGGTCAGACTTGGACCGGAAGGCGACATCATTCGATCACCTCGTCAGCTTGGGCGAGCAAGGTGGGCGGCACGGTAAGGCCGAGGGCGTTCGCAGTCTTGCGATTAATGACAAGCTCGAAAGTGGTTGGTTGCTCGACGGGAAGATCGGCAGGCTTGGCGCCCTTCAAGATTTTGTCCACGTAGGTGGCGGCACGCCGGAACAAGACAACGAAGTTCGCACCGAACGACATTAGGCCTCCATCCTTCGGAAACTCGCGAAGTCCGTACACGGCCGGAAGTCGGTGAGCGGCAGCGAGAGAAATGATGCGGGGTCTATGCACAATGGTCAGAACGTCATCGAAGACGATGAGAGCTTGGGCGTTGCCTCCCGTGGCGGCGGCGAACGCCGCATCAAAATCCTCCGGCCTTCCCACCTCGAGAGGCTGTAGCGCCACGCCCAGAGTACGTGCCGCCGCCTCAGCGGTCCGCCAGAAGATGGCGTGGATGGCAACTGTCGAGTTCTTCATCACCGCTACCCGGACTAAGCCTGGCGCCATCTCCTTCAACAATTGCAGACGTTTTGCGATCATTGCCTCATTGAAATAGCTCAGCCCCGTCACGTTTTCTCCGGGTCGCGCCAAACTTTCCACGAGGCCAAGTCCAACCGGATCGGCCGCAACCATAACAATGGGGATTGTTCGAGTAGCCTTCTTGGCCGCTATCGCAGCAACGCTGTTGCCCGCCACCAGCACATCCGATTTGAGACCGATAAGCTCGGTCACCAACTCGGGGAGCCGCTCGACGCGTCCCTCCGCCCAGCGCACCTCAAGCGCGATAGATCGACCCTCGACGTACCCCAGTTCGGTAAGCCGCTGCCGGAATGCCGCGAAGATATGTCCCATCGTGGCGTCATCGGCGCCGGCAATGTACCCGACCCGCCGAACCCTTGCTGGCTCCTGCGCGTCCACCACGACAGGCCATGCCGTAGCAGCCGTTGCACCGCCTAGGAGTGCCATGAATTCTCGTCGCCGCATGCTCTGCCCCGCTGACAACAAGCAAACCCTAACACAGCTATTGCCGATTGGACGTCTATTGAGGGGAACGTGCGGTAATGCTCTGATCGATCGCAAGATTTTCCGCAGAAGCTGACATACTCGCCTTTTGAGTACACGCCTTAGTGGAATATAAGCGCCTTCGCCCTTCGGCGCATCAGCCCTCGGTCGAGACTAACGCCGACCGCCCCGCAATCTCCTCGCTTCGCCAGCACCGCACCGCGTGCCCATCTGCGCGCGTCTCCAGCGTTGGCCCCGGCTCGCTCCGGCACACCGCTTCCGCGTAGCGGCAGCGCGGGCTGAAGGCGCAGCCGTTCGGCGGGTTTAGCGGATTGGGCAAGTCGCCGCCGGTCGTTGCCAGCGGGGCATGGCGCAAGGGATCGGGGATGGCGGCGATCAGGGCCTGCGTGTAGGGGTGCGCCGGGCGTTCGAAGATCTCGCGCCAGTCGCCGTTCTCGACGATGCGGCCGAGATACATCACGGCGACGCGGTCGCTCATGTGCTCGACGACGCCGAGGTCATGGCTGATCATGATGTAGGACAGGCCGAGCGTGTCCTTTAATTCCAGCAACAGATTGATGATCTGGGCGCGGATCGAGACGTCGAGCGCCGAGACCGGCTCGTCGCAGATGACGATTCTGGGGTTGAGGATCAGCGCCCGGGCGATGCCGATGCGCTGGCGCTGGCCGCCGGAGAATTCATGCGGATAGCGGTCGGCCTGCTCGGGCCGCAGGCCGACATGCCTCAGCATCGTCGCGAGGCGGTCCTCGATCTCGCTTTTCGCGGTCACGCCGTGCACGCGCAAGGGGTCCTCGAGCGTGCGGCGAACGGTCTGGCGCGGATTGAGCGAGGCGTAGGGATCCTGGAACACGATCTGCACGATGCGGGCGAGTGCCTTCCGGTCGCCGGATTGCCGGTTGGTGACGACCTGCCCGTCCAGCACGATGCGGCCGCGCGTCGGCGTCAGCAGGCCCAGAATGGACAATGCGACCGTCGACTTGCCGGAGCCGGACTCGCCGACGAGGCCGAGGCATTCGCCGCGCTTCAGCCTGAGGTCGACGCCGTCGACGGCGCGGAGCAGCCGACGGCCGCGGCCCAGCAGGCCGCCTCCAAGCGGAAAGTGAACGGCGAGATCCTCCACGCTGAGGATCACATCGTCATCCGCTCTCCCCTTTGGCTCATGCATGGTGGTGACACCGGACGAAACCGCCCGCCTCCAGCCCTTCCGTCTGAGGCGCAATGGTTCGGCAAATATCCGTCGCCTGCGCGCAACGCGGATTGAACCGGCAGCCATCGGGGAAGCGCGTGATCGCCGGCACGACGCCCGCGATCTCCTTCAGCCTGCTGCGGCCGAGCGCAGCACGGCTGCCGAGCCGCGGCAGCGAGTCGACGAGGCCCTGCGTATAGGGATGTGAGGGCGCACGGAAGATGTCGGCCGAGCCGCGCTCCTCGACGATGCGGCCGGCATACATGACGGCGACGCGGCGGCAGACATTGGCGACCAGGCCGAGATCGTGACTGATCATCAGGATCGCCGTTCCGCGCTCGGCGCACAGATTGCGCATCAGCTCGATGATCTCCGCCTGCACGGTGACGTCGAGCGCCGTCGTCGGCTCGTCGGCGATCAGCAGGTCCGGACCGCAGGCGAGCGCAATCGCGATCATCACGCGCTGGCGCATCCCGCCCGACAGCTGATGCGGATAGTCCTTCACGCGCCGCTCCGGCGCGGGGACGCGGACGCTCGCGAGCGCCTCGACCGCCAGCTGGTTGGCCTCCCGCCAGCTCTTGCCCTTGTGCAGCACGAACATCTCGGCGATCTGCCGCCCCACCGGCGACACCGGGTTCAGCGCCGTCATCGGCTCCTGGAAGATCATGGCGATGCGATTGCCGCGCAGTTGCCGTTGCCTCGCGGCGGACAGGTGCTGGATCTCCTGGCCCTGGAACCGGATGACGCCGCCGGCGATCGACAAGGGTGGCCGCAGCAGGCCGATGAGGGCGAGCGCCGTGATGCTCTTGCCGCAACCGGACTCGCCGACGAGGCCGAACGTCTCGCCGCGGTCGATGCGGAATGAAATGCCTTCGGCCGCCGCAACGCGCCTCGATCCGTCATCGAGATCAATGCGCAGATCCTCGACCTCGAGCAGCGGGCTGCCTGTCATGTGCGCCGGCTCCGCGATTGCGGATCGAGAATGTCGCGCAGACCATCGCCGAGCAGATTGAGGCCGAGCACGGTGAGGAAGATGGCAAGGCCGGGAAAAATCGAAAGCCACGGCGCCGTCGTGATCTGCTCGCGCGCTTCCGACAGCATGCTGCCCCAGCTCGGAAACGGCGGGCGGACGCCGAGCCCCAGGAACGACAATGCGGCTTCGGAGAGGACCGCGCTGCCCATGCCCAGCGTGCCGATGACGACGATCGGTCCCAGCATGTTCGGTAGCAGCTGCGTGATCATGATGCGCACGTCACCGTAGCCGAGCACGGTGGCCGCCTGCACATAGCCCTGGCTCCGCAGCGACAGTGCCGAGGCCCGCGCGAGGCGGCAGGTGAACGACCAATTGGTCAGCCCGAGCGCGATCAAGAGGCTGGTCAGCCCGGGACCGAGCACGGCCATGATGGCGAGCGCGAAGATCAGCGAGGGGATCGCGAGCATGAGATTGGTCAGGGCGTTGACGACATCGTCCCACCAGCCGCCGAAATAGCCGGCGCTGAGGCCGAGCGCCACGCCGATGACGCTGTTGATGAGCTGGGAGACGATGCCGACCGTCAGCGAGACGCGCGCGCCGTAGAGGACACGGGAATAGATGTCGCGGCCCTGCGCGTCGGTGCCGAACCACCAGGTCCAGCTCGGCGGCTCCTCCGCATTCATGAGGTTGGCGTCCATGACGGGATCGGTGTGCGCCAGCCATGGCGCGAGCAGACCGACCACGATCGCCAGCGCGAACAACGACCCGCCGATGACGAGATTGGCGCGCAGCTTCATGCGTATCTGATCCTGGGATCGATCACGCCGTAGAGCATGTCGATCAACAGATTGATCGCGAGAAAGAACATCACCACGACGAGGATGGAGCCCTGGACGGCGGGAATGTCGCGCTGGAGCACGCTGTCGACCAGCAGCGAGCCGATGCCCGGCCAGGAGAACAGTTTCTCGACCACGACCGCCTGCCCCATCAGTGCGCCGAACTGCAGGCCCATGGTCGTGAGGATGAGGACGAGCGCGTTGCGCATCACGTGCCACTTGACGACCCTGGTCTCGCTCATGCCCTTCGAGCGCGCGGTGCGGACGAAATCCGCGGTCATGATCTCGAGCACCGCGGCGCGCGTCGTCCGCGCCAGCAGCGCCATCGGCGAGACGCCAAGCGTCACGGCGGGCAGGATCAGGTATTTGAGGCTGCCGTCACCGTAGCCGAAACTCGGCAGCCAGCCGAGCTTGAGCGCGAACAGGTACATCAAGAGCAGCCCGAGCCAGAACTTGGCCAATGACAGGCCCGACACCGCCAGCATCATCGAGACGGTGTCGACGAGGCTGCCCGGCCGCAAGGCGGCGACGAAGCCGAGCGGCACGCCGAGCAGAATCGCAAACGCCATGGATGCGAAGATCAGCTGCAGCGTCGGCCAAGCCCGCTTGGCGATCATGGTCGTGACAGGCTCACGGGTCCGGAACGAGGTTCCGAAATCGCCGGTCGCGAGCCCGGCGATGTAGGCGCCGAAACGCATATAGACGGGCTGATCGAGGCCGAGCTGCTTCTTCATGCGCAGCTCGACCTGCGGATCGCTGTCGTCGCTCATGCTCGAGACGATGCTGCCGGGAACGACGCTGAACAGCACGAACACCAGCAGCACCACGGCGAGCACGGTCGGGATGGTCTGCAGGACGCGGCGGATCAGGAACGCGAGCATCTCAACTTTTCCCCGCTCCCTCCCCCGCCGGTCGCGCTGGAGGGAGCGCGCGTGTCACTTCGCGGGCGAGGTCTCGTCGACCCAGAGGTCCTCGACGTTCTGGTGGGTCAGCTCGGTCGCGTTCAGCTGAATTCCCTTCAGCCAGGGCTGCACCGCCATGACCGCCTTGTTGTAGTTGAAGAACCAGACCGGCGCCTCCTCGTAGAGCAGCGCATTGGCCTTCTGCATCAGCTGGATGCGCTTTGTGGGATCGTCGGCCTGTCCGGCTTCATCGAGGATCTTGTCGAAGTCGGGATTTTTGTAGGTCGTGTAGTTACAGGCCGCCTGCGGCGTCGCCGAATGGAAGCATTTGAGCGCGGCCTGAGGATCGGGGCCGCTCGCCTGGGAATAGATGAAGGCCTGATAGTCGCCGGTGCGGACCACCTCGGCCAGCACCGCGGTCTCGACCTGCTTGACCTTGGCCTTGATGCCGACCTTGTCCAGCATCGGAATGACGGCCGAGACGATCGGCAGGCCCCAGCTCTCATTCTGGCTGGTGGTCCATTCGAACTCGAAGCCGGATGCGTAGCCGGCCTCGGTGAGCAATTGCTTGGCCTTGGCGGGATCGAAGGGGTAAGGCTTCATCGCCTTGTCGTAGGCCGGCGAGGTCAGCGGCAGCCAGCTGGTGGCGCGGTAGGCCTTGCCCTTGACCAGCTTGTTGATGATCAAATCGGTATCGATGGCGTAATTGATCGCCTGCCTCACGCGCTTGTCGGAGAACGGCTTGACCGCGGGATTCATGCCCATGTAGCGCGTGAACACCTCGGCGACCTCAACGATGGTGCCCTTGAGGTCGGCGTCGGATTGGTAGGCGACGTACTGCGCAGGTCCCAGCACCGAGGTGTCGATCTCCTTGTTGCGGAAGGCGACGTCGCGCGCCGCGGCCTCGCCCATCACCGACACCACGATCTTGTCGGCATAGGGCTTGCCGGGCTTGTAGAACCGGTCCCAGCGCTCCAGGACGATGCGCGATCCCGGCACGTGCTCCACGAACTTGAACGGACCGAGACCGATCGGCTTCTGGATGAAGCTTTCCTTGGCGGCCTCGTCGGCGGGATAGATCGAGGTCAGCGCGGTGAAGAAGTAGAAGCCGGGATCAACCTTCTCGGTCAGCTTCATCTCGATGGTGAAGTCGTCGATCTTCTTCAGGCCGGAGATCTCCTTGGCCTGGCCCTTCTCCACTGCTGCCGCTCCCTCGATCACGCGGACGTAACGCGCGCCGGGATAGGCCTTGCTGCCGTCCATGATGCGATTGTAGGACCAGATGATGTCGTCGGCGGTCATCTTGCGGCCGCTATGGAAATAGGCGTCGTCGCGCAGCTTGAAGGTGTGAACGAGGCCTCCGCCCGAGACCACGTCCTCCTTGGCGAGCTCCAGCACCGGCTTTCCTTCCGCCGAATTCCAGATGTAGAGCGAACGGTGCAGGGCCTTGGCGTAGATCTCGTCCTGGGCGCGCTGCGTGGTGTGAATGTCGAGGCTGGTGAAGCTCGAGCCGTAGGGCGCCGTCATGCGGATGGTTCCGCCCTTGCGCGGTGTCTGCGCCTCGGCTGTGGCGGCGAGCGCCAGTCCCAAACCGGCAACGATCGCGATGGTCTTGAACATCATGTGTCCCCCCGACGCAGGCGTATTCCGATGAGCGATTTGATCATTCGTCGCCTGCCGAAAGCAAGCTTCGTTTTGACGGCAAATGATGCCGGTTCCTGAGGCAGTCTTTCGGCGGGGCATTGACGCGGTGCGTCATCGACGACCAGGATCGATGAACATTTTTCGTGATCAACGCGACCAAGCTCAGGATCATAATCTGAGCCCCAAGGGATCCGGAAAAAATGAATCGCCGAACGCTAGCTGCCCTGCTCGCGGCCGGTCTGGTCGCCGCGACGGCCGTGCTGGCGCGCCCGGTCGCGGCCGGCCTCGGTAGAGAGAGCGCGACAGACGCTATCCAGTTCGGCTGGAGTCGCACCTCCGGCGCGAACGACAATGTCGACCAGACCTGGTGGGCGGTCCGGAGCCATGACACTCTGGACAATTTCGTCGAACGACTGCTCAGCATTCCCGTCGGGATGATGGCGCGCGGTGCGGGAGCGCGTTTCGAAGCCAAGCTCTCCGAGCATACCGGCCTGCCGCTGCCCGAAGGCTGGGCCCTCGCGACGGCGAAAGATTCGCCGCAGATCCGGTCGATTTACGCCGAGACGCCGCGCGATCTCGGTTCTGTGCTCGGCTTCTATCGCGACGCACTCGGCAAGCGTGGCGGGACGGAGAAAGACGGTGCGGTGGCAGAGCCGGACCGAGCCGAGATCACGTTCCTGACGAGAGAGGGACCGCTCCTGCTCCGGCTCTCACGTCAGGACGACAGGACAATTGCCGAGCTGTCGGGGCGCAAATTCGCTCCGGCGACCATCGGCCTGCTGCCGAAGCCGGGGCAAGTGAGGCTGATGCTCGGCAACAAGACAGATGAAGGGGCGGTGATCACCGTCGCCGACCAGGCCGTCAATCTGGCGGCGCACGCCGGCGAAGAACTGGCGAACTCCGACGGTGCCGCAGGCGAATTGCCGGACAGCCAGAAGCTCGATCTGCCGCCCGGCAGGTACAAGGTCACCCTCAAGGTGGACGGCGGAGCGGCAGCGAGCCGGGAGTTCGAGGTCGCGGCCAACGAGACCTGGGGTTTGCTGGCCGGCGCGGACGGCGTCCTGCTGCCGATGCGGCTTTACTAACGTTCCGGGGACGATCTCTCATCTCGCAATCACGGAGCGTGGGCGGGCATGAGGCTGGTTCAGCCCGACAATTCCGGCATCCAGTCCCGCAGTTTTCGCGCGGCATTCGTCACATCCGCGATGGTCCGGAACGACGCCGTCTCCACCATCATCGCCCTCGCCAGCCGCACGGCACGGGCTTCGCTGACCGCCCGCGTGCGCGGGTCCTCGATCAGCTCGAAATCGATGTTGTGGGCGAGGCCGAAGATGCGGCGGATGATTTTTGCGGCTGCGAAGCCGACAGTGTCGGCGAACAGGCGTTGCATGTGGCTTTGTCGCTCGGCTTCCAACCGCGCGGCACCCTGTTCGCCGGCGAAAAGCGAGACCGGATAGGCATCGCCGGTGCCTCCCGCCCGCCAGAGATCGAGGAACTTTCGGGCAAACTCGGTCCAGACCTGCTCGACCGTCGCCAGCACCCAGGCCTCGAATGCCGCCCGTTCGCCCGGCGCGCGCTCGTGGCCGGCGGAGGCGAAATAGGCCATCAGGAGATTGGCCAGCACGGCACCGACGTCGAATCCCACCGGACCGTAGAATGCGAATTCCGGGTCGATCACCCGGGTCTGGCTATCCGTGACCATGATCGAGCCGGTGTGGAGGTCGCCATGGATCAGCGCTTCGGGATTGGCCATGAATTTCAGCTTTAGCCTGGAGACCGCGACGTGCAGCTCCAGATCCTCGCGCAAGCTCGCGGCGAGGCCGTCGAGATAGGGCGCGGTCCAGCGGTTCTGCTCGGCGATGCGGTAGGGATCGGTGAAGATCAGGTCCTCGGTGATCTTGCAGAGCGCGTGGTTGCCGGCAAAGGCCGCGATGGCCTCCTTCTTCTCGGCCGCTGACAGCGCGAGGTCTGAGGTGAAGAACAGCGTCCGCGCCATGAAGGTCGTGATGTCCTCCACGAAGCGCGGATAGCGCGTTGCCGCGACCAGACCCCTGCGCATGATGATGTGGGGCTCGAGCAGCTCCATCACGGTCAGCGCCAGGACCTCGTTGTGATGCAGCACGGCCGGCACGAGGCCGGGCGCGAGCTGGGCCTGCTTCGACAGCGCCAGATATTCGTAATGGGCGCGCGACAACGGCAAGGGCCAGCTCTCGCCGACGAGGCGGACGTAAGGCAGCGCCTGCTTCACGGCGATCCCGCCGCTTGCGCCCTTGACGATGAAGACGAGATTGAGATTGCCGTCGCCGACCTCGGTGATCGCCCAGGACGCCGGCTCGCCGCCAAGGAGCGCGGCGATATCGGGCAGGCCTGCGAGATAGTCCCGCAAGTCCGCCTCGTGCAAAATCCGATAGTCCCCTGCCCGGTCCCCGGTCATTGCGATCCCATCCCATGTCTGGGCCGGATCGCTACTCCCGATGCTGGCAAGCTCGAGCCGATCCGGCCATTCTTTTCATCGGATCGTAGCCACAATGTACGTTGTCTGCCACCCGGTGCTTTGGTGGCGGCCAAGCTGGGACGCTTGGTCGCGAGCTCCGATTGGTCGATTGAGGAACCCAAGCAAGCTGAGACGGTTTTGGGTTTCTGACCTTCTAAAAGGAGCGAGCGATGAGCCGCGGAATGCCTTCCATGACTGCCCTGCTGGCGATGCTGGCCATCGCCGGATATCAGAACCGCGACAAGCTGGCGGAGCTGCTGAAAGGCGCCGGCGCCGGCTCGTCCACGGGCGGCCAGCAGCCGCTCGGAGGCATGCTCGGCAATCTCGGCGGCATGCTCGGCGCTGGCGGAATCGGGGGCCTGCTCAATGGCGGGATTGGCGAGCTCCTGGAGAGGTTCAACCAGAATGGGCAGGGCGAGATCGCCGATTCATGGGTGAAGCCAGGCCCCAACAAGGAGATCTCCCCGCCGGAGCTGAAGCAGGCCATCGGCAGCGACGTCCTGGAGAAGCTCGCGCAGCAAACCGGGCTTTCCCAGGAGGAGATCGTCTCACGGCTAACCCGCGAGCTTCCTTCCGCAATCGACAAATACACGCCGGATGGACGCCTGCCCGACGCATAGAAGCAGCGGCTCAACTCGAAAAGGTGTACTCATGAGCATTCTCTGGACCATCATCATTGGCTTTCTCGCCGGCGTGATCGCCAAGTTCATCATGCCGGGCGACAATGAACCGTCCGGGTTCATCCTGACGACCATCCTCGGCATCGTCGGCGCCTTCGTCGCTTCGTATCTCGGGCAAGCGCTGGGCTGGTATCGCCCTGGCGAGGGTGCGGGCCTGATCGGTGCCGTGGTCGGCGCGATCATCGTGCTGTTCGTTTACGGTCTCTTCGCCGGCCGGCAGCGCCGCGCGATCTAGCTAGAAAGTCTCCCGCTCCAGGAAGCTGGAGCCGATGTCGGCCTTTCTCTTGATCGGATCGTAGTCGCAATAGACGCTGTCCGCGACCAGCGTGTAGCTGGCGCTGACCGTGTATTTGTCGGTCTTGACCGAGTTCAGGCCGATCACCGAGGTGCTCTTGCCGCCGTTCCATTTGAACGGCGTCGAGCTCTTGGCCTGTTCGCAGGCCAGCACGGCCTCGTTGAAGACATAGCCCTCGACGAACGCCTTCAGGGTGCGCACCTGCGCCGCCATTCGCCATTCGAAATAGCCGATGGCACCGAGCCCTGCGACGATCAGCACCAGAAGCGCAATGACGATACGCTGAAATGTCATTTTTGACCCCATAGCAACGCCAATCAAAACTTAAAACGGCATTCCCATCATCTTCGACAGGCGCTCGATCGAGAGATAGCCGGCATGATAGGCCGCAAGGCCAATGCCGAACACGATTGCCGAGATGATCGTGGTCCAGATCAGCTTGTGCCCCATGCGGGTGAGGATGGGAGCACCGGGATCGGTGCCGGGCGCGCCAACACCGTCCTCGTGCTGGCTGCGCACGCCGAACGGCAGCGTCACGAACAGCATGACCCACCAGAGCACGAAATAGATCGCGAGCCAGGTTGAAATCTGGATGGCCATGGCGCGGCCTTATGCCTGCTCGATCTCGACGAGGGCGCCGGAAAAATCCTTGGGGTGCAGGAACAGCACCGGCTTGCCGTGGGCGCCGATCTTCGGCACGCCGTCGCCGAGCACCCTGGCGCCCTCCTTCACCAGCGTGTCGCGCGAGGCGATGATGTCGACGACCTCGTAGCAGACGTGATGGATGCCGCCGTCGGGATTGCGTTCGATGAACTTCGCGATCGGCGAGGCCTCGCCGAGCGGCTCGATGAACTCGATCTTGGTGTTGGGCAGGGTCGCGAACACGGTGGTGACGCCGTGCTCGGGCAGCGGCACGGCCTCGGAAATCTGGGCGCCGAAGGCCGCACCGTAGATCTTCGCGGCCTTGACGGCGTCCTTGGTCGCGATCGCGACATGGTTGAGCCGGCCCAACATGTTCCCCTCCCTATACCGTCAGTACATGTACCAGACAGGGGGGCTTTTTGCCCCAATGTTCGTTGATCACGGCCCGGACAGCGCGTCGCACCGACTCGGCCAAGGCGTCCGGATCGCGCCGCCGCGCCCTCGGCAGGCCTTCGATGGTCGACATCACGGCATCGAAGACGATGTCGTCGAAGGTCTCGCCGGCCCTGTTCTTGTCGGGGATGCCGACCAGATCGACCTCGGGTTCGTCGACCAGCTCCCCCTGGGCGGTCATGGCGATGGCGACGAAGGCGCAGCCGGAGAACGCCATGCGCCGCCGCTCGATCACGGCACGGGACTTCGAGTCTTCCAGGATCGTGCCGTCCTTGTAGAGACGCCCCGATGGCACCTCGCCGACGATGCCGGGATCGCCGGGGCCGAGCTTGACGAGGTCGCCGTTGCGGCAGACCAGCACGCGCGGCACGCCGGCGGCGCGGGCGAGCTTGGCGTGCTCGTGCAGGTGCAGCGCCTCTCCGTGGACCGGAATCAGGAGCTGCGGCTTCACCCAGGAGATCATATCGCGCAGCTCGTCGCGGCGGGGATGGCCGGAGACGTGGACCAGCGCATCGCGGTCGGTGATGACCTCGACGCCCTGCAGCACCAGATTGTTGATGATCGAGCCGACCGCCTTCTCGTTGCCGGGAATAGTGCGCGAGGAGAAGATGACGCTATCGCCGCGGTTCAGCGTGATTTCAGGATGGTCGTCATTGGCGATGCGGGCCAGCGCGGCGCGCGGCTCGCCCTGGCTTCCGGTGCACAGCGCCAGCACCTTGTCCTGCGGCAGGTGGCCATAGACCTCGGGCGAGCGGAAATTCTGCACGCCCTCGAGATAGCCGGTCTCGCGCGCGACCTGCACCACGCGCTCCATGGCGCGGCCGACCACGACGACCTCGCGGTCCGCGGCCCTCGCGGCGTCAGCCACCGCTTTGACGCGAGCAACGTTGGAGGCGAACGTCGTCACCGCGACGCGGCCCTTGGCGGATTTGACGAGGTCGATGATGGTTCGGGCGACCTCGGCCTCCGAGGGCGAACGGCCGTCGCGAACGGCATTGGTGGAATCGCCGATCAAGGCGAGCACGCCCTCTTCGCCCAATTCGCGCAGCCGCTTCTCGTCGGTCGCGGCTCCAAGCGTCGGGGTCGGGTCGATCTTCCAGTCGCCGGTGTGCAGCACGATGCCGGCGTCGGTGTGGATCGCCAGCGCATGCGCTTCCGGAATCGAATGCGCGACCGGAATGAACTCGACGTTGAACGGACCGATATCGACACGGCCGCCTGAGGGCACCACGGTGACCGGAATCTCGGGCGCGTTGCGCTCGGCGGCGCATTTGGCCTCGAACAGCGCGGCGCTGAACCTGGTGGCGTAGATCGGGCATTTCAGCTTCGGCCAGAGGTCGATGATGGCGCCGAAATGATCCTCATGGGCGTGGGTCAGCACCAGGCCCATCAGGTTCTTGCGCTCCTTCTCCAGGAAGGAGATGTCGGGCATGATCAGGTCGATGCCGGGCAGATGCTCCTCATCGCCGAAGGAGACGCCGAGATCGACCGCAAGCCAGGCGCGCTGGTGACGGTTGCCGAGGCCGTAGATCGACAGGTTCATGCCGATCTCGCCGACGCCGCCGAGCGGCGCAAACACCAATTCGTCCGGCCTTGCCATCACGCTGCTCCCACCGAGGCGACGGGGCCGAAGAACACCTCGCCGGCCGCAACCGGCACGAGGCGGCCCTCCGCGGTGCGGACGATCAGGCAGCCGGTGTCGTCGATCGTGTCAAAAACACCTTCCAGCGTCATGGTTCCCGTGTGGATGGCAACCTTTTCGCCGAGGCCGGCGGCGCGCTCCAGCCAGAGCCTGCGGATCTCGGCAAAGCCGCGGCCATTGTCCCAGATGCCGCGGAACTCGACCCAGGCATCCGACAGCGCCATGAATAGCTCCTCGGCGCTGATCTGGACGCCGAGGGCGGCCAGCGACACCGCGGGCGTCGGGGTGCCCTCGGGCGCGGCGACCACATTGGTCCCGATGCCGACCACGACGGCAAGGCCGCCACCGACGGCCTCGGCCTCAAGGCCAATGCCGACCAGCTTCTTGCCGCTGGCGAGCACGTCATTCGGCCATTTCAGCGCGTAGCGGGGCCGGCCTTCGCCGAGACGGAGCGCGGCCTCGAGGCTCACCTTCTCCAGCGCCGCCTCCTCGGCCAGCCCTGCGGCAAAGCCGAGCGTGGCGGCGACGGCGGGGGCGACGTCCATGACTTCGAGGATGCTGGCGGCGAGATTGCCGCGCGGCGCGATCCAGGCGCGCTGGCGCCGGCCGCGGCCGGCGGTCTGCTCGGACGTGACGAACCACATCGGGCCGCGCTCGCCGGCCCTGGCGTGTTCGATCGCCTCGGTATTGGTCGAGCCGGTCCGTTCGAACGCCGCGAGCCTGTAGCCCGCAGCCGATGCGCGAGGACCGAGCGCGAAGGCCATCCTAGAACAACGACTTTGCCGCGGCGGAGGCGACGCTCACCACGGGCCCCGCGAACAGCGCAAACAGCAGGTTGAATAGGCCAGCGACCGCCAGCACCGTCCGCACTTCGATGCGGACCGGATCGACCCGGCCGGCTGGCTCGTCGAAATACATCGTCTTGACGATGGCGAGATAATAGTAGGCGCCGACCACGCTGGTCAGCACGCCGATGACGGCGAGCGTGAACAGGTTCGCCTTGATGGCGGCGACGAAGACGTACCATTTGGCGAAGAAGCCGGCGAGCGGCGGAATGCCGGCGAGCGAGAACAGCAGCATCGCGAACATGAAGGCGAGCAGCGGATTGGTGCGCGACAGGCCGGCGAAATCGCTGATCTGCTCCACGGCCTGGCCGTTGCGCTTCATGGCGAGGATGATCGAGAACGAGCCGAGCGTCATCGCGACATAGATCACGATGTACATCAGGACGCCCTGCGCGCCTTCGACCGTGCCGGAGGCAAGGCCGACCAGCGCAAAGCCCATGTGACCGATCGACGAATAGGCCATCAGGCGCTTGATGTTGCTCTGGCCGATCGCGGCGAAGGAGCCGAGCGCCATCGAGGCGATCGACACGAACACCAGGATCTGCTGCCATTGCGAGACGATGCCGGGGAATGCGGTGAGCGTCACGCGGGTGAAGACGGCGAGCGCGGCGACCTTCGGCGCCGAAGCGAAGAAGGCGGTGACCGGGGTCGGCGCGCCCTCGTAGACGTCAGGCGTCCACATGTGGAACGGCACGGCCGAGACCTTGAAGCAGAGGCCGACGAGCAGGAAGACGAGGCCGAACACCAGGCCGACATTCGAGACCGTCGCGGCCGCGGCGATGCCGGTGAAGCTCACCGTGCCGGTGAAGCCGTAGACCAGCGAGGCGCCGTACAGCAGCATGCCCGAGGACAGCGCGCCGAGCACGAAGTACTTCAGGCCGGCTTCGGTCGACTTGGCGTTGTCGCGGTTCGAGGCCGCCACGACGTAGAGCGCTAGCGACATCAATTCGAGGCCGAGATAGAGCGAGATCAGGTCGCCGGCCGAGATCAGCACCATCATGCCGAGCGTCGAGAGCAGCACGAGGATGGCGTATTCGAAAATCCGGCGCGACGGGTCTGACAGGAACTCGGTCGACAGGACGAGCGTCACGGCCGAGCCGATCAGGGCCAGGATCTTCATGAAGCGGGCGAAGTCGTCGACGATGAAGCTGCCGCCGAACGTCACCTGCTTGCCCGCGGGCTGCATGTAGACGAGCGCGCCGACCACGATCAGAAGCACCACGGCCAGAGAGGTGACGGTTTTGGTCGTCTCCTGCCCGCGATAGGCGCCGAGCATCAGCAGCGCCATCGCGCCGACCGCGAGCACGAGCTCGGGCAGCACCGGCGCCAGTTGATAACCTGCAGTCGAAAAGCTCATGGCGATATCCTGACCTGCCCGATCACTGGAGCAGTGCGGCGGCCTTCACGGCCGTCACGGCGGTGTTGTAATTGTTGACGAGTTGCTGGACCGAGGCGGCCGACATGTCGAGCACCGGCTTCGGATAGACGCCGAACAGGATCGTCAGCGCGATCATCGGGAATAGAATGACGCACTCACGCAAGGTGAGATCCTTCATGCTCGCCAGCTGCGGCTTGACCAGCGCTCCGAACACGACCTTGCGATAGAGCCATAGTGCGTAGGCCGCCGAGAGGATCACGCCGAAGCTGGCGAAGAACGCGGTCGGGATCGAGACCTTGAAGGTGCCGAGCAGCGTCATGAATTCGCCGACGAAGCCGCTCGTGCCGGGCAGACCGACATTGGCCATGGTGAACACCATGAAGGTCATCGCATAGAGTGGCATCCGGTTGACGAGGCCGCCATAGGCCGCGATCTCGCGGGTGTGCAGGCGGTCGTAGACGACGCCGACGCAGAGGAACAGTGCGCCGGAGACAATGCCGTGCGAGATCATCTGGAACACGCCGCCGGCGACGCCCTGCATGGTGCCGGCGAAGATGCCCATGGTGACGAAGCCCATATGCGCGACCGAGGAGTACGCGATCAGCTTCTTCATGTCCTCCTGCATCAGGGCGACCAGCGAGGTGTAGATGATGGCGATGGCCGAGAGCGTGAACACCAGCGGCGCGAAGTCGTGCGAGGCCAGCGGGAACATCGGCAGCGAGAAGCGCAGGAAGCCGTAGCCGCCCATCTTCAGGAGGATCGCGGCGAGGACCACGGAGCCCGCGGTCGGTGCCTCCACGTGCGCGTCGGGGAGCCAGGTGTGCACCGGCCACATCGGCATCTTCACCGCAAAGGAGGCGAAGAAGGCGAGCCACGCCCAGGTCTGCAACGACCGCGGCACGGCGGTGTGCATCAGGGTCGGGATGTCGGTGGTGCCGCCGTTCCAGTACAGCGCCATGATGGCGAGCAGCATCAGGACCGAGCCGAGCAGCGTGTAGAGAAAGAACTTGAACGAGGCATAGACCCGGCGCGGACCGCCCCAGACGCCGATGATCAGGAACATCGGGATCAGGCCGCCCTCGAAGAACAGGTAGAACAGCACGAGATCGAGCGCCGAGAAGGTGCCGATCATCAGCGTTTCCAGGATCAGGAACGCCATCATATATTCGCGGACGCGGTTGGTTATCGCCTTCCAGCTCGCGATGATGCAGAACGGCATCACGGCGGTGGTGAGGATCACGAGCGGCAGCGAGATGCCGTCGACACCCATGTGGTAGGTGATGCCGGTGGCGAGCCAGTTCGCCTTCTCGACGAACTGGAAGTCGGGGTTGCTGGGGTCGAAGCGCATGACCAGGATCACCGACACCGCGAAGGTGATCAGCGTGGTCCAGAGCGCGATCCAGCGCGAATTGCGCCGCGCCGCCTCGTCGTCACCGCGGCTCAGATAGACGATCAGCGCGCCGACCAGGGGCAGGAACGTCGTGACCGAAAGAATTGGCCAGGTTGTCATTTACTGGCCTCCAAAGCCGAACATGAACCAGGTGATCAGGCCGGCGGCGCCGATCAGCATGGCGAATGCATAGTGATAGAGATAGCCGGTCTGGATCTTGACGACGTTGCGGGTGACGTCCAGCACGCGGGCCGAGACGCCGTCGGGGCCGAAGCCGTCGATGATGAAGCCGTCGCCCTTCTTCCAGAGCTGGTAGCCGATCCACTTCGCCGGTCGAACGAAGATGATGTCGTAGAGCTCGTCGAAGTACCATTTGTTGAGCAGGAACTGGTATAGCATCGGCTGCGTGTTCGCGAGCTCGACCGGCAGGTAGGGCCGGCGGATGTAGAACAGGTAGGAGACGAGGAAACCCAGCACCATCATCACCGTCGGCAGGAAGGCGATGGTCTGCGGGATGTGATGCATCTCCTCGATGATGTGCGGGTTCATCTTGACGGACTCGCGGAAGAACTCCTCGACCCCGTGTCCGGCGAACAGCTCCTTGAACGGGAGGCCGGCGACGAACGAGCCGACCGCGAGCACGCCGATCGGGATCAGGATCCAGAGCGGAGCCTCATGCGCGGCCTCGTAATGATGCTCGTCATGCGGCTCGCCGTGGAAGGTCTTGAAGATCAGGCGCCAGGAGTAGAACGAGGTCAGGCCGGCGGCGACGATCGTCATCAGGAAGCCGTACATCGCGAACGGATTGTGCGAGGCGTAGGCGGACTCGATGATCGCGTCCTTGGAGAAGTAGCCGGCGGTGAGCGGAAAGCCGGTCAGCGCCAGCGTGCCGACCACCATCACGGCATAGGTGTAGGGAATCTTCTTCCAGAGGCCGCCCATGTTGCGGATGTCCTGCTCGTGGTGCATCGCGTAGATCACCGAGCCGGAGCCTAGGAACAGCAGCGCCTTGAAGAAGGCATGGGTGAACAGGTGGAACATGCCGACCGAATAGGCCCCTGCTCCCATCGCCACGAACATGTAGCCGAGCTGCGAACAGGTCGAGTAGGCGACGATGCGCTTGATGTCGTTCTGGACGAGGCCGATGGTCGCGGCGAAGAACGCCGTGGTCGCGCCGAAGAACATCACGACGGCCTGGGCATTCGGAGCGAGCTCGAACAGCGGCGACAGGCGCGCCACCATGAAGACGCCGGCGGTGACCATGGTCGCGGCGTGGATCAGCGCCGACACCGGGGTCGGGCCTTCCATCGCGTCCGGCAACCAGGTGTGCAGCAGGAACTGGGCGGACTTGCCCATCGCACCCATGAACAGCAACAGGCAGGTCAGCGTCAGCGCGTCTGCGTGCCAGCCGAGGAAGTTGATGGTCTTGCCGGTGAGGCCGGGTGCGGCGTGGAAGATGGTCTCGAAGTCGGTCGAGCCGACTAGCATGAAGACCGCGAAGATGCCGAGCGCGAAGCCGAAGTCGCCGACGCGGTTGACCACAAAGGCCTTGATGGCGGCAGCGTTCGCCGAGGGCTTCTGGTACCAGAAGCCGATCAGCAGATAGCTGGCGAGACCGACGCCTTCCCAGCCGAAGAACAGCTGCACCAAATTGTCGGCCGTCACCAGCATCAGCATGGCGAAGGTGAACAGCGATAGATAGCCGAAGAAGCGCGGCCGGTTCGGGTCCTCGTCCATGTAGCCGATGGAATAGAGGTGCACGAGCGAGGAGACGGTCGTCACCACCACCAGCATTACGGCGGTGAGCGTATCGACGCGCAGCGTCCACCAGACCTGGAGATCGCCGGAGAAGATCCAGGGCAGCAACTGGATCCTGTAGTCGTGATGCATGAAGCCGACGTCGACCAGCGTCATCCAGGACAAGGCCGCCGAGACGAACAGCAGCCCGGTGGTGATCAGCTCGGCCGCGCGCGAGCCCGCCGCCGGCGGCTCGGTCGGGCCATGGCCGTGATCGTCGTGCCCATCGCCGGGCTCGTGATGGGTCTCGTGGATGACGGAGGCATCCTCGTTGATCTTGTCGGACGCATGGGCATGCGCGCCATGGCCGTGGTTGCCGTGATGCTCGAGCTCGTCGCCCGAGGGGTTGCGGGCATGGGCGCCGAACAGCGCGATCAGGCCAGCCAAAATGGCGCCCAGCAGAGGCAGGAAAACGATCGCCTGAACCATTTGAGAGCTCAGCCCTTCATCAGATTAACGTCCTCAACCGCGATCGAGCCACGGTTGCGGAAATAGACCACCAGGATGGCGAGGCCGATCGCAGCTTCCGCAGCCGCGACCGTCAGCACCAGCAGCGCGAAGACCTGGCCGACGATGTCGCCGAGAAAGGTCGAGAACGCCACGAGGTTGATGTTGACCGAGAGCAGGATCAGCTCGATCGACATCAGGATGACGATGATGTTCTTGCGGTTCAGGAAGATGCCGAGGATGCCGAGCGTGAACAGGATCGCGCCGACCGCCAGATAATGTCCGAGCCCGATCGTCATTTCACCCACTCCGCCGCATCCGCGTCCGAAAGCCCCTGCCCCGGCGCCACCTTGCGCACCGCCATCGCGATGTCGGGCGTGCGCGCGTTCTGAACGTTGATGTCCTGCCGCTTGACCTTCTCCTTGTGGCGCAGCGTCAGCACGATGGCGCCGATCATGGCGACCAGGAGCACCATGCCCGAGAGCTGGAAGTAGTGGATGTACTTCGTATAGAGCACGAGACCGAGCGCCTCGGTGTTGCTGACGTTGGCCGGGATCGCCGCCGTGATCGTCTTGGAGACGCCGGGATTGATGACCCAGAAGCCGACGGTGAGCAGCAACTCGAACATGAAGATGCCGCCGATCACGAGGCCGACCGGCAGGTACTCGATGAAGCCCTCGCGCAGCTCGAGGAAGTCGACATCGAGCATCATGATCACGAACAGGAACAGCACCGCGACCGCGCCGACATAAACGACGATCAGCATCATGCCGAGGAACTCGGCGCCCATCAGCACGAACAGGCCGGAGGCGTTGACGAAGGCCAGGATCAGGTACAGCACGGAGTGCACGGGATTGCGCGAGACAATCACCATCACGGCCGAGGCGACGCAGACGCCGGCGAAGAGATAAAAGAACAGCGCGGGAAGGATCATGCCCTCACCTCACCGGTACGGCGCGTCGAGCTCGATCGCCTTGGCGATCTCGCGTTCCCAGCGGTCGCCGTTGGCGAGCAGCTTGGCCTTGTCATAATAGAGTTCCTCGCGGGTCTCGGTCGCGAACTCGAAGTTCGGGCCCTCGACGATGGCATCGACCGGACAGGCTTCCTGGCAGAGGCCGCAATAGATGCACTTCACCATGTCGATGTCGTAGCGCACGGTGCGGCGGGTGCCGTCGTTGCGGCGCGGGCCGGCCTCGATGGTGATGGCCTGCGCCGGGCAGACCGCCTCGCACAGCTTGCAGGCAATGCAGCGCTCTTCGCCGTTCGGATAGCGGCGCAGCGCGTGCTCGCCGCGGAAGCGGGGCGAGATCGGGCCCTTCTCGAACGGATAGTTCAGCGTCGGCTTCGGCTGAAAGAAATAACGCATGGCGAGGAAGAACGCCGAGACGAATTCCGACAGCAGAAGCGAGCGTGCAGTGGCGTTTACGTTGATACCCATGACGGCCCTCACTTCGGCGCGATGCCGGCGAAATGCAGCACGCCGGCCACCACGATCACCATCGCCAGCGACAGCGGCAGGAACACCTTCCAGCCGAGGCGCATCAGTTGATCGTAGCGGTAGCGCGGCACGATCGCTTTCGCCATCGCGAACAGGAAGAACATGAAGAACAGCTTGAGCGAGAACCAGATGATCCCCGGCACCCAGTTGAAGGGTGGCAGGTCCACCGGCGGCAGCCAGCCTCCGAGGAACAGGATGGTCGCCAGCGCACACATCGTGACGATCGCGACATACTCGCCGAGCATGAACAAGAGGTACGGCGTCGAGCCGTACTCGACCATGAAGCCGGCGACGAGCTCGGATTCGGCTTCGACGAGGTCGAAGGGCGGACGGTTGGTTTCCGCCAGCGCCGAGACGTAGAACACCACGAACATCGGGAACAACGGCCAGACGTACCAGTTCAGGATCGTCAGCTGCGGCAGCCCGATCAGGCTGGCGAGGCCGCGCGCGTGCTGGGCCTCGACCACCGCCGTCAGGTTCAGCGTGCCGGCGCAGAGCAGCACGGTGATGATGACGAAGCCGATCGAGACTTCGTACGACACCATCTGCGCCGCCGAGCGCAGCGCGGCCAGGAACGGATACTTCGAGTTCGACGACCAGCCGGCCATGATGATGCCGTAGATCGACAGCGACGAGATCGCGAAGATGAAGAGGACGCCGACATTGATGTCGGCGATCACCCAGCCGAGATTGGTCGGGATCACCGCCCAGGCGGCGAGCGCGAGCACGCATGAGACCAAGGGAGCAAGAAGAAACACGCCCTTGTTGGCGCCGGCCGGAATGATCGGCTCCTTCAGCACGAACTTGAGCAGGTCGGCGAAGGATTGCAGCAGGCCCCAGGGGCCGACGACGTTTGGGCCGCGCCGGATCTGCACCGCCGCCCAGATCTTGCGGTCGGCGAGCAGGATATAGGCGATCGCGACCAGCAGGACGACGAGCACGAGGACGCTCTGCGCGACCATGATGATCAGCGGCCAGAGGAACCCGGTCCAGAATGCGCTTTCGAAGAATTCCATCAGATCACGCTCACTCCGCTGCGGTCAGCATCTGCCCGGAGGCGAGGCGCGAGCACTCCGCCATCACGGCGGACGCACGCGCGATTGGGTTGGTCAAATAGAAGTCCTCGACCAGAGGCTTGAACGGCGCCTTCTCGGGCGAGCCGCCCTTGCCCGCCAGCTTCTTGATCTGGTCGGCCGAGCCGGCCTCGATCTGGTCGAGACGGATCAGATGCGGCACGGCCTTGAACACCGCCTGGCGCAGGGCTTGAAGCGAGTCATAGCCGAGCTTCTTGCCGAGCGCTTCCGACAGTGCGCGGATGATCGCCCAGTCCTCGCGGGCCTCGCCCGGCGGGAACGCGGCGCGGCCCGTCATCTGCACGCGGCCTTCGGTGTTGACGTAGATCACGGACTTCTCGGTGTAGGCGGCCGCCGGCAGGATGACGTCGGCGCGGTGTGCGCCGCGATCACCATGGGTGCCGATATAGACGACGAAGGTGCCGTCAGACGCCTTGATCTCGTCGGCCCCGAGCAGGAACAGCAAGTCGAGCGTGCCGAAGGTCGTCATCTGCGCAGCATTGAGGCCGCCGCTGGTTGCGGCAAAGCCGATGTCGAGCGCGCCGACGCGCGAGGCGGTCTCGTGCAACACGCCAAAACCGTTCCAGCCGTCCTTGACCGCGCCGGCATCGAGCGCGAGCTTGGCGCTGGCGGCGAGAATGGCGGCGCCGTCGTGACGGGCGGCCGCGCCCGCACCGACCAGGATGATCGGTTTCTCAGCGTTCTTCAGCACGTCCATGAAGGAATGCTTGCCGGCCGCGAGCTCGGCCAGCGTCTCGGTACCGGCACCGAGATGGTCGTAATCATAGGTCAGGTCGGCCTTGGCACCGATCACGCCGACCTTGAAGCCGCCGGCGCGCCAACGCTTGCGGATGCGGGCGTTGAACACGGCCGCCTCTTTCCGCGGGTTCGCGCCGATGATGAGCAGCGCGTCCGCCTGCTCGACGCCGGCGAGCGTCGGATTGAAGATGTAGGAGCCGCGGCCGAGCGCGGGATCGAAGGCGTCGCCGCCCTGCACCGCCAGATTGCTCGAACCGTATTTGCCGAGCAGGTCCTTCAGCGCGAACATCTCCTCGACGCCGGCGAGATCGCCTGCGATCGCGCCGATGCGCTTGCCGTCGGTGCGCGCCGCCTTGGCGGCGATTGCGGCGAAGGCCTCGGTCCAGCTCGCGGCGCGCAGCTTGCCGGCTTCGCGGATATAGGGCCGGTCGAGGCGCTGGGTGCGCAGGCCGTCGACCACGTGCCGGGTCTTGTCGGAGATCCACTCCTCGTTCACGGCCTCGTTGATGCGCGGCAGGATCCGCATCACCTCGCGGCCGCGGGTGTCGACGCGGATCGCAGAACCGACGCCGTCCATGACGTCGATCGACTGGGTCTTGCCGAGCTCCCACGGGCGCGCCGCGAAGGCATAGGGCTTCGAGGTCAGCGCGCCGACCGGGCAGATGTCGACGAGGTTGCCCTGCAATTCGGACGTCAGCGCGTGCTCCAGATAGGTCGTGATCTCCATGTCCTCGCCGCGGCCGGTGGCGCCCATCTCGGGCGCGCCGGCGACTTCCGCCGAAAAGCGGACGCAGCGCGTGCACTGAATGCAGCGGTTCATGGAGGTCTTGACCAGCGCGCCGAGATATTTGTCCTCGACCGCGCGCTTGTTCTCGGCGAAGCGGCTGGTGTCGACACCATAGCCCATCGCCTGGTCCTGCAGGTCGCACTCGCCGCCCTGGTCGCAGATCGGGCAGTCCAAGGGATGGTTGATCAGGAGGAATTCCATCACGCCTTCGCGTGCCTTCTTCACCATCGGCGAACGCGTCGAAATCTCCGGCGGCTCGCCCTTGGGGCCCGGACGGCAATCGCGCACGCCCCAGGCGCAGCTCGCGACCGGCTTCGGGCCGCCCTTCACCTCGACGAGGCACATCCGGCAATTGCCGGCGATCGACAGCCGCTCGTGATAGCAGAAGCGCGGAATCTCGGCGCCGGCCGCCTCGCACGCCTGAAGCAGCGTGTACTCGGCCGGGACATCGATCTCTTTGCCGTCGATGATGAGCTTGGTCATGTCTCTTACTCCGCCGCGACCATGTTCACGGGATCGCGGACGCCGATGTCGTCGACATCGGCCTTGTGCGAATATTGGTCGATGCGCGCTTCGATCTCGTGGCGGAAGTGCGTGATCAGGCCCTGGATCGGCCAGGCCGCGGCGTCGCCGAGCGCGCAGATGGTGTGGCCTTCGACCTGCTTGGTGACCTCGAGCAGCATGTCGATCTCGCGCTTATGGGCGCGGCCTTCGGCCATGCGGGTCAGCACGCGCCACATCCAGCCCGTGCCCTCGCGGCACGGCGTGCACTGGCCGCAGCTCTCGTGCTTGTAGAAATAGGAGATGCGGGCGATCGCGCGGATCAGGTCGGTCGACTTGTCCATCACGATCACGGCGGCGGTGCCGAGGCCCGAGCGCAGCTTGCTCAGGCTATCGAAATCCATCGGCGTGTCGATGATCTGCTCGGCCGGCACCATGCGCACCGACGAGCCGCCGGGGATCACGGCCTTGAGGTTGTCCCAGCCGCCGCGAATGCCGCCGCAATGCTTCTCGATCAGCTCACGGAACGGGATGCCCATGGCCTCTTCGACATTGCAGGGCCGCTCGACATGGCCGGAGATGCAGAACAGCTTGGTGCCGACATTGTTCGGGCGGCCGATGCCGGCGAACCACGCCGCGCCGCGGCGCAGGATATCGGGCGCAACGGCGATGGATTCGACGTTGTTGACGGTGGTCGGGCAGCCGAACAGACCGACATTCGCCGGGAACGGCGGCTTCAGCCGCGGCTGGCCCTTCTTGCCTTCGAGGCTTTCGAGCAGCGCAGTCTCCTCGCCGCAGATATAGGCGCCGGCCCCGTGGGCGACGTAGAGGTCGAACGGCCAGCCGTTGAGATTGTCCTTGCCGATCAGCTTGGCTTCATAGGCCTGGTCGATTGCGGCCTGAAGGCGCTCGCGCTCGCGGATGAACTCGCCGCGGACATAGATGTAGCAGGCATGCGCGTTCATCGCGAAGCTCGCGATCAGGCAGCCCTCGACCAACAGATGCGGATCATGCCGCATGATCTCGCGGTCCTTGCAGGTGCCGGGCTCGGATTCGTCGGCGTTGACGACGAGATAGCTGGGACGGCCGTCGGTCGATTCCTTCGGCATGAAGGACCACTTGAGACCGGTCGGGAAGCCGGCGCCGCCGCGGCCGCGCAGGCCCGACGCCTTCATCTCGTTGATGATCCAGTCGCGGCCCTTGTCGATGATGTTCTTGGTGCCGTCCCAGGCGCCGCGGCGCCGCGCACCCTCGAGCCCCCAATCATGGAGGCCGTAGAGGTTCTTGAAGATGCGGTCCTTGTCCTCGAGCATATCAGTGCTTTCCGATCAACGAATGGACTGCTTGTAGGCAAGTCCGGCGGCGCAGACGGCGAAGAACAGCGCCCAGAGCAGACTGGTCTCCTGCGACGCGTTCATGAAGTAACGCTGCAGCAGGAACATGAAGGCAGCCGCGATCGCGGCGTGCATGGCGACGAAGCCCCATTTCTTCACGGCCGCGGTCCCTCCGGTTACGACGAGATCACGCATCAGGTGATCTCCTTGAGCGTGGTCGGTCCGGTCATCGGCGCCGAGAATTGGCGGCCGTTCTGCGGACCGGGCTTGGGCGGATTGCCCGAAGCGAAGCCATCGAGCACCTTGCCAAAGCTTTCCTTGGTCAGGTCCTCATAGGTGTCCTTGCCGATCAGCACCATCGGCGCGTTCACGCAGGCCCCCAGGCACTCCACTTCCTCCCAGCTGAAATTGCCGTCCTTGGAGAGATGGAAGGGCTCGTGATGGATGCGGTGCTCGCAGACGTGGATCAGATCCTCGGCGCCGCGCAGCCGGCACGGCGTGGTGCCGCAGACCTGGACGTGGGCCTTCTTGCCGACGGGGGCGAGCTGGAACATGGTGTAGAAGGTCGCGACCTCCAGCACGCGGATATAGGGCATGTCGAGCATGTCGGCGATGACGCGGATCGCGGCTTCCGACACCCAACCCTCGTTCTGCTCCTGCGCACGCCAGAGGATGGCGATGACTGCGGAGGCCTGACGGCCTTCGGGATATTTCGCGATCTGCTGCCGGGCGAATGCGAGGTTCTCCTGCGTGAACGCAAAGCTCGCGGGCTGGACTTCCTTCGGTGCTAATCGGCGAACGGACATCTCTTCAATCTCTCACTGCATGCGGCGCGCGGACTTGGCATTCAGATTTTTGGCATTCAGATTTTTGGTATCCAGGTTCTTGGCGTTCATGGCCTCGATCCTGTCCTGCCAGAATGCGCTTGCGGTGCCGAAAACGTTGTAGCCGACGTGGGTCGAGACCTTGATGCGGTCGAGGATCGACAGCTCGGTCACGGTCTCCATGCGGTTGCTGCGCGGATCGAACACGATCAGCTTCAGCGGGGTCTGTTCGAGGATGAAGCGCGACACGGCGTGAGAACGGTCGCTGCCGTGCTCCTCGCACATGATGACGCTGTCGGCCTGAAGCAGCCGTGCCCCGCCCTTGATCGCCTCGATCTCGACGCCTTCGACGTCGAGCTTGATCAGGTACTTGCCGGTGGCCGCGACCTTGCCGTCCTCGATCAAATTGTCGAGCGCGATCACCGGCACCTCCTCGCCGCCCGCCGACTGATCGCCGGCGATGCTGAAGGCCTCGTGCTTGGTGCCCGACAGACGCGCGGTGCCGCGCGTCGCGCCAATGGCGCATTTCATGGTCTCGAAGCGGCCAGCGTTGATGCGGGCATTGTTGGCGAGCTTCGAATAGTTCTGGCCCGACGGCTCGATCGCGATCGCTTTATGCGCGCCGAACGGCTTGCTCGAGACCAGCACCGACCAATAGCCGTAATTTGCGCCGCAATCGAGCAGCGTGTAGTCGACGTCGATGGAGTTGGCGAACAAGAGCTCGAGCTCGTCCTCATAAATGTAGGAGCGGTTGAGCAGCTTGCTCCAATAGCCGTCGCCGTAAGGGAATTCGAACACCGCGTCGGGATTGAGCCTGATCGCGATGTTGCGCTCGGGCAGCGTCTTGCGCAGCAAATTCGCGCAGGCGATGTAGCCCATGTGCGAGAAGTGCGAGGAGATCTTCGATCCCGCCACCAGCGCCAAGGCAGCCGTCCGCTCCCACAGGTTGGCCCCTTCAAGAGCCCCCGAGGCACGGTCAAACTGGATTGGCGCCTGCGCCATCACCGATCGACCTCTCCGAACACGATGTCGAGCGAGCCCAGGATCGCCGAGACGTCGGCCAGCAGATGGCCGCGGCAGATGTGGTCCATGGCCTGGAGATGCGCGAAGCCCGGCGCGCGGATCTTGCACTTGTAGGGCTTGTTGGTGCCGTCGGCGACGAGATAGACGCCGAACTCGCCCTTGGGCGCCTCGACCGCAGCGTAGACCTCGCCGGCCGGCACGTGAACGCCTTCGGTGTAGAGCTTGAAGTGGTGGATCAGCGCTTCCATCGAGCGCTTCATCTCGCCACGGCGCGGCGGCGCGACCTTGTTGTCTTCGACGACGACGGGGCCCTTGCCGTCAGGCGCATTCAGCTTCTGGATGCACTGCTTCATGATGCGCACGGACTGGCGCATCTCTTCCATGCGGATCAGGTAGCGGTCGTAGCAGTCGCCGTTCTTGCCGATCGGAATGTCGAAATCCATCTCGGCGTAGCACTCATAGGGCTGCGACTTGCGCAAGTCCCAGGCCGCGCCCGAGCCGCGCACCATCACGCCCGAAAAACCCCATTCCCAGGCCTCCTTGAGCGGCACCACGCCGATGTCGACGTTGCGCTGCTTGAAGATGCGATTGGCGGTGAGCAGACGGTCGAGATCGTCCACAACCTTGAGGAACGGATCGCACCAGGCCTCGATGTCGTCGACCAGTTTCTGCGGCAGGTCCTGATGCACGCCGCCGATACGGAAATAGGCCGCATGCATGCGGCTGCCCGAGGCGCGCTCGTAGAACACCATCAGCTTCTCGCGCTCTTCGAAGCCCCACAGCGGCGGGGTCAGCGCGCCGACGTCCATCGCCTGCGTGGTGACGTTGAGCAGATGCGATAGGATGCGGCCGATCTCGCAATAGAGCACGCGGATGAGCTGGCCGCGGCGCGGCACCTCGATGCCGAGCAGCTTCTCGGCGGCGAGGCAGAAGGCGTGCTCCTGGTTCATCGGCGCCACGTAGTCGAGCCGGTCGAAATAAGGGATCGCCTGGAGATAGGTCTTCTGCTCGATCAGCTTCTCGGTGCCGCGGTGAAGCAGGCCGATATGCGGATCGACGCGCTCGACCACTTCGCCGTCCAGCTCCAGCACGAGGCGCAGCACGCCGTGCGCCGCAGGATGCTGCGGACCAAAGTTGATCGTGAAGTTGCGAAGATTCTGCGGTTGCTCGTTCATGATCAGACCTTCGGCCCCGCTTTTTCATCGCCCGGAAGCACCGGATAGTCGGCACCTTCCCAAGGAGACAAAAAGTCGAACTTGCGGAATTCCTGGTTGAGCCGGACCGGCTCGTACACCACCCGCTTCTCCTGGTCGTCGTAGCGGACCTCGACGAAGCCGGTGAGCGGGAAATCCTTGCGCAGCGGATGGCCCTCGAAGCCGTAGTCGGTGAGGATGCGGCGCATGTCGGGATGGCCGACGAAGAACACGCCGTAGAGGTCGTAGGCTTCGCGCTCGAACCAGTCCGCGCCCGGGAAGACGTCGATCAGCGAGGGCACCTGCGTGGTCTCGTCGGCTTGCGCCTTGAGCCGGATGCGCGCGTTCAAGGTCGGCGACAGGAAGTGATAGATCACGTCGAAGCGCTTCTCGCGATCCGGATAGTCCACCGCCGTGATGTCGGTGATGTTGACGAACCGGCAGTTCGGGTCATCGCGGAGGTACTTGACCACCTCGACGATCCTGGCGGCCTCGACGTCCACGGTGAGTTGGTTGAAGGCCACCGAGTGACCGGTCGCGGCGCCCGGAAGCGCGCTAACGATCGTCTGCCCCAGGGCGTCGAGCTTGGCGTCGTCCATGACGTAAAACCTTAGCGTTCGATGGTGCCGGTGCGCCGGATCTTCTTCTGCAGCAGCAGCACGCCGTAGAGCAGCGCCTCCGCCGTGGGCGGGCAGCCCGGCACGTAGATGTCGATCGGCACGATGCGGTCGCAGCCGCGCACGACCGAGTAGGAATAGTGATAATAGCCGCCGCCATTGGCGCAGGAGCCCATCGAGATGACGTAGCGCGGCTCGGGCATCTGGTCGTAGACCTTGCGCAGCGCCGGCGCCATCTTGTTGGTCAGTGTTCCCGCAACGATCATCACGTCGGACTGACGCGGCGAGGCACGCGGGGCGAAGCCGAAGCGCTCGACGTCGTAGCGCGGCATCGAGACCTGCATCATCTCGACCGCGCAGCAGGCCAGACCGAAGGTCATCCACATCAACGAGCCGGTGCGCGCCCAGGTGATGAGGTCGTCCGTCGCGGCCACGAAGAAGCCCTTGTCGGACAGCTCGGAATTGACCTCGAGGAAGAACGGATCATTGGCCCCGACCGGCTTGCCGGTCGAAGGATCCAGAATGCCCTTCGGGGCCGGTGCGATCACCGGACCTGCGGACTGTGTAGCCGGGTTCAATCCCATTCGAGGGCCCCTTTCTTCCATTCATAGGCGAACCCGACCGTCAGCACGGCGAGGAACACCACCATGGACCAGAAGCCGGTCGCGCCAAGCTTGCCGAACGCCACCGCCCAGGGAAACAGAAACGCCACCTCGAGATCGAAGATGATGAACAGGATGGCGACGAGATAGAAGCGGACGTCGAACTTCATGCGGGCGTCGTCGAAGGCGTTGAAACCGCACTCATAGGCCGACAGCTTTTCGGGATCCGGCTGCTGGAACGCCACGATGAACGGCGCGATCAGCAGCACGAGGCCGATCAGGCCCGCTACCCCTATAAAGACGACGAGTGGAAGATAGTTCTGCAGAATGCCGCTCATTGGCGAGCCCTTTTCCCGCAGCCTCGGGACAGCCACGGATTCGTCCGATTTGGAATTATTCTGAGCCTTAGCGCAGTGCACCAATGGGCGCAAGACACGCTCTTTTCAGGCCCTTTGCCGCCCCCAGAACGGTGAAAATCCCGGAATCACCCCGCGGCTGGTATGGAGCAGATCGCCCTACCCAGCAAGGGCTGCCACGGTCTCGCAGGTCAGCCGTTCTGAGATTGCGGCACTCGCGCCGAGGCAGCTATCGCTGCGCGCTGACCGACCAAATGCTCGGGTTTTTGGGGCGGCAGTGCAGCGCCGCAGGGGCAACCTCCCCGTTGTCGCGGCGACAGATTTGCCGATCGGCGCGGTCAGGACCACCGATGCTGGTGCCGCCGCCTGAGGTGCAGGAAAGACCTGTCCACAGCTACGAGTAATCGGAGGAGCCATGCGTCATCACAGGACCGGGGCTCGTCCGGCGAATGTGCCCGCGATTGGCTCCAAGCCGGTCGCGGGCGCGGCGGCGACCTGCCGGTCGCTCGCGCCGCGCCCGGATGAGCTTTGGGCCGGGGGGCATGGCCCGCGAGCTCATCGTAACCGCAGATCAGCGGACGCCCAGGTGGAGCCGAGCGAACGTCACGATCGGTTGCGCTTCGTCCCAGAGCCTTCCGGCCCTGCCCTCGCCTGTCCTCACCATTTGTAGGAGACGCTGGCGGTGACGCGCCGACGATCGCCATAGAAGCAGGACGAGGCCGAAGCACAGCTCGCGACGTAGATCTTGTCGGTCAGGTTGATCACGTTGAGCGCCGTGCGCCAGTTCTGCCATTCATAGTGGAGCGCGAGATCGCCGAGCACGACCGCGGGAACCTCGAGCGTGTTGGCCTGGTCGGCCCAGGACGAGCCGATGTAACGCACGCCACCCCCGAAGCCGAACCCTGCGAGCGGTCCGTCCCTGAAGGTGTAGTCCGCCCAGCCCGACACCAGGAGTTCGGGCGTGTTGGTCGGCGTCTTGCCGACGAGCGTCGAATCGAGATCCTTGCTCACGAAGAGATTATAGGACGTGAAGGAGCCGATGAATTTCAGCTCCTTGGTGGCATTGGCCACCGCTTCCAACTCGATGCCGCGCGAGGTCACCTCTCCGGTCTGGTTCTGCAGCACCGGAACGATGCCCGCGCCCGTGGTCGTCGTCACGTTCTGGCGAACCAGATCGAAAACCGAAACGGTGAAATAGCCGTCGAATCCGACCGGCGCGACCTTCACGCCGATTTCGGCCTGCTTACCGGTCTCCGGCAGGAAAAGCTGGTTCGACGCATTGAGGCCGATGATTGGATTGTAGCTCGTCGAATAGGAGACGTAAGGCGCGATGCCGTTGTCGAAATTGTAGATCAACCCGGCGCGGCCGCTGAACCTGCTGTCGTCGCGGCTGGCGACGCTGGCGCCGGTGTCCCGAGCCTCCTGCGTCGTCTCGACCCAGTCATTGCGGCCGCTCAGCACCAGCGTGAAATTGCCGAGCTTCATCTGGTCCTGAACGTAAGTGCCAGCCTGTTTCTGCGTGATGAGGAAGTTGCGGAACGGCGAGCCGGGTAGCGGAACCTCAGCTCCCCCGTAGGCAGGATTGAAGACGTTGATCGAGGGCACACCGAACCCGAAGGCCTGGTAATCGTCGATTTGATAGCCCCGCAGATCGACACCGAACAGCATCGTGTGCCTGACGGCGCCGGTGTTGAAACGATACTCCAGCTGGTTGTCGAGATTGGCCTGGTTCGCGGTGTTTTTCGCATACCAGTTATAGCGACCCATCGTCGCCGTGTTGATGTTGTCCCAGCCGTTGCCGACATAGCCGCGATAGGTGATGTCGACATGCGCAAAGCGCGCGTTCTGACGGAACGTCACATCGTCGGTGAGATGGCGCTCGAACTGATAGCCGAGCATCTCCTGCTCGCGCGTGAACTTGTCGACACTGGGATCGCCGACGAAGAAGCTGGTCGGGATCTTACCGAACGGCGCGCTGGTCACCGTGCCCTGATAAGGCAGGAAGTTGATGCCGCGGGTATCCTGCTTCGAGGCCGACGCCAGCACCGTGAAGGTCGTGTCGGCATCGGGCTTCCACGTGACCGACGGCGCGATGAAGTAGTTGTTGTCAGGCGTGAAGTCGACCTGCGTGCCGCCGTTCTGGACCTGGCCGACCACGCGCGCGAACAGCTTGCCGTTATCAGGACTGGTCGCAACCGGACCGCCCATGTCGAAGCTGACATAGGCATTGCCGAAATTGTTGACGCCGGTCTCGATGTAACGGATCGGTTCGGCCGGCGGCATCTTGCTGATGACGTTGACGATGCCGCTCGGGCTCGATCCGCCGTAGAGCACCGCGGACGGACCGCGCAGCACCTCGACGCGCTCCATGTTGGGCGTCTGCAGCTTCCAGCTCGCATAGGACGTGTAGAACAGCTGCATGCCGTCGAGGAACAGCCCAATGTCCTCGGACTTGAAGCCGCGGATCAGCCACCAATCGTTGCGCGTGTCCGTACCGAAAGTCCCTGCCCGCACGCCGGCGGTGTAGCGCAGAACCTCGTCGAGCTTGTTCGGCTTCTGGTCGCGGATCTGCTCGGCACCGATGACGGACACCGCCTGCGGCGTCTCCATGATCGGCGTGTTGGTCTTGGTGCCCGACGAGCTGCGGCCGGCGACATAGCCGTTCACCGGCCCGCGCGGCGTCTCGACGAAGCCGACGTCGCGCCGCGGCTGCGGCCTGTTCGTGGCAGGGGTCTGCGCCGATATCCGCGTCGCGCGGCGCTGAGGCGTCGCCGCGGTGCGGCGGCGCGCTTCCGGCGCCGTGACCGTCACCGGCGGAATGTTCTGCGCGCCACTCTGCGCGGAAGATTGTGCAAGCGATGCCTGAGGCATCAAGACCCAAGCGGATGCGGTCGCCAACACGGCCGACCGCAGCATTCCAAGACTGTTCAACGCGCCACCCCAAAGCTGCATGTTCGATGCGTCATGCCGCCTGTCCCCCAGACGCCATGCGCTTGCAGTGACGCTTATGTGAGGGCGCGCGATTTCCCTAATTGAAAGCTTCTTAGAAAGACTCTTAGAAATGCTCCAATATTTTCGCATGTTGCTGCAACATCAGGGGGCTTCGGCGGCGATCACCGAAAGACGATCGGGCGGCCAAACGGCGCCCCAGACCAGCCCATCGCGGCCGTCCAAATGAAACTTGCCGGCCGGGCGAGATGAAACCATTTTGCGGAACCCGCGAAACCATCCGGAAACAGATGGCCCGTAGAAGATGAGCCCATAGACGGCGGCAAAGCCCGTCGGGAGGCTCAGATGAACCACTCAATTCATTCTGCTGATCGTGCGACCCACCTGAAGATCGTGGTGGTGGCGCTGGTGGCCGGCATTGCCGTGGCCGGCTTCGGGATCGCGGCCCGCACCCATGCCGATTACAGCCAGACCGCCCAGTCCACCCAGGTCATCAAGGCCGGCAAGCCGGTGGTCGTGACCAGCGCGGGGACGTCGGAGATTCGCTGAACAACCGGAAAAGGTCCGGTTTGATACCAAACGGCCGCCTTCGGGCGGCCTTTTCGTTTGGTTTCGCCCATGCGACGGCGCCGCGGGGGATGTTGTCTCCGCCAGACGCGAGAGGAGCGCAAAGATGCCCGCCGCGCACGGCGGGCACCCATCTTCGAGATCGCTCTACCAGGTATAGCGAAGGCCGGCCTGAGTACCCGCGATCGAGGTTCCGAATCCGCCGACCCCAGGCAGCAGCGGGTCCGGCACGGTGATGCTGCTGCCATGAACTTCGAGGTAGGACGACAGCTGCGGCGTCCAGAGCACGTTGACCTTTGCGGAACCACGAAGGCCATTGGTACCGATCACGCCGGCCGCAACGGGGACCGCACCTCCAACGGCGCCGGCGCCGCTCGCGTCGACGATCCTGTAGTACTGACCCGAGATCGACGGCTGGATCTTGAAGCCCAGCCAGTCCGTCTCGAAGCCGGCGCGCATGCCACCGTGAAATTCGGTTGAATCGCCCGTCTTGCTGCCGAAATTGGCGGTATAGCTCTCCGAATAGGTTACGCCGACCGTGGGCTCGAACCACACGGTGTAGGGGAAGTCGAACCGGTATTGGCCGTTCCAGGTATAGGCGATGCCGGTGCCGTCCGCGGTCGCGGCAAGGGGAAGATTGGATGTGGTGCGAGTCCAGCTCGCGAGCGCGGTGAAGTCAGTCGAGAAACCGCCGTTGAGATAGGACAGGGTGCCGGAAGTCGATGGAATTGAACCGTCGGTAGTCAGTCCGCCATTCGTGAAGGTGTGCGCCCACGAGTGCGAGCCAGTCCCGATGAAGGTCAGCGCGTCGGTTGCAGTGAAGATACCGATCTTGGTCACATCAACTGCGCCGGTCACCGTCGCAACGCTGACCTGGACCCCGCTCGATTGCGCACTGTCGCCACTGCCGACGAGGTTCGCGCCGTAAAGCCAGAGCGCCGGGGGCGGCGCTGCAAGTGCCGGAGCCTTGGCGTAGGCCAGGGCACCGAACGGATTGCTGACACCCCTTGCGGCGAACGGATCACGACGGTCGAAATCCGACTCCTCGCCGCTGAAGCGCAGCATTCCAGGAGGAGCAACGACCCTGCGATGCTGAATCTGGTCGCGGACGTTCTGGATGATGTTCTGAACGGTGTTGTTGATGACTTGCTGCGGAACATTGACCTCCTGTGCGGAGACCGGTCGCGTCACAAACAGACTAAGCAAAAAAGGTACGGCCACGACAAAGCCGCGGCGGAAAATTCCTGCCCTCATGGTATTCGATCAGCCCCCTGCTGGTTCAGCCCCGAGCCTTGGCGGGAGGTAAATTCCCGCAAGCTTCAGGCGCCGAATTTATTTGCAAAGCACCCGCGGCGTCTTCCCCTGATTGGCTGAATTGGGGGTTCGGCTCCATCAAGCGCGCCCAGCTGATGCTCATTTGCAACACTTTCCCAGGCCGCGCTGCACGCCGAGCAACACTCCCGGATACGAGAAGCAACCCAACGCAGGGTCGCGCCGATATCCCTCTACTCCACCGTCGAGCGGTTTCGCTTCTTCGTGGCTCCACGTTGCGTTGCCGCCTGGTTCAGCTCCGGACTTTTCTTAGGCTTGCCTGCTTCCCGCGCCCGGATGTGCCGCCGCACGTCCTCTCGAACGTTCTGGATGATCGAGTCGCGTGACGACTCGGCCGGATCATTGCAGCGGGCCACGCTGCACAAAGCGACGAGCAGCGGCAAGGCCAGAATCGGCGCACGGGCGAACTTGACTGTCCTGGTCATCCGCAGTCTCCGAAGATGTCGCCGGCCTCGGCCGCCTGCGCCATCAACACCAGCGCAGCGCGACTGGTTTCACCGCTCGCGACGTGCAGCCTCTTGGTCGAAGCATCGCCACTCCCGGTTCACGAAATCCTGAACACGGACGCCTTTGATGTCGTCATCCAGCATCCCTTGATGTAAAATCCACGAACAAGCCGCCTTAGCCCGTTTCTGCGATTTTTCATTTTCTGAGTTTCTGCCGATGCCTGCCCATTTGGGGATTTTCGTTCTCGCAAGCTCGCGTCCCGTCTTCATGTTGCAGGATTTGTTACGCCGGATCGCCGTTCTCGGCTGCGTAGCGTTGTCGATGCTCGTTTCGACAATACTGCAGGCGACCGCTGGAGACAGGATCGCGCTCGTTGTCGGCAACAGCAACTATCGCAAGGTCCCAAAACTCATCAACCCGGCCAACGACGCCGCCGACATGGCGATGTCGCTGGGTCGTCTGGGATATTCCGTCAGGCACCTCGCCGACCTCGATTACAATCATTTCCGGCAGGCCCTCATCGAATTCGGCAATGCTGCGAAGACGGCCGACAAGGCGGTGATCTTCTTCGCAGGCCATGGCGTCGAAATGGACGGAAAGAACTGGCTGATTCCGGTCGATGCCGAAATCAAGTCCGAGATCGATGTCTATGCCGAGGCGATCAATCTCGAGACCCTGATCGATATCTCCGTGATGCCGAAGATCATCGGCCTCGTGGTTCTCGACGCCTGCCGCAACGACCCGTTTGAAACGACGAAGGTCGCCGCCGTGGGACGCGCGCTCTCGTCGCGGCCATCGAAGGCGGCCGCGCCAGTGTCCGGCACCCCCCGTTCCCCGACGCCTTTCGCGGCCGACACGCGCGGTCTTGCCCCCGTCGAGGTGAGCGACAACGTGCTCGTTGCCTTTGCGGCCGCTGCCGGCACGACGGCGAACGACGGGGCCGGGCGGAATAGCCCCTACTCCGGCTCGCTCCTGCGCCATGTCGAAACGCCGCAACTCGAAATCAACTATCTCTTCCGGATCGTGCACGACGAAGTCTGGAAGGAGACCGGGACACAAGAGCCGGCAATCTACGGGACGCTGCCGAAGGGCGACATCTATCTCAACGGCGAAGCCGCCATCGCAAGCGGCGATGGTGGAGCAGATGCCGAGCAGCTCGCCTGGGAGTTCGTCCGCTCGACCAACGAGATCGCGACCTTGCGCCGTTTCGCCCAGCAATTCCCGGCGAGCGCGCATACGGCCGAAATCGACCAGCGCATTGCGCAGTTGCAGACGGCTGAAACGAACGCCTGGAAGATCGTCGAGCGACAGAAGTCGCTCGCGGCCTACCGCGCCTATTTGGATCTCTATCCGTTTGGCGAGCATGTCGAGAGCGCCCGGGTCGCGTTGGCTTCGCTCGAGAAGTCGGCCAAGCCTGGCCAAGCCACCGGGCAGATCGACATGCCCGGTCCGCCACCGGCGAGCTATCAGCTCGCCTCGGCCGAGACGACCACCGGCAATTCGGAGGCGGTCGAGAAGGCATGGGACGTCCTGAAGGAATCACGCGACAAGAGCGTGGTTGGCCGGTTTGCCGAGCGCTATCCGAGCTCGCGCCATAACCGCCTGCCGCCGGGCAGCGACCTTGCCTTGCGACCGGTCAATTCCACCGAACTGATGCTGCAATCAGCGCACGACAGCGACGTGAACGCCTGCTTCGACGGCGATTCCGGGGCATGCGCCAGATCCATCAAAAAATACCCCGACTACGTCCAACTTCAATTCCAGCTTTGCCGGTCCAAGGGCAATCCCAAGGGATGCATGATCAACGCGGTGACCGAGGCGCGCAGGCGCGGACTCCTGGTTTCCGCCTACACCCGCTCGGAAGAGGAAAAGGTTCGCAATCGCGAATATCGGCGAGTGGTTGCACGCGTGAACCAGAATGTCGGCAATGTGGTCAGCGGCGTCGTCAGCAACGTCGTCGGCAACGTGGTCAGCAATGCCGTTTCGACTGCGGTCAGCAATGCCGCGTCGAGCGCAGCAAGCCGGGCGGCATCGCAGGCGGCATCAGCCGCAGCGTCGAACGCTGCCAGCCGATCAGCCTCGAGCGCCGCATCAAGCGCGGCCAGCAGAGCGGCCTCGACTGCCGCTTCGAATGCCGCGAGCCGCGTCACCATTCCATCGGACATCCGCCTCAAGGAGGACATTACGGCACTCGGCTGGACCGATACTGGCCTCCGCCTCTATCGCTATCGATACAAGGGCGATGCGAGGTTCTATGTCGGCGTGATGGCGCAGGAGGTCGCGCGGCAGACTCCCGCGGCGGTGTCGTCTGGAGTGGACGGGTTTCTGCGCGTCGACTATGGTCTGCTCGGCCTCGATTTCCTCACCTATCGTGACTGGATCAGGCGGCACCCCCATTCCGACATCGACTAAGGGACGCGACTTGATCGTGCGCTGGCTGGCACTGTTCATTGCCATCGGGCTTCTCTTCGACGCCGAAGCAGAAGCTTCCAACCGCCGTGTCGCCTTGGTCATTGGAAACGCGAGCTACGCGAACGCGCCACCGCTCGGCTCTCCCGTCAATGATGCCGAGGACATTGCCGCGGGTCTCGCCGGCCTCGGCTTCGATGTCGATCTGCGCAAGAACACGACCCTCGACGATCTGCGCGTGGGGCTCGTCGCCTTCACCGAGAAATCCGCCGCTGCGGACATCGCGATCTTCTATTTTGCCGGATACAGCGCAGCCGCCGGTGTCGGCAGTTACCTGATCCCTGTCGATGCGCATCTCGCCACACCTGAATCGGCTAACGCAGAGACCATTCCCCTGGCTGCGGTGACCGCTGCCGCAGGGCGGGCCCGCAGGCTGGGTCTGGTGATTCTGGATGCCATGCGGGAGAACCCGTTCCCTGCCATACCGAATGGCCGCAGCCGCAGCTCTTCCCTGAGCTCAGCCGGAAGCGCACCAATCCGCAACACGCTCGTGTTCTTTCCAGCGGAGCCGGGGCGGACCGCGGAAGAAGGCGAAGGCCGCAACAGCCCTTTCGCTGCGGCGCTGCTGAAATACCTCCGGCAGGCCGACCTCGAGATCAACTTCGTCTTTCGCAACGTTCGCGACGAGGTTCGGCAGGCAACGCACCGGAAGCAGACGCCCTACATGTATGGTCAGCTTTCCAAGGACAAGGTCTATCTCCATCCCGTCAAGCAAGTCGTCCAGGACGATACCGCCGTCATGCAGCACTGCGACAACGCCGTTGCCGGGCTCGCGGATTTGAGGGCAGCCGGCGCCGACCAAGGCGAGACGCGCGACGATACAAAGGCGGCGGGCGCGGTTGCGGCGTGCGCGGAGGCGGTCAAGCGGTGGCCAGGGGTGGACCGCCTGCACTACCAGCTCGGGCGTTCATTGTTCGCCATGCGCGATTACGGAGGAGCGGTGGCGAGCTACAAGGCGGCATCCGAGCTCGGCAACGCACGCGCGCTCTACGAGCTCGGATTGATGTATGAGAACGGCAACGGCGTCGAGAAAGATCCCGCCCGCTCGCGCTTCTACTATGAGATGGCCGCCGAGAAGAAGATTGCGCCAGCACTCGTCAGCCTCGGCCTACAGCAGGAGCGTGGAATCGGCGCGGCCAGCAATCCCGCAAAGGCCTATGCGTTGTATCAGCGGGCCGCCGAGCTCGGCGATGCGACGGCCATCAACAGGATGGGGGAGCTTGCCGAGAAGGGACTGGGAGCCAGGCGAGACCTGAAATCGGCTCGGGCGCTGTACCAGAGGGGCGCCGCGATGGGCGGACTCGAAGCCCTGGTCAATCTCGCCCGGTGCAACGCCAACGGAATCGGCGGCCGACGGGACCTTGCCGAGGCCAGGCGGCTCCTGGCCAAGGCGGCGCAGGCCGGCAGCACCGACGCACGGCGCATCCTCGCCCATATCGAGGAGTCCAAGCCGAAATAAACGTATTCTGGCGGGGAGGAAGCGATCGGGATGAAACGGCCGTCCAAGCGGCGCTTTTGGCCACGAAAGACAGCAACTATTTGATCTATTTGCCAAAAATGGCGCGAGAGACGGGGCTCGAACCCGCGACCTCCGGCGTGACAGGCCGGCGCTCTAACCAACTGAGCTACTCCCGCGTGACACGCAATGTCTGCGGAACGAGGGGGGACTTAAAGGCCCGATCTGGTGAAGTCAAGGATGTTGCATCCACAGCTCAAACCAGCGGATTCCACTGCTGGCACACACGAACGCGGCCCTCGGTAACGCCGGCGGCGTAGTCAGTCCGGTCCCGAATCGTCTACGCCTCCGGGAACTTGCGGGTCAGGGGCCATCTCCCTCTGGACGACCTGCAAGATCGAGGAGGCCAGACATGGCTAAGAAGGATCCGGCGAAGAAGGATTCTGCGAAGAAGGCAGCCGCGCCCGCCACGATCACGCTCAAGCACCTCGCCGCCGACATTGCCGAGCGCCAGGATGTCTCCAAAAAGCATGCCGAGGCCGTCCTGACCGACATGGTCGATCTGATCACGAAGCACCTCAAGAAGGGCGACCGGGTCCGCATCGTCGGCCTCGGCATCCTCCAGGTCCGCAAGCGCGCCGCCCGCACCGGCCGTAATCCTTCCACCGGCGAAGCGATCCACATCAAGGCCACTAGGAAGGTCGCGTTCCGCCCGGTGAAGGAACTGAAGGAAGCGATCTGAGGCCACTAAAGCCCGCCCCCGAGCCCGTTCCGGCCGCATCACGGCCCGCTTTTCTGATATACCGCCTGCTTCCCGAACATTCGGCGGTTTGACCAGAAATGTCCTCCCTCTCCTTTTCGCATACCGTGACCGAGCGCTTCCTGCGCTACGTCACCATCGACACCCAGTCCGATCCGGCATCCCCTAGCTCGCCGTCGACCGAGAAGCAGAAGGATCTCGGCCGCGTGCTCGCTGCCGAGCTGAAGGCCATGGGCGTTGTGGACGCGCATCTCGACGAATACGGCTACGTCTACGGAACGATCCCGGCCAACACCGACAAGAAGGTGCCGGTGATCTGCTTCTGCTCGCACATGGACACCTCGCCCGACGTCACAGGCAAGGACGTCAAGCCGCAAATCGTGAAGAACTATCGCGGCGGCGACATCGTCCTGCCCGGCGACACTAGCCAGGTGATCCGCTTCAATGAGCACCCTGCGCTGAAGAACCAGATCGGCAACGAGATCATCACCACCGACGGCACGACGCTATTGGGCGCCGACAACAAGGCCGGCGTTGCCGAGATCATGGATGCCGCGCATTTCCTCATCAACAATCCCGACGTGAAGCACGGCACCATCAAGATTCTGTTCACGCCGGACGAGGAGATCGGCCGCGGCGTCGACAATGTCGACCTGAACAAGCTTGGCGCCGATTTCGGTTACACCATGGACGGCGAGAGCGCGGGCTGCGTCGAGGACGAGACCTTCTCGGCCGACGGCGCCACCATCACCATCAACGGCGTCAGCGCCCATCCCGGCTACGCCAAGGGCAAGATGGAGCACGCGATCAAGATCGCCGCCGCCATCGTCGAGCGTCTGCCGAAGGAGGGCTGCTCGCCAGAGACCACTTCGGGCAAGCAGGGTTTTCTGCATCCGATCGGCATCGACGGCGCGCTCGAACAGGCGACGCTCTCCTTCATCGTCCGCGACTTCACCGAGGAAGGGCTGAAGGAGAAGGAGGCGCTGCTCGAGGGCATCGTCAAGGACGTCATGAAGGATTATCCGCGCTCGACCTACACGTTCGAGGTCAAGGAGCAGTACCGCAACATGAAGCAGGTGATCGACCGTCACCCGCACGTGCTCGAATACGCCATCGAGGCGATCCGCCGCGCCGGCCTGCGCCCGATGCGCACCGCGATCCGCGGCGGCACCGACGGCTCGCGCCTGTCCTTCATGGGCCTGCCCTGCCCCAACATCTTTGCCGGCGAGCACGCGTTCCATTCGCGGCTCGAATGGGTCAGCCGGCAGGACATGGAAAAGGCGGTGCAGACCATCGTGCATCTGGCGATGATCTGGGAAGAGAAGGCCTGACGCTTCCTGAAGACGTCGACCATGGCCGGGCTTGCGCCCGGCCATTTCCATTTGGTTGAGGGCCTACGGCACCGGCATTGCGCGCGGGTTGCGGTGGAAGCGGTTGGCGCTCGCCATCCAGTTCGGCAACGGCTCTCCATCGCGATGGCGTCCGCCGGCAACCGCCGCGGCCCAGGCCACTGCGGCGCCGATCAGGGTCGCGGCTGCGACCGAGAACGCCACGATGATCGAGTTGCGCCGCGCGCGGTTGATCGCCGTCTTCGCGTCTGCGATCAGGGCGTCAACGCGCTTTTCGGCGTCGGGAGCCGCCAGTCCCGTGACCGCGGCGACCTGCTGCACGAGGTACGTCCGGTCATCGGCGGCGACGCCGCTGTGGCTTGACGACGTCATCAGGATACGTCCGGCTTCGGCGCGCGCTTCCCTCAGGTCGGTGTTCGGCGCGCGGCGCGGCGCGCGGAACAGCTTGTCGAGCTCATAGCTCAACAACGGCTCGGCCGCCGAGGTATTGCTCGCCGAACTGCGCATCGGCGAACGGTCGATCGCGGCAGCGCCGAGAAGCGCCAGCAGCGCGGCGCCGGCCAGGACTGCCAGCGCCCAGGCGGTCAACCCGTGAAGCCCGTCCCGCCGCTCGCCGTCATCCTCGATCGTTGCGAGCGCGGGCTCGGACCGGGTGGTCCGGCCGGCGACGTAACCGCCAAATCCAAAACTGACGATCGCCTGGATGATCAGATAGAGCCCAGAGAGTAGCGCCAGCGCCGCCGACGCATCGCGCCAGCTCGGCGAAGCCGAACTGACACCGAGGCCGACCGCGACACCAAAACCGATCAGGATGAACGACATTGCACTCGCAGCAAGCGCGCCCGCGAACACCGAGCTCCACTGGATGGTTCGAGGCGCCTCGGCTGCCAGGCCGCCTTCCATGACCTCTTCCCGCATGAGAGTTTCGACCGTCATCGCCGCGCTCTCAGCGCAGGCCGAAGAACGACAGGATCGCCATGATGACGACGATCAAGCCGATCAAATAAATCAGTCCGTCCATTGTCCGTCCTCCTCAGTTCTTCTGCTCGCTAATCGCGAGGTATGAGGAACGTTCCAAATTGGACAGATCGTATGGAACGAACTTGGAGGATGCGGGTTGTCTGTCCAAGTCCTAGGGATAGAGATTGTGAGCACATGAGGCCTCAGCCGGCTCGTCCGGCTGGGGCCTTTCCGCGTTGCGGCCGGCAGGTCTCCCCTGTCGTATGTTAACGACGCCGCGGCCGGGATCATCAATGATGCGCTCGGGGCGGAACCTCCGGATCAGGGGTGGCGCGTGGACCGAAGAACGGCGTGCCTGCATCAGGCGAATGCATTCCGGGAGAAGGCCCTCGCCGATCCCGAGCACCACGACCAATGGATCGACGAAGCCATCAAATGGCTGGAACGGGCGATGGAAGCGAGCTGTCGGGCCGTCATCACCATGGAAGGTGACGATGGCAGCGACGCTCCGGCCCCCTCGTTCGAAACCATGGCGCCGCATCGGCGCGTCATTGTCCGCCAGTGAGAGGCGCTGGCAGCGCATGCACTGCTGCGGCAATTGTTCCAGGGACGTAACAATGTTGCGGGTCGACACTGTTCCCGCACCCATGCTAGGCCGGGCACAGACCGCAACGAGAGTGAACTCGTGCTCGCAAACCGTCAGCCCTCAGGATCCCGCCGCTCGCGTTTTCCGCGGGGGCTGCTGTCCGTGCTGATCGCGGCGGTCTATCTGCTCGCGGGCGCGCTGCACGGCGCGCACGACATCGACGTCACCACGCCCCGCGGCGGTTCGGAGATCGCCGCGGTCCTCGACGGCGCTACCGGCCACGGCGACCACAAGACCATCGGCGGACATCATTGCCACGGCTGCTTTTCGCTGACCGTGGCACAGCCGGCACCATCCACCGCGGCGATCGCGCTCGTGTCGGCACCGAGCCCGCAACAGGCCCCCCGCCTCGCCGGAATTGTGCCCGATACCGACTCTCCCCCTCCCCGACTTATTGCCTGAACGGATTGGTCGGGCGCGGCGCGCCCATTAGGTTCATCCTTCACAGGTCGATTTCATGTTTTGCAGGGGAATGGCCGCGCGCCTGGCGTGCGCGGCAGCGTGTCTGATTGCAGCATCGGTGCTTGCACCCGCTCACGCCCAGACTTTGACGATGCGAAGCGCGCTGTCGCGCGCGCTGGCGGCGAGCCCGCGCCTGACGGCAGCCGAGCGCGACGTCGGCATCGCCACGGGCCAGCGTATCCAGGCGGGCGCCCTGCTCAATCCGGAACTGTCCTACGAACAGGACGATTCATTCGGCTCCGGCAGATATCGCGGAACGCGCTCGGCGGAGACCACGCTCCAGATCAGCCAGGCCTTCGAGCTGTTCGGCAAGCGCGAGGCGCGGATTGCCGCAGGCGCAGCCGGCGTCGAGGTCGCCGCGATCCAGCGCCAGGCGATCAGGCTGGAGGTGCTGTCGGAGACCGCGATCGCCTTTCTCAGCGTGCTCGGCGCGCAGCGGCGCATCCAGATCCTCGACGAGCAGATCGCCGCGATCGACCGCCTGACGCCGCTTCTGCGCCGCCGTGTCGAGGCCGGTGCCTCCTCGCCGGCGGAGACCGGCCGCGCCGAGGTCGCCTCCGCCCTGGTGAAGGCGGACCGCGAGCGCTTCAAGGCGACGCTGGCGAGCGCCCGGCGCGAGCTTGCGGTGCTGATGGGCGATCCCGCCACCAAATTCGGCGAGGTGTCCGGTCGGCTCGACACCACCGGGCGGCCGCCGGCGTTCCAGGCCGTGGTTGCCGCCATCGACGCCAATCCGCAGCTGGTGCGCTGGACCGCAGTCTACGCCCAGCGCAATGCCGAGCTGCTACTGGCGCGGCTCAGGCCCTATCCGGACGTGCGGATCGCGGCCGGCTGGCGCCACTTCAACGAAACGGGCGACGATGCGGCGCGGCTGACCGTCTCCGTGCCGATCCCCGTGTTCGACCAGAACCAGGGCAACATCCTCTCGGCCCAGGAAAGCCTCGCCAAGACCAAAGCCGAGCGCGAGGCCAACCGCAACGCGCTGATCGTGATCGCCGGCCGCGCCTATGACTCGCTGCAGGGATCGCTGCGCGAGCTCGCGGTGCTACGCGAGACCGCGATCCCCAAGGCCGTCGAGGCCTCCGAGGCGATCTCGCAAGGCTATGGCCAGGGCCGCTTTACCCTGCTCGAAGTGCTCGACGCCCAGGCCAGCGTCACCCAGGCGCGGCTACGCGAGCAGGAGGCGCTGCAGAATTTCCACGCCGGCGTGGCCATCATCGAAGGCCTTGTCGGCAATCCCTTTACGCTGGCCCGGGAGAGCGCGCGATGAAGACGTCCTCCACCATCCTTGTAGCCATCGTCGCCGCCGCGCTCGGCGCTTACGGCTATTCCCTGCTCGCTCCTGACAAGCTCGCACACACCGAGCATGGCGAGCACGCCGAGCATTCCGAACACAAGAAGCCGAGCGACCATGTCGAGCAGGACGAGCACGGCGCCGACCGCATCCGCATCTCCGACGTCAAGCTGGCGGCCGCGGGCGTCACGCTGGCGGAAGCCGCGAGCGCCACGCTGACCGACACGCTCGCCTTCAACGGCATCCTGCGCGCCAACCAGGAAGCCGTGGTGCAGGTGACGCCGCGCTTTCCGGGCCTCGCCAAATCCATCCAGAAGCGGATCGGCGACAGGGTCGGCAAGGACGACCTGCTCGCCGCGATCGAGAGCAACCAAAGCCTCACCGTCTACGAGCTGAAGGCGCCGATTGCCGGCACCATCATCGAGCGGCAGATCTCGCTCGGCGAATACGCCTCGGAGCAGAAGCCGGCCTTCGTGGTCGCCGACCTCTCCACCATCTGGGTCGACCTGTCGATCTACCGGCAGGATCTCCGCCGAGTCCGCCTCAACGACGAGGTCCTGATCGATCCCGACGACGGCCGCGGCGAGATCAAGGGCACGATCTCCTACATGGCGCCAATCGGCAGCAGCGAGACCCAGACCGCGCTGGCGCGCGTGGTGCTGCCAAATCCGGACGGACGGCTGCGGCCCGGCCTGTTCGTCACGGCGCGGCTGATCCTCGCGGCGCGCAATGTCGCGGTTGCCGTGCGCCGCAGCGCGATCCAGACGCTGGAGAACAAGACCATCGTGTTCGTGCGCGAGGACGGCGACAAGATCGAGGCGCGGCCCGTGGAAACAGGCGATTCCGATCCGCGCCATGTCGAGATCAAGGCCGGCCTTTCGGCCGGCGAGCATTACGTCGCGGAGAACAGTTTCGTCGTGAAGGCGGAGATGGGCAAAGGCGAGGCCGAGCATGATTGAGCGTCTCATCGCCGTCTCGCTGCAGCAGCGCTGGCTGGTCCTCGTCCTCGCGCTCGGCGCCGTCGCCTTTGGCGCCTGGAATTTCCAGCGCCTGCCGATCGACGCCGTGCCTGATATCACCAACGTCCAGATCCAGATCAACACACGCGCCCCCGGCTATTCGCCGCTCGAGACCGAGCAGCGCATCACCTTCCCGGTCGAGACCGCGATGGGCGGCCTGCCCAAGCTCGACTACACCCGCTCGCTGTCGCGCTACGGACTCAGCCAGGTCACGGTCGTCTTCAAGGACGGCACCGACATCTACTTCGCCCGGCAGCTCGTCGGCGAGCGCATCCAGCAGGTGAAGGACCAGCTGCCGGCGGGCGTCGAGGTCGCGATGAGCCCGGTCTCGACCGGCCTCGGCGAGATCTTCATGTACACCGTCGAAGCCAAGGCGGGCGCGAAGACACAAGGCGGACACGATTATTCGCTGACCGATTTGCGCACAGTGCAGGACTGGATCATCCGGCCGCAGCTTCGCAACGTGCCGGGCGTCATCGAAGTCAACACGATCGGCGGCTTCGAGCGGCAATTCCACGTGCTGCCGGATCCCGGCAAGCTGATGGCCTACCGGCTCGGCTTCCGCGACGTGATGACCGCGCTCGCCGCCAACAACGCCAATGTCGGGGCCGGCTATATCGAGCGCAACGGCGAGCAATATTTGGTTCGCTCGCCGGGCCAGGTCGGCACTGTCAGCGAAATCCAGGACATCGTCATCGGCTCGCGCGGCGGCAATCCGGTCAGGATCAGGGACGTCGCTGCTGTCACCGAGGGGCGCGATTTGCGCACGGGCGCTGCGACCTGGAACGGCGAGGAGACCGTGCTCGGCACCGCCATGCTGCTGATCGGCGAGAACAGCCGGACCGTGGCCCGCCGCGTCGCAGCCCGCCTTGAGGACATCGCCAAATCGCTGCCCGAGGGCGTCGTGACGCGGACCGTCTACGACCGCACCGATCTCGTCGAAGCCACCATCCGCACCGTCCGGAACAACCTGCTGGAAGGCGCGGCGCTGGTGGTCGCCGTGCTGTTCCTGATCCTCGGCAACTTCCGCGCCGCGCTGGTCACGGCCTGCGTCATTCCGCTGTCCATGGCGATGACCGTCACCGGCATGGTCGAGACCAAGGTCAGCGCCAACCTGATGAGCTTGGGGGCGATCGACTTCGGCATCATCGTCGACGGCGCCGTGATCATCGTCGAGAACTGCCTGCGCATGCTGGCGGTGGCTCAGCGCGAGAAAGGCGGGCTGCTGACGACGCCCGAACGGCTGCGCGCGATCCTGCGCGGGTCGAGCGAGGTGATCAAGCCGAGCCTGTTCGGAACGCTGATCATCGCCGTGGTCTATTTGCCCGTGCTGACGCTGACCGGCGTCGAGGGCAAGATGTTCACGCCGATGGCGCTGACGGTGCTGATGGCGCTGGGCGCGGCCGTGCTGTTCTCCATCACCTTCGTGCCGGCGGCCGTCGCCATCTTCGTCACCGGCAAGGTGTCCGAGCAAGAAAACCTGTTCATGCGCGCGGCGAAGCGCGCCTACCTCCCCCTGCTCCGCTTTGCCATCGATAACCGGCTCGCCGTCGCCCTGTCCGCCGTGCTCATCGTGACCGCGAGCGGCATCGCCGCCTCGCGCATGGGCGGCGAGTTCATTCCGAGTCTCGACGAAGGGGACGTCGCGCTGGCCTCGATCCGGATTCCAGGTACCAGCCTCACGCAGTCGCTGGACCTGCAGAAGGCGCTGGAAAAGCGCATCATGCAGATTCCGGAGGTGAAGGAGTTCTTCACCCGCATCGGCACCGCGGAGATCGCCACCGACCCGATGTCGCCGGCGCAGACCGATGGCTACGTCATGCTGAAGCCGCGCGCCGAATGGCCCGATCCGGGCAAGTCGAAATCGGAGGTGGTCGAGGCCATCGAGCATGCTGCAGACGAGATTCCCGGCAGCGCCTACGAAATCTCCCAGCCGATCCAGTTCCGCGTCAACGAGCTGATCTCGGGCGTCCGCACCGATGTCGGCGTCAAGATCTTCGGCGACGATCTCGACATCCTGCAAGGCGCCGCCAAGCAGGTGGAGGCCGCGATCCGCGGCATCCGCGGCGCCAGCGACGTCAAGATCGAGCAGGTCTCGGGCTTGCCGATCCTCACCGTGCGCCTCGATCGCCAGGCGCTTGCCCGCTACGGCCTCAGCGTCGCCGAGGTGCAGGGCATTGTCGAGATCGCGGTCGGCGGCAAGTCGGCCGGCAAGCTGTTCGAAGGCGATCGCCGCTTCGAGATCGTGGTACGCCTGCCGGAGCACCTGCGCGGCAATCTCGAGGCGATCCGGGCGATCCCGATCCCGCTGCCGCCCGCCGAGGAGGCGGTAACCGGCAGCGCCGTTCGAACGGCGCTGGCCAGCTCGCCCCTCACCCAGATGCGCTATGTGCCGCTGTCATCGGTCGCCACCGTCGATGCGACGCCGGGGCCGAACCAGATCAGCCGCGAGAACGGCAAGCGGCGCATCGTCGTCACGGCCAATGTCCGTGCGCGCGACCTCGGCTCTTTCGTCGCGGAGGCCGAGGCGGCCGTTGCCGAGAAAGTCAAGCTGCCGCCGGGTTACTGGATCGGCTGGGGCGGCCAGTTCGAGCAGCTGGTCTCGGCCACCAAGCGGCTGACGATCGTGGTTCCGGTGGCGCTGCTCTTGGTGTTCCTGCTGCTGTTCATGGGCATGGGATCGGCGGCGGATGCGGCGCTGGTGTTCTCCGGCGTGCCGCTGGCGCTGACCGGCGGCGTCGCGGCGCTGCTGCTGCGCGACATTCCGCTATCCATCAGCGCCGGCGTCGGCTTCATCGCGCTATCCGGCGTTGCCGTGCTCAATGGCCTCGTCATCATCGCCTTCATCGAGCGTCTGCGCAGCGAGGGACGCTCGGTCGCGGAGGCCGTGCGCGAAGGCGCGCTGACACGGCTGCGCCCGGTGTTGATGACGGCGCTCGTCGCCTCGCTCGGCTTCGTGCCGATGGCGCTCGCCACCGGCGCCGGGGCCGAGGTGCAGCGGCCGCTCGCAACCGTGGTGATCGGCGGCATTCTCTCCTCGACCGTGCTGACGCTGCTGGTGCTGCCGGCGCTCTACGTGCTGTTCCGCCGTGACGTGGCAGATGAAACGCCTACAATGGCCCCTGATTTGGCGGCGTCTGCGGAGCGCTAGAATTGGGCAGCCACGACCACCACGATCATCACGACCATGATCATGCGGGCCACTCGCATGCGCATGGCCATACACACGATCATGGTCATGGGCACGGCCATGTCCATGCACCCGCCAATTTCGGCAAGGCGTTCGCGCTCGGCATTACGCTCAACACCGCGCTCGTCGTGGCCGAGGCGGTTTACGGCTATATCGGCAACTCCACCGCGCTGCTCGCCGATGCCGGCCATAATTTGTCGGACGTGCTCGGCCTCGTCATCGCCTGGGGCGCCTCGATCGCAGCCCGCCGCGCGCCCAAAGGCCGCTTCACCTACGGCTTTCGCGCCTCCACCATCCTGGCGGCGCTGGCCAATGCGGTGTTCCTGCTGGTCGCGACCGGCGCGATCGGCTGGGAGGCGATCCTGCGCCTGCGCGAGCCGGAGCCGGTCGCAGGCGTCACCGTGATGGTGGTCGCCGGCATCGGCATCCTCATCAATGGTTTTACCGCCCTGCTGTTCGCTGGCGGACGCAAGGACGACATCAACATCGAAGGCGCGTATCTGCACATGGCCGCCGACGCCGCGGTCTCGCTCGGCGTCGTGGTCTCGGCCGCGCTGATCATCTGGACCGGCTGGCTCTGGCTCGATCCCATCACCAGCCTCATCATCTGCGCCACCATCCTCTGGAGCACGACCAGCCTCTTGCGCGGCTCCATCGACATGTCGATGGCGGCCGCGCCCAAGGGCACCGACCTCGCCGCAATCAGGGCGTTCCTGCTGGCGCGACCGGGCGTCTCGGCGATTCACGATCTCCACGTCTGGCCAATCTCGACCACCGAGACGGCGCTGACCTGCCACCTCGTTATGCCGGCAGGCAGCGACGACGCATTCCTGATGCAGACGACGGAGCTCCTCAGGACATCCTTCCGCATCGGCCACACCACGCTTCAGGTCGAGACGCATCCCGACAACGGCTGCGCGCTGGCTCCGGATGATGTGGTGTGAGGCGACTCTGCCTCCGCATCGTCATTGCGAGGAGCCGTTGCGACGAAGCAATCTAGATTGCCTCCGCGGAGGGATTCTGGATTGCTTCGCTTCGCTCGCAATGACGGTGGAGAGAGCTGCGCCTACCCCGCCTTCGCCGTCACGATCCAGATCGCGCCCTGGAGCGCCACGCTCTGCTCCTTCAGGAACGGCGCGAGCGCCTCGCGGATCGAAGCCTTCGCAGCTTCATAAGTCTCGGGCGGATGGCCCTGGAGTGCGCGGCTGGCGGGACCGATCTGGAGCGAGCCGTCGACGGCGGCCTCGAGCCCGCCGCCGATAGCAATGTCCATCGCCAGATTGTGCGGCTCCATCGCGACGTCCGCGAATCCTGCGCCTTTCAAGATGCGCGTCACGCGCTCTTCGGAAGCAAAGGCGAATGGGCCCGGCTCCTCCGGCCCAACCGGCGGCATCTTGGGCACGTGCTTGTAGACCGCCATCAGCGGCGCCATCGCCCACGGATTTTCTTTCGGCTCGCGCCAGCAGGCGAAGGCGAGCCGGCCGGCCGGCTTCAGCGCGCGACGCAGATTGGCGAAGGACGCGATGGGATCCGCGAAGAACATCACGCCGAAGCGTGAAGCGAGCAGATCGAAGCTCGCCGGCTCGAACGGATAAACGGTCGCATCCGCCAGCACGAAGTCGAGCGGCAGGCCCTTCGGCGCGAGCGCCCGCGCCTGCGCCAGCATTGGCTCGGAGACGTCGAGGCCGAGCGCGAAGCCATCGGGCGCCACCGCCTTTGCGAAGGCAAACGTCGTCGCGCCGGAGCCACAGCCGACATCCAGAACGCGCTCGCCCGGCTTCGGCTTGGCGCGGTCGATCAACACGTCGGCAATAGGGCCGAGCAGCTTCTCCTGCGCAGCGTGGCGATCGGCCCAGCGCTGCCCGCTCGGCCCGTTCCAATAGGCGATCTGGTCGGCGTTCTCTGCGTGCCCGGCGGGTCGTTCCATTCAAGGCTCCATCATCTATTCTTGCTCTATCATAGAAGCCTGTTCGGTCGAAAAGCGGGCGCCCTAACGTCAGGCACGTGTGAGAGCGCTTTGGAGCTCGCGCGACGGATTGCCGCGTCGGCGCGTACCGACCCGTCCGGGCCGCGTCCGATCAGAGACTGACTTTCGGAAAACTGTTGATGTCCGCAGCCCTGGACTGCACGCGTCGAACCGTCAGAACCCTCTGCTAGCAAAGAGGTTCTTCTGGACGCCATCCGGTCCCTTCGAAGGGGCAAGGCTCGCACCCTCTGCTCCCACGAGACCGACACCAGAAACGCGGTGTCGCGAAAAGCCCGGCTCGCGGCTGGATATGCACAGGCGAGCCGCACACTTTCCGCGATTGTAGCCTTCCTGCAACAGTATTCTGAATCAAACTTCGTATGTTTGTCCCGAGGAGTCGATTGTGGCTTGGCGAGGGGTCGCTTGGCCGCGGTCTGGTGGAATGGGAATGTTTGGAATGAAGCAGGTTGCGCCCGCCCTCGTGGCATTGGTGACGTTTTCCGGATCAGCATTGGCAGCCGACCTTCCGCGCAAATACGCCAAGCCACCGGCTGTCGCCGCAGCTTTCGTCAACTGGACCGGCTGCTATGTCGCGGGCGGCGGCGGCTACGGCATGTGGAATCAGGAAAACTCGACTTTTGTCGACGGTCCGCCCCGCTTTCAGAATGCCGATACGATCACCACCGGTGGCCGCGGGTACTTCGGGACGGTACAGGCGGGATGCGACTATCAGTTTGCGGCGGCCAGCGAGCGCTTCGTGATCGGCGCCTTCGGTGATTACGATTTCGCCAGTCTAACCGGGCGGCTCACTCCCTCCGGCTTCTCGATGGTTGGCGACGAGAAAATGAGCTCGGCCTGGGCGGTCGGGGGCCGTCTCGGCTGGCTGGCGACGCCTAGCCTGCTGACCTATGTCTCGGCGGGTTACACCGAAGCGACCTTCGACCGCACGAACTTCAATCTGAACTTTCCGCCCTTCGGAGTTGCGGCCGGCCTCTATCAGGACAAGCGAACCTACGATGGCTGGTTCATCGGCTCCGGCGCCGAATATGCGCTGGGCTTCCTGCCGGGTCTCTTCTGGAAAACGGAATACCGCTTCTCCGACTTCAATGTCGGCACAAATCCGATCCGGGATACGGCGAGCGGATTGCCGATCGGCTTTTCCGAGGATTCGAAGAAGTACGTCCACACTGTCCGCAGCGAGTTGGTCTACCGCTTCAATTCGAGCGGCCCCGCCGCCGATGTGACGTCCCCTGCCTATCTGAAGGCGCCTCCGGCCCCCACGCCGCTCACGAATTGGACCGGCTGCCACGTCGGCGGCGGCGGAGGCTATGGGCTCTGGAATCAGGACAACACGACCTACATCGATGGCCCCACCAGAACCCGCTTCAGCGATACAGCAACGACCGGAGGCCGCGGCTTCTTCGGGACTGTGCAGGGCGGCTGCGACTACCAGTTTGCGGCAGCGGGCGCGGCCTTCGTCGTCGGCGCATTCGGCGACTACGATATCGGCAGCCTCAAGGGCCAGCTCAGCCCGCCTCGCTTCGGGATCGTGGGCGAAGAGAAGATGAGCTCGGCCTGGGCGGGCGGCGGCCGGCTCGGCTGGCTGGCGACGCCGAGCCTCCTAACCTATTTCTCAGTCGGCTATACCGAAGCCAGCTTTGACCGTACCGATTTCACCCTCAACGCTGCGCCGTTCGGAAGACCAAGCGGCGTGTTCATGGACAAGCGTACCTACAGGGGCTGGTTCATCGGCGCCGGCGAAGAACACGCGCTGAAGATCGTGCCGGGCTTGTTCTGGAAGACCGAATATCGGTTCTCTGAATTCGACACCGCAACGAACGCCGTCCGCGACACGGCAACCGGTCTGTCCGTTGGAGCGTCGATCGATTCCGAGAAATGGGTTCACGCCGTTCGCAGCCAGCTGGTCTATCGCTTCAACTGGGGCGGAGGCCCCGTTGTGGCGAAGTACTGATCACCCCACTGCTGGTCGTCGCTAAGGCAAAGCTCCGGTTCGTCCGGGGCTTTTGCTTTCTGCATTCGGTCATATGAAAGTCTGGAACAGAGTTGCGCTTTGGGCTCCGGATCCGACGCAAGCGTCTCATCCGCGCATTGCGGCCGCATTGTTTCACCGAACGGCCACATCGGAATCAGATGCCAACCAGATTTCCGCGCTAGGTTCGCGCTTCCTCAAACTGGAAAAGGCATGACCATGCGCAGATTCACGGCATCCGTCATCGTTGCAGCTCTCTCGCTGGGAACACCTGCCCTGGTGCAGGCACAGGGCGCATCGTCGCAATCCGACACGGAGCAATCGTCCACGCAGTCCAGCACTGTGATCCGGAGCATACAGGTTGTGGACGTCAAGGAACTGCAGCCGGCCGTGCGCGCGAAGGTCGATGAACTCGTGGCGCATACGAGCGAGAAGGACATCCAGTCGCTTCGGCAGTCCATCGACGCCACACCGCAGGCCGCCTCCGTGCTCAAGGCCAAGGGTTTGAGCTCGGCACAAGTCGTCGCGATCAACATCGTCGATGGTGTCCTGACGATGTTCACCAAGACGGCCTGACACCCGGAGCATGATCGCCGGCTCCTCGGCCGGACGTCGAGATCCGCGCTGCAAGAAAGATCACCCTGCAGCGGACCTGCTGCAGGGCTGGCCGTATCCGGCATGAAAGCTCTCGCCGGGCCGGCAATTGCAGCCGGGTCGGGCGCGCTCGGCCCTTGCTTCGGCACCCGCCGGGGCGCTAAAGAGGCGCCATTGGGCGGTTAGCTCAGCTGGTTAGAGCATCTCGTTTACACCGAGAGGGTCCGCGGTTCGAATCCGTGACCGCCCACCAGCCTTCGCTCGCTTCGCGAGCGACGGCTCGGCAAGCCAGCACAGCAAGGTCATAAGAGCGAAGCGATTGAAGGCTGCCGCGCCGAAGCCCAACGGGCGAAGGCGGGCTCGGCCAGCCAACTTCAATCCCTGGGCCGCCCGGGCAGCAGCGGCACGGCGTCGATCCACACCGCCGCCGATTGGCACCAGATCTGTCGCGTGGGCCTCAGCGCATCGCGCTGGCGGATCGAGCCCCAACGGATGCCCCAATCGTCGGCCTGATCGCCCTCGCCGCTGGTGAACAGCGGGGAACCGCAATCGGCACAGAAATGCTGAAAGCGCATCCGGCCGTTGTCGCCGCGCTTCCCGTAGATTTTGGGCGAGCCACGGGTCAGGCGGACATCGGCCTTGGTGCAGATGGCCGTCACGCGGAACGGCGAGCCGGTCAGCGTCTGGCAATCGGTGCAGTGACAGACCGAGACTGCCTCCGGATCGACCTCGGCCTCGAACGCGACCTTCCCGCAATGGCATTGCCCATCGACGTGCATTGCCTCCTCCCCTTCCCCAAACAAAAACGGCGCCCGAAGGCGCCGTTTTCTCATCATTTTCGACCTGCGATCTCAGTGAGCGGTCAGGCCGCCGGCGGCTTCATCGCCGTCCGGCTTCACCGTCACCTTGGTGTCCTCTTCCCAGACGATCGGCGTAGGCTTCTTCACCAGCGCCTTGGCGACGACGTCGTCGAGACGCGAGACCGGGATGATCTCCATGCCGCCCTTGATCGCATCGGAAATCTCCGTGAGATCCTTGGCGTTGTCCTCGGGGATCAGCACCGTCTTGATGCCGCCGCGGGCCGCAGCCAGCAGCTTCTCCTTGAGGCCGCCGATCGGCAGCACGCGGCCGCGCAGCGTGATCTCGCCGGTCATCGCGACATCATGGCGGACCGGGATGCCGGTCATGACCGAGATGATCGCGGTGGCCATCGCAACACCTGCGGACGGGCCATCCTTCGGCGTCGCACCCTCCGGCACGTGCACGTGGATGTCGCGCTTGTCGAACAGCGGCGGCTCGACGCCGTAGTTGATCGCGCGCGAGCGGACGTAGGACGCCGCCGCGGAGATCGACTCCTTCATGACGTCGCGCAGATTGCCCGTGACCGTCATCTTGCCCTTGCCGGGCATCATGACGCCTTCGATCGTCAGCAGCTCGCCGCCGACATCGGTCCAGGCAAGGCCGGTGACGATACCGACCTGCGGCTCGCTCTCGATCTCGCCGAAGCGGTACTTCGGCACGCCGAGCAACTCTTCCAGAGTCTTCTCGGTGACCTTGACCGACTTCTTCTTGGAGATCATCAGCTCCTTCACCGCCTTGCGGGCCAGTGTAGAGAGCTCACGCTCCAGGTTACGCACGCCCGCTTCGCGGGTGTAGCGGCGGATCAGAAGCAGCAGCGCCTCGTCGTCGATCGAGAACTCCTTGGAGTCGAGGCCATGCTTGGACACCGCGTTCGGGATCAGGTGCTTGCGCGAGATCTCGACCTTCTCGTTCTCGGTGTAGCCCGCGATCCGGATGATCTCCATGCGGTCCATCAGGGGCCCCGGAATATTGAGCGTATTCGCGGTGGTGATGAACATCACGTTGGACAGATCGTAGTCGACCTCGAGATAGTGGTCGTTGAAGGTCCCGTTCTGCTCGGGGTCGAGAACCTCGAGCAGCGCCGAGGACGGATCCCCGCGGAAATCGGCGCCCATCTTGTCGATCTCGTCCAAGAGGAACAGCGGATTGGACGACTTCGCCTTGCGCATCGACTGGATGATCTTGCCGGGCATCGAGCCGATATAGGTGCGGCGGTGACCGCGGATCTCGGCCTCGTCGCGCACGCCGCCGAGCGAGACGCGCACGAACTCGCGCCCCGTCGCCTTCGCGATCGACTTGCCGAGCGAGGTCTTGCCGACGCCGGGAGGCCCGACCAGGCACAGGATCGGCCCCGTCAGCTTGTTGGCGCGCGACTGCACCGCGAGGTACTCGACGATACGCTCCTTGACCTTCTCCAGCCCATAGTGATCGGAGTCCAGGATGGCTTGCGCCTGCTCCAGGTCCTTCTTCACCTTGGACTTCTTGTTCCACGGGATCGACAGCAGCCAATCCAGATAGTTGCGCACGACGGTCGCTTCCGCGGACATCGGCGACATCTGGCGCAGCTTCTTCAATTCATGCTGCGCCTTCTCGCGCGCTTCCTTGGAGAGCTTGGTCTTGGAGATCTTCTCTTCGAGATCGGCGAGTTCGTCGCGACCGTCGTCGTCGCCGAGTTCCTTCTGGATCGCCTTCATCTGCTCGTTGAGATAATACTCGCGCTGGGTCTTCTCCATCTGGCGCTTGACGCGCGAACGGATGCGCTTCTCGACCTGCAGCACCGAGATCTCGCTCTCCATCAGACCCAGCACCTTCTCCAGGCGCGTGGTGACGGACAGCGTCTCCAGGATGCCCTGGCGATCGGCGATCTTGACCGCGAGATGCGAGGCAACGGTGTCGGCGAGCTTGGCGAAATCGGTGATCGCCTGCACGACGCCGACGACCTCGGCGGAGATCTTCTTGTTGAGCTTCACATAGCTCTCGAAGTCGGACACGACCGAGCGCGCCAGCGCTTCCGCCTCGACCGATTTCGCATCGGTGTCGGCGAGCGCGACGGCGGTCGCCTCATAATAGTCGGCGCGGTCGGTGTACTTCGCCACGCGCGCACGCTCGAGCCCTTCGACCAGCACCTTCACGGTGCCATCGGGAAGCTTCAGGAGCTGCAGCACGCTGGCAAGCGTACCCGTCTCGTAAATCGCATCGGGCGCCGGATCATCGTCGGACGCGTTCTTCTGCGTCGCGAGCATGATCAGCGCGTCGTTCTTCATCACCTCTTCGAGTGCGCGGATCGACTTCTCGCGACCGACGAAGAGCGGAACGATCATGTGCGGGAAGACGACGATGTCGCGCAGCGGCAGCACGGGATAGGCGTGTGCTTCGCCATGAACGATTGTTGGCCGGGGTTTTGGATTGGTCATGGCCTTTTCCTTTTGCTTTGCCCCCTTGCACGCAGCCCGCGATCATGCGCAACCGCCACAAGGTGCCGAGGTGATCCGCAGAACCGGTCGGTCCTCTACAAGTTGGACCGGCTCGCCGGAACGGAACTGAGGCGAATCTTGAAGAGAATTTTCGCTCGCCGCCGACATTAGGTGGCTATCGACCCGGGGGGTGTCAAGTCATTGAAAAACGCGCGCCATCAGGCGCTTACGCAACGCGGTAAGCGACGCAACACCGGCTGCGGAACCACGGCTCCGCAGCCAACTCGACGAGACGATTGGAGCGTTCCAGCGCCGTCAGATCAGGCGCTGGCGTTTTCGACCGCGCGATCGGACCGATCGGCGTAGATGTAGAGCGGACGCGCCGTGCCTTCCACGACTTCGCGGGAAATCACGACTTCTTCCACACCCTCCAGGCCCGGCAGGTCGAACATGGTCTCGAGCAGGATCGCCTCGAGGATCGAACGCAGGCCTCGCGCGCCGGTCTTGCGCTCGATCGCCTTGCGGGCAACCGCGCCAAGCGCCTCGTCGGCGAAAGTCAGCTCGATGTTCTCCATTTCGAACAGCCGCTGGTACTGTTTCACCAGCGCGTTCTTCGGCTCCGTCAGGATCTTCTTCAGCGAGGTCTCGTCGAGATCCTCGAGCGTCGCCACGACGGGCAGACGGCCGACGAACTCGGGGATGAGGCCGTACTTCAGGAGGTCCTCAGGCTCGACGTGACGGAATATCTCGCCGGTCCGGCGATCCTCCGGCGCGAGCACCTGGGCGCCGAAGCCGATCGAGGTCGACCGACCGCGCGCCGAGATGATCTTCTCGAGGCCGGCGAAGGCGCCGCCGCAGATGAACAGGATGTTGGTGGTATCCACCTGCAGGAACTCCTGCTGCGGATGCTTGCGGCCGCCCTGCGGCGGGACCGAAGCCACCGTGCCTTCCATGATCTTGAGCAGCGCCTGCTGCACGCCCTCACCCGACACGTCGCGCGTGATCGAGGGGTTGTCGGACTTGCGGCTGATCTTGTCGATTTCGTCAATGTAGACGATGCCGCGCTGGGCGCGCTCGACGTTGTAGTCGGCGGCCTGGAGCAGCTTCAGGATGATGTTCTCGACGTCCTCGCCGACATAGCCGGCTTCGGTCAGCGTCGTCGCATCGGCCATCGTGAACGGCACGTCCAGGATGCGGGCGAGCGTCTGCGCGAGCAGCGTCTTGCCCGAGCCGGTCGGACCGATCAGCAGGATGTTCGACTTCGCGAGCTCGACGTCGTTGTGCTTGGTCTGATGGTTGAGGCGCTTGTAGTGGTTGTGCACCGCGACCGACAGGACCTTCTTCGCATGGCTCTGGCCGATGACGTAATCGTCCAGCACCTTGCAGATTTCCTTCGGCGTCGGAATACCGTCGCGCGACTTGACCAGCGAGGATTTGTTCTCCTCGCGGATGATGTCCATGCAGAGCTCGACGCACTCGTCGCAGATGAAGACCGTGGGACCCGCGATCAGTTTGCGGACTTCGTGCTGGCTCTTGCCGCAGAACGAGCAATATAGCGTGTTCTTGGAGTCGCTCGTGCCGACCTTACTCATTCATGTCTCCGTCCGCGGTTCGATCCCGTTCCGCTCGATCGCTCCATTCCGACACGATGGTCGGCATGAAGCTTAAGTAGAGCAAATTCCGTACCAAAAAAGACCCTACGCTTTACTACATTCCGTGCGAATCACGGTGGTTCGATTCTCCCGCGATCATAGCCGATCAATCGTAGCCAACCATGCTGTCACCCGACTATCAAGAATTCGCTAATCGGGGGTCGCCGGTTACCCGTGACAATACCGTGATTTCCGGTCTTGGCACGGGCGAAGTGATCGAAAACACCCCGGCGTTGCTGGATTGCCACGAAAAACAAGCACGAAAGCGGAACTTTCTGCTTGTCGCAGGGCGCAAAACCGCGTTTTGCGCCGTGCGCACGCGCACCTAACGTGAACGCCGCCCTGACGGGTCCACGGCAAACCGAGGGCTCGTCGTGACCCTCAGTAGTGCTACGGGGCCTTCGCCGGCGCCGGCTCCTCGGCGCGCTTGTCGATCACCTTGTCGACCAGGCCGAACTCCTTGGCGTCGTTCGCAGTGAGGAACTTGTCGCGTTCCAACGCATCCTCGATCGACTTGTAGGTCTGGCCGGTGTGCTTGACGTAGATCTCGTTGAGCCGCTTCTTCAGGTTCAGGATCTCCTGGGCGTGCAGCATGATGTCGGTGGCCTGGCCCTGGAAGCCGCCCGAGGGCTGGTGCACCATGATGCGCGCGTTCGGCAGCGAGAAGCGCATGTCCTTCTCGCCGGCGCAAAGCAGCAGCGAGCCCATCGAAGCCGCCTGACCGGTGCACAGGGTCGAGACCGGCGGGCGGATGAACTGCATGGTGTCGTAGATCGCAAGGCCCGACGTCACCACGCCGCCCGGCGAGTTGATGTACATCGAGATTTCCTTCTTCGGATTTTCCGCCTCGAGGAACAGGAGCTGCGCGACGATCAGCGTCGACATGCCGTCCTCGACCGGGCCGGTCACGAAGATGATGCGCTCCTTCAAGAGGCGCGAGAAAATGTCGTAGGCGCGCTCGCCACGGTTGGTCTGCTCGACCACCATGGGCACGAGGTTCATGTAGGTTTCAACCGGATCGCGCATGAGTCACCTAGGTTTCGGAGACGGACATCGCCGGGCAGGCTTGCCAGCTTGGCTGGATTTGCCGGAAGGCGAATGGACGTCCTGTGATGCAGGAACTTGGGTAAGAAGCAGAAAGGCGTAGCGACAGATATAGCCCATTTCGCTTCTGACAAGTGCGCAGCGCATTAAGGCTTAATCCGTGGCGGCAGTTGAAGCTGATTCGCACAATGAGGCCCAGCCGGCCACCTGGCTAGCTGGGCCTCTTCGCTCATCATCCTTAATAGCGGACTATCTCAAACCCTTCAGGCCGCGGTCTTTTCCGCGTCGTCGTCCTTGTAGAGGTCCTCGCGCGAAACCTTCTTCTCGGTCACGTTAGCGAGCTCGAGGATGAAGTCGACCACCTTGTCCTCGTAGATCGGTGCACGAAGCTGGGCCAACGCCTGGGCGTTGTTGCGGTAGAAGTCCCAGACCTCCTTTTCGCGGCCGGGCATCGAGCGCGCGCGCTCGATCACGGCGCGGCCGACCTCGTCGTCGGTCACCGTGATCTTGTTCTTCTCGCCGATCTCGGAGAGCACGAGGCCGAGCCGCACGCGGCGATCGGCGATCTTGCGGTACTCCTCCTTCGCCTTGTCCTCGGTGGTGTCCTCGTCGGCAAAGGTCTTGCCGGCGGAGTCCATCTCGGCCTTGACCGAGTTCCACATCAGATTGAACTCCTCGTCCACCAGCGAGGGCGGCGCCTCGAAGCGATGCGCCTCGTCGAGGCGGTCGAGCAGCGCGCGCTTGACGCGCTGGCGCGTGGCGGTGGCGAACTCGGCAACCAGGCGCTCGCGCGCGGCCTCTTTGAGCTTGTCCAGCGATTCCAGGCCGAGCGACTTGGCGAACTCGTCGTCGATCGCAAGGTCCTGCGGCGCCTCGATCAGGGTCGCGGTGGTCTCGAACTCGGCCGGCTGCCCGGCGAGCTTGTCGTTCATGTAGTTCTTCGGGAACGACACCTTCAGCGTGCGCGTCTCACCCGCGCCGATGCCGATGAGCTGCTCCTCGAAGCCCGGAATGAAGGTGTTGGAGCCGATCAGGACCTGGATGCCCTCGCCGGTGCCGCCGTCGAAGATTTCGCCGTTGATGCGGCCCGTGAAGTTGATGGTAACGCGGTCGCCCGACTCAGCCTTGGTGCCCTCGCCCTTGGCGGCATAGGTGCGGTTGGAATCGGCGATGCGCTTGATCGCCTCGTCGACATCGGCGTCGGTGACATCAGCAACTGGCTTCTCGACCTGGAAGCTCTTGAAGTCGGCGAGCGCGATCGCCGGCACTACTTCGATGGCGACCGTGTAGGTCAAATCCGTCTTGCCGCTCAGCAGCTCCTCGACCTCGGCCTGTTCGCTCGGCATGGTGATTTTCGGCTCGGTCGCAAGGCGAAAGCCGCGCTCGGAGAACAGCTGCGTGTTGGTGTCGCGGATGGTCTGGTCGATGGTCTCGGCCATCACCGAGCGGCCATAGACCTTCTTGAGGTGTGAGACCGGCACCTTGCCCGGACGGAAGCCGTTGATACGGACCTTGTCCTTGAGGTCGACGAGCTTGGCGCCGGCCTTGGCGTCGAGATCAGACGCGGGAACGCTGATCTTGAACTCGTGCTTCAAACCTTCCGAGAGGGTTTCTGTGACCTGCATGGCGTCCAATCTTCTTTTCGTTCGGCCCCGGCACCTCGCGTGTCGGGACGCTGTCGTTAATCGATCCGGCGCGAGGCAAACGCCTTCACGCCGGTGGTTCATCGGACCCGCTCCAGGCGGATGATCATCCGCGCGGAAGCAGGCCTCGTAATCCGTGCAAACGCGATAAGCGCTTGGTGCGGGCGGAGGGACTCGAACCCCCACAACTTTCGTCACTGGAACCTAAATCCAGCGCGTCTACCAGTTCCGCCACGCCCGCGTGAATTCGCATCAAGACCGGCCGCGATGCCGCGGGCGGCCGGGCTTATAGCATGTGCCTGACTGTTCGCAGCAAAAAAATGGCCTGATGGAGGCAAGCTTCAAGTAGGCACTGCGGCTGGACTTATCCAGCACGGCGTGGTCCGGATCGTGCCATGACAACGCGGATCCATGCTCCCCATCGGCGCGAGGTTTTGGCCGGCTTAGGGGCCTCGGCAGCCGGGCTGATCGTGGGCGGTGCAGGCCCATCCGTCACGGCCCAGCTCGCGCTGCAGGCGAGACCGGCAACGCTGGCTTTGAGACCGGGTCAGCCGGCTACACCAATCTGGGAGCTGGCCGCCGTAAGCCACCTCAGAGACGTGCGTCTCAAGCGTTTCGACCGCTGCCAGGTGGTCTTCAGCAACAACCTCCCTGTGCCGATTGCGCCAGTCTGGTACAGCCTCCACGCGCCGATGGCCGCCGACCCGCTTCGCGGCCGCGCCCCGGCAGCGCCGGATGCGACAGAAACATCAATTATTTCAGTGCCCAATGCAGGCACCCTGCTGGCCGACTTCCGCCTCTTCGAGCACCGCCTGCAGCAGCCCGCACGCGCGCTTCCGATCATCGTGGCCGAAACCGGCCCGGTCGCCGTCGATCATGACGAGCTCCTGCTGATCCAGGAATGGCGCCTGCGGCCGGATGGCACCGCGGTCCCGCCCGGCCAGGACCCGAAGGACACGACACCGCTTTACACAATCAACGGCAGGACTTCATTCGAACTCTCAGCTTCGGCGGGCGAGCGGCTGCGGCTACGCTTCATTAACGGCTCGCAACGCTCTGTTCTCGCAATCAAATTGGAAAACCACGAAGTCCGTGTGATGGCCCTCGACGGCCAGCCGGCCGAGCCGTTCCCCGCGCGCAACGGCGCGTTGGTGCTGGCCCCGGGTGCGCGGGCCGACGCCTTCGTGGATGCGGCCAGTTCGGCCCCGTTTATGCTGCATGACGGCAAGGCGGTGCGCCAGGTCGGACACCTGACTGTCTCCGGGAAGCTGGAGCGCGCCCCGCTGCCGCCGCCGCAGCCGCTCCCGCCGAATGATCTGCCCGAGAAGCTCGATCTACGAGCCGCCCTGCGGTTCGATGTCGCGCTCGGTACGGCCGATGCCGGCTGGGCACGGCCCGCGACCTTCTCCACCGCCTCCGCCCCTGCCTTCCGCGCCAAGACCGGCCGCACCGTGGTGCTGGCGCTGCAGAACCCCGCCCCGGTCACCACCGTGTTTCACCTGCACGGCCACCATTTCCGGCTGCTCGACAAGCTCGACGACGGCTGGAAGCCCTATTGGCTCGACACGCTCGCGATCGAGCCTGGCCAGACCCAGCGCATCGCGTTCGCCGCGACCTCGCCCGGACGCTGGCTGATCGAATCCGTCGTGACCGACTGGGCCGCGCCGCGGCTGGTGCGCTGGTACGGGGTGGAGTGAACGTTCAGTATTCGATGCCCAGCGCGTCATAGATCCGCCGGTGCACGGCCGGCAGCGTCTCGGTCAGATCCTCCGCGATCAGGCCCGGCCCAGCTTCGCTTCCCGCCTCGCCATGCATCCAGACGCCGATGCTGGCGGCCTCGAACGCCGGCACGCCTTGCGCCAGGAGCCCGGCGATGATCCCGGACAGCACGTCGCCGGCGCCGGCCGTGGCGAGCCAGGGCGGCGCATTGGCGGCGATGGTGGCGCGGCCGTCGGGGGCGGCGATTGTGGTGTCCGGGCCCTTCAGCAGCACGACGGCGCCGCAGCGCTCGGCGGCGGCGCGGACGCGCTCGAGCTTGGAGCGGCCGGGATGCTTGTTGCTGAGGTCGGAGAACAGGCGCGGAAACTCGCCTTCGTGCGGGGTCAGCACCACCGCATTGTCCTGCGAGGACTTGATTGATTCAAACAGGCGCTCGGGGGTTGCGGCAAAGCTCGTCAGCGCATCCGCATCGAGCACCAGATGCCGCTGCGCGGTAAGCGCGGTGTGGACGAGATCGCAGGTGCGCTCACCGATGCCCGCACCGGGGCCGATGATACAGGTGTTGTAGCGCTTGTCGCCGAGCAGCTCGCCGAACTCGATCGCGCTGTCGACGGGGCGCACCATCACCGCGGTGAGCGCGGCAGCATTGATCGCGAGCGCATCGCGCGGGCTCGCCAGCGTCACGAGGCCCGCACCGGCGCGCAGCGCGCCGCGCGCGGCGAGCCGTGCCGCGCCGGTCGCGGCTGCGTCGCCCGAGACCGCCAGCGCGTGACCGCGCGCATATTTGTGGCCATCGATGCGCGGCACCGGAAACGCCGCGCCCCAGACATCCAGATCGTTCTCGAAGGTCTGCGGCGCGATCTCCTCCAGCACCTGCGCATCGATGCCGATGTCGGCAACGCGCACGCGGCCGCAATGCATGCGCCCGGGCAACAGCAGATGCGCCGGCTTCTTGCGGAAGAAGGTGACGGTCTCGGTGGCGTTCACCGCCACGCCCATCACGGCCGAGCTGGTGCCGTTGATGCCGCTCGGCAGGTCGACCGCCAGCAGCGGGGCACCGTTGGCGTTGATCGCCTCGATCATGGCGCGCGCTTCGCCATCCACGGTGCGGCTGAGGCCGGCGCCGAACAGCGCATCGATGATCAGCGCAGGCCTGCCGATCGCCTGCGGGTTGAACGGCAGCACCGGGTGCTTCCAGCCGCGCGCGGCCGAGGCGGCATCGCCCTGGAGCTGGTCCCGCTCGCACATCAGGATCACCGAGACCTCGCGCCCCTGCGCGGCGAGCTCGGCCGCGGCCACGAAACCGTCCCCGCCATTGTTGCCGGGGCCGGCCACGATCAGGATCGGCCCCTCCTCCACCAAGCCCTGGGCGGCCTCGGCGACCGCCTGGCCGGCGCTGAGCATCAGCTTGAAACCGGGCGTGCCGGCCGCGATGGCGAGCTGGTCGGCGCGCTGCATTTCGGCGTTGGTCAGAACTTCCATGCCACTTCCTAGTACAAACGCCTCTTGAACAGGCATCTTTTGCGCCGATCCGGCGGTGGGAACGTCGAAATGCACATATATTGAACCGTTTGCCTATTTTGCGGTCTTCGGTATTTTGTGCAGGTCGGCACCATCACTCAGAGATGCTCGTTAAAAGGCTGATAACGCTCCGATAATCAGGGCATTTGCAACTTGGCATAGACCCTGCTTTCGAGGAAGCCGCTTCGGTTCGTCGTGCTCACTGACATCTTGAAGGGCGTGGCCGGCCGTTGTTGCCGGACGGGTCAGGGATCCCGGCACAGAGAAGACAAGATCGTGCGTTGAGAAATGCGCGTCCTGACGAAGACGTTGCTATTGGATCGAAAGGCCGGGAGTCGCGCAGTGAAGAAAATCGAAGCCATCATCAAGCCATTCAAGCTCGACGAGGTGAAGGAAGCGCTTCAAGAAGTCGGTCTGCAGGGCATCACCGTCACCGAGGCCAAGGGCTTTGGCCGGCAGAAGGGTCACGCCGAACTTTACCGCGGCGCAGAATACATCGTCGACTTCCTGCCGAAGGTCAAAATCGAGATCGTGATCGGCGACGATCTGGTCGAGCGCGCCATCGACGCGATCCGCCGGGCCGCGCAGACCGGCCGCATCGGCGACGGCAAGATTTTCGTCTCCAACATCGAAGAGGCGATCCGCATCCGAACCGGTGAATCCGGGCTGGACGCTATCTGAACCGGGTGCTATCCCGCATTTTGCGACACTCTGACAAGAAATAAGGCTGCTTCGGCGGCCTGATTTCGTTTGTGCGGTCGCGCGCGAACTCGCCAAAAGCGAGAACAATCTTGCTCACCTGGAAACCGACCCGCAGAGCCATAAGGGGTATGCATGAAGACCGCCAAAGACGTCCTGAAATCGATCAAGGACAACGACGTGAAGTACGTCGACCTGCGCTTCACCGATCCGCGCGGCAAGTGGCAGCACGTCACGTTCGACGTCAGCATGATCGATGAAGACATCTTCGCCGAAGGGACGATGTTCGACGGCTCCTCGATTGCCGGCTGGAAGGCGATCAACGAGTCCGACATGTGCCTGATGCCCGATCCGGTGACCGCGACGATCGACCCGTTCTTCGCCGAGACCACCATGGTCATCACCTGCGACGTGCTCGAGCCGACCACCGGCGAGCCCTATAACCGCGACCCCCGCGGAATCGCCAAGAAGGCCGAGGCGATGGTGAAGTCGATGGGCGTGGGCGACGCCGTGTTCGTCGGCCCCGAAGCCGAGTTCTTCGTGTTCGACGACGTGCGCTTCTCCTCCACCCCCTACAACACCGGTTTCCGCCTCGACTCCTCGGAGCTGCCGACCAACTCCGACACCGAATATGAAGGCGGCAATCTCGGCCACCGCGTCCGCACCAAGGGCGGCTATTTCCCGGTGCCGCCGCAGGACTCCGTGCAGGACATGCGCTCGGAAATGCTGGGCGCCATGGCCAAGATGGGCGTCAAGGTCGAGAAGCATCACCACGAGGTCGCTTCCGCCCAGCACGAGCTCGGCATGAAGTTCGACACGCTGACGCTGATGGCCGACCACATCCAGATCTACAAGTACTGCATCCACCAGGTCGCGCACATCTACGGCAAGACCGCCACCTTCATGCCGAAGCCGGTCTACGGCGACAACGGCTCGGGCATGCACGTGCACCAGTCGATCTGGAAGGACGGCAAGCCGGTGTTTGCCGGCAACAAGTACGCCGACCTGTCGGAGACCTGCCTCCACTATATCGGCGGCATCATCAAGCACGCCAAGGCGATCAACGCCTTCACCAACCCGTCGACCAACTCCTACAAGCGTCTGGTCCCGGGCTATGAGGCCCCCGTGCTGCTCGCCTATTCCGCGCGCAACCGCTCGGCGTCGTGCCGCATCCCCTACACCGCTTCGCCGAAGGCCAAGCGCGTCGAGGTGCGCTTCCCCGATCCGCTCGCCAATCCCTATCTCGGCTTCGCCGCGATGCTGATGGCCGGCCTCGACGGCATCAAGAACAAGATGGATCCGGGTCCGGCCATGGACAAGGACCTCTACGATTTGCCGAAGGAAGAGCTGAAGCAGATCCCGACCGTGTGCGGCTCGCTTCGCGAGGCGCTCGAAAACCTCGACAAGGACCGCGCCTTCCTCAAGGCCGGCGGCGTGTTCGACGACGACTTCATCGACGCCTATATCGAGCTGAAGATGACCGAGGTCGAGCGCTTCGAGATGACCCCGCACCCGGTTGAGTTCGACATGTACTATTCGGGCTAAGCGGTCCGAACTATCCGCGACAAGCAAAAGGCGCTTCCGGAAGGAGGCGCCTTTTCGTTTGAGGAGGCTCGACCGCTACCACATCGCCGCTGCAGCTCGGTCGGAGCCGTGGCGCCCGCTCGCAATCAGCACCTCGCCGCTTTCTGTTACGGGTTGGTAGGTCGCGGCATCAAATGGTCGAGCAGGCCGGTGGGGAGCGGAAACACCACGGTCGACGAGCGTTCACCGGCGATGTCGTGCAGAGCCGCGAAGTAACGCAGCTGCATTGCCTGAGGCTCCTGCGCCAGGATCCGGCCTGCTTCGACGAGCTTTTCGGCGGCCTGCTGCTCGCCCATCGCATTGATCACCTTGGCTCGCCGCAAGCGCTCCGCCTCAGCCTGTTTGGCGATCGCGCGAACCATGGTTTCGTTGATATCGACGTCCTTGATCTCTATGCCGGTGACCTTGATGCCCCAGACGTCAGTCTGCTTGTCGAGGATCTCCTGGATATCGGCGTTCAACCTGTCGCGCTCGGCAAGCATCTCGTCGAGCTCATGCTTGCCGAGCACCGAACGCAACGTGGTCTGGGCGAGCTGGCTGGTCGCCGCCATGTAGTCGCCGACCTTGATGATGGCGCGCTCGGGGTCGACGATGCGGAAGTACAGGACGGCGTTGACCTTGACGGAGACGTTGTCCCGCGAAATCACGTCCTGCGGCGGCACCACCTGCACCATCACCCGCAGATCGACCTTGACGAGTTGCTGCACGATCGGGATGAGGAGTATCAGGCCCGGGCCCTTCACACCGGTAAAGCGGCCGAGCGTGAAGACGACGCCGCGCTCGTATTCGCGCAGGATTCGAATGGCCTGGGATAGAAACACGATGACAAGCAGCGCAAGCGCCGCATACGTCAGATATTCCAGCGTCATGATGTACCTCCCTCGCCTGTCCGGGCGGGTATGCGGCGTATCAGCAGCGTCAGGTCGACGACATTGGCGACCTCCACCGTCTCTCCGGGCTTGAAGGTTTCGGCGCCGCGCGCCTGCCAGCGCTCACCATGGGCGAAGACATGACCTTCGTTCCCATTCCAGTCGAGAACCTCGGCGGGCAAGCCGCGCATGGCGTGTGCGCCGACCAGCGCAGGAGCTTTGCGGACGCGCCGAAGCGAGCCAAGCACGATCAGAGCAAAGCCGCTGAACACGACCGCAGTGGTGCCGATCACCCACCACGACAGTTGGTACCCAGGCGCCTCGCTCCTGAAGAGCATCATTGCTCCCAGCATGAAAGCGATGATCCCGCCAAACCCGACCACCAAGGTCGGGTTGAAGACTTCGACGGTGAGAAGCACGAGTCCCACCAGCATCAGGGCGCGGCCGGCATAGTTGATCGGCAGCAAATTGAGCGCGTAGAGGCCGATCAGCAGGCAGATCGCGCCGATAACTCCGGGGGCGACGGCTCCGGGAGACATGAACTCGAAGATCAGGCCGTAGATGCCGACCATCAGGAGAATGAACGCCACGTTCGGGTTGGTGATGACCGCCAGGAACCGGGATATCCGTCCGGGCTCGATGGCTTCAACGACAGCATCCTTTGTTGCGAGGCGTTGCATCTTGCCGCCTGCGAGCTCCACCACACGGCCATCAACCTGCCGCAGCAATTCAGCCTGATCGCGCACGACGAGATCGATGGCATGTGCCTCCAGCGCGCCGTTGGCAGAGAGTGTTGCGGCCTCGCGGACCGCCCTCTCCGCCCACTCCGCATTGCGGTTGCGCAGCTCGGCGAGGCTTCGGATGAAGGCGACGGCATCGTTCGTGGCCTTCGCCGTCATCGCGTCCTTCGGCCCATCCTTCTTGTCTTTGCCATCCTTGTCGGGTGTGCCGCTCGGCAGGCCCGGCAGCGGGCCGCCAATCTGGACCGGCGTCGCCGCACCGATGTTGGTACCTGGTGCCATCGCCGCGATGTGGGTCGCGTAAAGGATATAGGTCCCCGCACTCGCCGCGTGGGCGCCGGAGGGAGCGACGTAGCCAATGACAGGGACGGGCGAGGCGAGCACATCCGCGATGATCTCGCGCATGCTGGAATTGAGCCCGCCGGGCGTGTTCATCCTCAGAAGCACGACCTCGGCGCGCCGTTCGCTCGCCATGGCCAAAGCCTCCCGCACGTAGCTGGCTGACGCCGGGCCAATCGCCCCGTCGATCGAAACAACAAGGGCTACGCGCTTGCTCTCCTCCGCTGAGCTGGGAAGGAGGCAGCAGCTCAAAGCCACGACGGTGATCGCCGCAACGAGGGCCGCCTTCATGGTCTGCACGGCACGAGCTCCCTTGCAGAGCATATGGTAATTCTTCTCATGAACCTCAATGCTGCGCGTGGAGATCAACATTGCGATTGTGCAACGCAATGGGAATGCCCATGCAGGATTGGCCACGCGCTCGGCCTCGGCGAGCGTACGTTGAACCGAAAATTCCAGGGACTCACGGAGCCGCCGCAATCCTTCATCATGCGCAGCCGTGTCGAGCACGCGCGCACCCTGCTGGAATCGACGACGCAGCCGATCAAGACGATCGCGCGCGCTGCCGGCTATAAGGATGAGAGCAGCTTCCGCAAGCTGACACTGATGTCACGCAATCCTATCGTGCGCGACGGATGGAGCGGGCGGTGTGAGGCTGGTGCCGGCGGCATGACCGATGGACGCAGTCCGGTCGCGGCGCTCTCGCTGGGCACAGCCTGAGCGCATCTACGATTCAACACGGTAGAGAAATCCTGCGCCACGGAGAGGCCATCAGCTTTCGTTCTGCATCTGACTCCAATTCGTTCTCGAAGAACAAATCAGAGTCGCAAAAATCGCATCGGAGCAATTCCTACCGATTGGTTTATTCGGCCCGAGATTTGGAGTTCGCATCGCGCGGCATCGTCACTCGTCCGGAAAGTTGACGCCAATCTCGGTCACCACGGGCGCCCATTTCACCAGCGTCGTGTTGTCGGAGGCGATCTTCACGCCGTCACCCGAGAGCGACCTCGGCGCACCGGCCTTCTTGCCGAGACGGATGGTGACGGTGCAGCCGTCTTGCAGCGGCCGGCTGAGCGCACCGCCCTTCCAGTCGGTGACGAAGCCGCCGTAATCCCATTCGAAGCCGCTGACCAGGAACGGCTTGCCGTTGGCCTTCTGCACCTCGGCAAGGCTCGATCCGAGGGTGATGCCGCCGACGCTCCAGCGGCTGGTCTTGGCATCGCGCAAAGTGAGGCCGGAGGCACGCCCGGCCTTGTCGTCGCTAAAGGCAATTTCGATGCGGCGGTCCATCGTCTTCGGAAACAGCACGAGCGCCCTGTATTTCTCGCCCTCGGCACCCGGCAGATCCTGCACCGCGGCGTCCTTGCCGTAGCGCTGCTTCAACGTTCTCTCGGTGTCGCCGGGCGCCACCGGCGAAGCGCAGGTGATCGGCCCCTCCTGCGGCGGCGCGGTTTGGGCGAAGGCGGGGGATGCGAGCAGGAGAAGGGTTGTCAGGGTGACGCTGAGCTTCATCGCAAGGCAATCCGGTTTCGAAAAACGAACCGGAGCCTACGCCTCCGCCTTCTGCCTTGTCACCAGCGCCTCGCCAAAGGCCTCGAACAGCTTGCGGTTGATCGGATTGTGCTGCGGGTCGTACTCCGCGTGCCATTGCACGCCGAGGGCAAAGCTCGGGGCTTCCGCGATGCGGATCGCCTCGATGGTGCCGTCCTCGGCGATGCCTTCGATCAGCACGCGCTTGCCGGGATCGAGAATGCCCTGTCCGTGCAGCGAATTGACCCGGATCTTCTCGCAGCCGAGAATCGTGGCGAAGGCGCCGCCGGGCGTCAGCTCGACGTCGTGACGGTCGGCGAACACCACGGTCGGATCGGGATGGATCTCGCCGTTCTCGAGCCGGGGCATGCGGTGGTTCATGCGGCCGGGGATCTCGCGGATCTCGGGATGCAGCGAGCCGCCGAAGGCGACGTTCATCTCCTGCAGGCCGCGGCAAATGCCGAACAGCGGAATGCCGCGGGCGACGCAGGCGACCGAAAGGGCCAGCGCGACCTCGTCGCGGTGGATGTCGTAGGGCTCGTGCTTCTCGCAGGGATCGACGTTGAAGCGGGTCGGGTGAACGTTGGCCCGGGCCCCGGTCAGGATGATGCCGTCGACGGTATCGAGCAGCGCCGGGATATCCGTGATGTCGGGGGCTCCAGCGAACATCAACGGCAAGCCGCCGGAGACTTCGGCCACGGCGCGCAGGTTTCGCTCGCCAACCATCTGGACCTGAAATCGATTCTCGACGCGATAGGAATTCCCGATCACGCCGACGACCGGCTTTCTCATCTGTCGTTCCGCGCCTCCCGATAAGAAGATTCCCCAAACATGCCCCTGCGATACAACAAATTCAACAGAGGGGATCGCGGGACGGCAATGCTATTTTCGCGCAAATGCCTCCCGGGCGTCCAACCCGCCCTCCACGGGCAGACCCGCGGCCCTCAGCGCAATTGCCGCTGTCTCGCCCGGCGCGGTCAGCCAGGGAAGCTTGGCCTCGATTCCGCGCGTCACGGGCTCCCCGAGCGCGCCTCCGAAGTCGATCGGCCAGAACCCGTTGGGCACCACCTCGGCGGAGAAGCCGCGGATCGCATAGCCCTCGCCCAGGATTGCCTCTGCCTTGTCGCTGGCGACACGGCGCGCGGTGTTGGGATCCCCGAGATCGCCAAAGCTCACGAGCACGGGGGTGAGCTCCCCTTGCACCGGGACAACGCCGGACTGCCGGCTCACGTCCTTGAACGACACCCGGTTGCCGCGCGCGATGCCATAGGCGCGGAGCGCCACATACTTGATGTCGTCGAGGTCGAGCTTGGCGCCCTGCTGATGCGCGAGCAAGACCACGACGTTCTTGCCTTGGCCGAGATCGACGAGCACGGCCTCCCCGCGCGTCGTGGTGCGGCCGCTGCGGTTATAGTTGCGATCGGGCACGACAGCGAGAATGGCCGACCCGGTCTTGATCCCGGCGGGCGTCGTCACCTCGACCGTCAGGCGGTATTTGTGGTCCGGCCGGTTGATCCGGATCTGGTCGCCGCCGACGAGCAAAGCCAACAGCCCGAGCAGACCGGCCCACTTGCTGATAACGCCCAAGCGCCCCTCACTTCCTTTTCGCCACCGCTCTGCACCGTTCGCGCGGCAGCGTCAAACCGGCGCGTTGCCGCTCTTGATCGGAAGCGTGTTTGTCGAAAGAGTGCCCCCGTTGCAGCCACCAAAGACAGGATACGATGTGACCTTTCCCGCAGATGAACGATCCCGCTCCCGTGCCGACCTCGCGCGGGATCAGGCCTGGGCGATTGCGGCCGGAGGCATCGGCGTCGTGCTGTTCACCGCGCTGCTCGCCTTCACCTGGTATTTTGCCGCCACCCTGCTGCTGATCTTCACCGGCATGCTGCTCGGCCTCGGTCTCAACGCTCTGGTCAATGCGCTCGGCCGCCGGGTCCAGCTGCCTCACACGATCCGGCTTGCGATCGTCTGCGTCGCGCTCGCTTTGCTGCTCGCGGGCGTCGCCTATCTCGGCGGCGCCACCATTGCCGAACAGGCCTCGCTGCTGAGCAAGACCATCAAGTCGCAGATTACCAATGTCAGGTCCCTGCTCGAGAGCCACGGCATCGACACCAGCTTCTTCGACCTCGGCAACGCTGCCTCGGACCCCGCCGCCAACGCGTCCTCGGAGGTAATGCCCGCGCCGGCAACGCCTTCGCGCGCTCCGCTGCCCAGTGCCGGCACGCTCGCCTCCAGCGGCGGTGCGATCGTGAGCCAGACATTCAAGCTGCTGCTCGGCACCATTCACGGCTTGGGCAACATCTTCATCGTGCTGTTCCTGGGCCTGGCCTTCGCCGCGCAGCCCAAGGTCTATCATGACGGCCTGCTGTTCCTGGCGCCGGCGCGGCACCGTACCCGTGTCGCCATCGTCATCGACCGTATCGCTGAAACGCTCGAGCGCTGGCTGATCGCCCAGATCATCGTCATGATCGCGGTCGGTGCCGTGACCTGGATCGGACTTGCCATCATCGGCATCCCTAGCGCGTTCATCTTAGGGATCCAGGCGGGCCTGCTCGCCTTCATCCCCACGGTGGGAGCCATCATCGCCGGCGTCATCGTGGTGCTGGCGAGCCTCGCCTCGGGCTGGATCCCCGCTTTGTCGGCATTTCTGCTGTTCATGGGCGTGCACGCCATGGAAAGCTACGTGCTGACGCCGATCCTGCAGCGCCAGGCACTCGACATCCCGCCGGCCACGCTGTTCGCGTTCCAGATCCTGCTCGGTGTCGTGTTCGGCATCTGGGGCCTGGCGCTGGCGCTCCCGCTGGTCGCCATCGCCAAGGTTATGATCGACCATGTCAAGACGTATGAGGCGCCGCCATTGGCGGAGGCGGCCTGACACTCATTCCGTGGTCAGCACGGTCTCAGTGTGCTCGACCTCGGGAGGCGCGGCAAAATACTGGCCGACCAGGCCGCGCCATTCGGTGAAATTCTCCGAGCCGCGGAAGTCCACGGTGTGGTTCTCCAGCGTCGCCCATTTCACCATCAGCCGGTAACGCTGCGGCTTCTCGATCGACTTGTGCAGCTCGAAGCCGTGAAAGCCCTTGGAGCGGCCGAAAGCAGCCTTGGCCTTGGCAACGGCCGCCTCAAAATCCTTCTCGCTGCCCGGCTTGACGTCGATTTGCGCGATCTCGGTGATCATCGGCTTTCCACCCTTTTGTTGATGGCCGTGTCTACCGCAGATGGCGACAAAGAAAAAGGCGCTGAAGCGGCGCCCTGCCCAGTCTGGAAATGCAGGCCTGTCAGGCGAACAGCAGGACCGTGCCCGCGACGATCAGCGCACAACCCGCGAACAGCACGAACGGCCAGTAGCTGCGTTGCTGCGTGTAGCGTCCTTGCGCGCGGCGCTCGGTGATCAGCGCCGTCTCGTATTCGTCCGCGGTGGAGAACAGACAGGCGAAACCGCTGCGGGCCGAGGCAGCCTCGGCTTCGAGCGACATCAGGGCGGCTTGCGGATTCTGTCGACGGATTGATTCCATTACCACAATGGTAGGGATCGAATGGTAAACAGAGATTTACCGCAAGCCCGCCCCGCATTCTCACGCGGTGACCGGGCGCGCCTGCGGTGCGCCGGTCCGCGCCGCGCTCTGGCGGCGCCAGTTCTCCAGCGACAGCGGCAGCTCCTCGGCCGCCTCGACGCGGTTGCGGCCGCCGCGCTTGGCCTGATAGAGCGCGGTGTCGGCCGAGGCCAGCAGCACCTCCAGCTCGGTGCCGGCCGGACCTCCGGCAACGCCGATGCTGACGGTGGTGTCGACCGGGCCTTCGTCGACCACGACGCCGGAGGTCTCGAACGCCTCGCGCACGCGCTCGGCGACCAGCACGCCCTCCTCCAGCGAGCACGGCAATAGCGCGGCGAACTCCTCGCCGCCGATGCGGCCCGACAGGTCGGAGATGCGCAAATTGGTGACCACGACGGTGGAGAACAGCTTCAGCATCTCGTCGCCGGCGGGATGGCCGAAGCGGTCGTTGATCGATTTGAAATGGTCGATGTCGAAGATCATCACGGTCACCGGCCGCCCGGCCTTGGCCTCGCGCTCGATCACGCGCGCACAAGCCTCCGAGAAGCCACGCCGGTTGAGCATGCCGGTCAAGGGATCGGTCGATGCCGCCGTCCGGTGCGCGGTGACGGTGCGTTCCGACACCAGCATGAAGATCACGAACACGGTACCGACGGCATAGAGTATGAGCTCGACCGCGAACACGGTGACCCAGATGCTCGAGGAGAAGCCGGCATCATGCGGGCGCAGGAAGCTGCCGATCAGGATCGGCAGCATCAACACGCAGCCGTGCATCACCGGCATCACGAAGGCGGGCCAGCGCCGTTGCACGCTCTTGCGCCGTTCGGTCCAGAGCTCGCTCGCAGTCAGCGCCGCGTACACCGAGACGATGCCGGCACCGACGAGCATGCGCAGCATCGATGAAGCGGGATCGAGCAGCGTCGCAGCAGCGACCCAGGCGAGCGCGCCGAGCACGAGCCCCGGCCAGTTCGGGTTGCGGCCGTGGAAGACGCGCGCCGCGTTCCAGACCATGCCGCAGGCGACGAAACCGACCGCGTTCAGTGCAAGGTAAATGTGCGGCCCCAGCCTGTCGCCCGCCGCGGTCCATAGCGCGACGGAGGCGGCACCGAGCAGATAGGCGGTGCCCCACCATTTCAGCGCCGGGCTGTTCTCCTGCTTGCCGAAAAACACCATCATGGCGCCGAGCAGTGCGGCGACCATGGTGGCGACCAAATAGAGCGTGATGCTATCGAGCGACATCATGTCGGCCCCCTCTAGAACATAGCAGTTACGCGATCGGCCCAGCCGATTTGCGCGCCCTTCCGAAGGCGACGCTAGGTCTCGCGGGTTCCATTCAGGTTTTCGCCGGTCCCTAAGTTTTCGGGAAACACGCCATCAATTTGCATACAAACGAACAACAAAAAGGGCGCTGAAATCAGCGCCCTTTTGCATCTCATTGAAGCCGCTTTCGCGGCGAATGCGACAAAAGCGATTAACGCTTCGAGAACTGGAAGGACCGGCGGGCCTTGGCCTTACCGTACTTCTTGCGCTCGACCACGCGCGAGTCGCGGGTGAGGAAGCCGCCCTTCTTGAGCACGGAGCGCAGCTCCGGCTCGAAATAGGTGAGCGCCTTGGAGATGCCGTGACGGACCGCGCCGGCCTGGCCGGACAGGCCGCCGCCGGCGACGGTGCAGATCACGTCGTACTGGCCCGAACGCTGGGCCACGGAGAACGGCTGCTCGATCATCATGCGCAGCACGGGACGGGCGAAATAGACCTCGACCTCGCGCGAGTTGACGGTGACCTTGCCGGCGCCTGGCTTGATCCAGACGCGGGCGACCGCGTCCTTGCGCTTGCCGGTGGCGTAAGCGCGGTTGAACTTGTCGACCTTCTTCTCGTGCTTGGGCGCCTCGGGCGCGGCCGCCGTCTTGAGCTGCGAGAGCTGGTCGAGCGACTGAATGGATTCGGCCATGTTATGCGGCCCTCGTGTTCTTGCGGTTCAACTTGGCGATATCGATCTTCTCGGGCTGCTGCGCCTCGTGCGGATGATCGGCGCCGCCGTAGACACGGAGGTTACCCATCTGCACGCGGCCGAGCGGACCACGCGGGATCATGCGCTCGACGGCCTTCTCGAGCACGCGCTCGGGATGACGGCCTTCGAGGATCTGGCGCGCGGTGCGCTCCTTGACGTGGCCGACATAGCCGGTGTGCTTGTAGTAGGTCTTCTGCTCGCGCTTGCGACCGGTGAGGACCGCATGCTGCGCGTTGATGATGATGACGTTGTCGCCGCAATCGACGTGCGGGGTGTAGGTCGGGAGGTGCTTGCCGCGCAGGCGCATGGCGACGATGGTGGCGAGGCGGCCGACGACCAGACCCTTGGCGTCGATCAGCACCCACTTCTTCGTCACCTCAGCCGGCTTTGCCGAAAAGGTTTTCATTGTCGGAGTTTCCGTGGACGGGAGATATCGGCGCGAACACCGCACCAGACTGCGCGCGGTTCTAGAGAAGAGCGGCGCAACGGTCAATGCCCTAGAGCCGAAAATAGCTAAGCAAACTCAATAACTTAAAAATATGGTGCCATATTACCTGCAAAAAGCTCAAACGTTTGGAATGGAATAGGTCGAGGTGACATGGGCGATCGGATCGGGTGAGGTCCCGGACAAGAGGTTCACCTCCCCGACCGCAAGGCGCTTGCCGAGCTTGAGCAGCCGGGCCTCGGCCAGCACGTCCTGGCCGGGCTGGCCCTTGCGCAGGAAGTTGATGTTGAGATTGGTGGTCACGGCGAGCCCGATCGGCCCGATGGCAGACAGCAGCACCACGTACATGGCGAAATCGGCCAAGGCCATCAGCGTCGGGCCGGACACGGTGCCGCCCGGTCGCAGCATCTTTTCGCTGTAGCGCTGCCGCAGAAGGCAGGTCTGTCCGTCCGCGCTTTCGATCGTGATGTCGTCGCCGCTGAAGGCCTGGGGAAACTCGTGGCGGAGGAACCGCTCGAGCTCCGCCACGCTCATTTTCGCTGCCGCCATGCTGTTCCCACCCTCGCTTCACTTGCCCTGTTACATTAAGTTAGCTGCGTCATTCAAATGCAATAATCCAACGGAAACGCTTCGATGTCCGTTCAGGCCGCCCGCGCCCCCACCCCGCAACCGCCGATCCTGCTGCGCGAGATCGTCGGCAGCGTCGCCGTGCTCACGCTGAACCGACCAGCCGCGCGCAACAGCCTTTCCGAGGCGATGATCGGACAGCTGCATGCGAGCCTCAACGCGATCGCGGAAGACAAGCACATCCGCGCGGCCGTCATCGCGGCCAACGGCCCCGCTTTTTCCGCCGGCCACGACATAAAGGAACTGACCGCGCGCCGCACCGATCCGGATCGGGGTCGGGCTTATTTTGCGCAGATCATGACGGCCTGCAGCGCCATGATGCAGGCCGTCGTGCATCTGCCGAAGCCCGTGGTCGCGGCCGTCCAGGGCATCGCGACCGCTGCCGGCTGCCAGCTCGTCGCCAGCTGCGATCTTGCGATCGCATCGCACGAGGCGAAGTTCGCTACACCCGGCGTCGATATCGGCCTGTTCTGCTCGACCCCGATGGTGGCGCTGTCGCGCAACGTCCCGCGCAAGCAGGCCATGGAGATGCTGCTGACGGGCGAGCCTGTCACGGCCGACCGCGCCCGCGAGATCGGGCTCGTCAACCGTGTCGTTCCCGCCGGCACCGAACTCGGCGCCGCGATCGAGCTCGCGCAACAGGTCGCGTTGAAATCCGCCTACACGATCAAGCTCGGCAAGGAGGCCTTCTACCGCCAGGCCGAGATGAGCCTTGCAGACGCCTATCGCTATGCCGCAGAGGTGATGACCGAGAACATGATGGCGCGCGACGCCGAGGAAGGCATCGGCGCCTTCATCGAGAAGCGCGCGCCGACATGGCGGGATGAATGAAATTCGTCATTGCGAGCGAAGCGAAGCAATCCAGGAATCCCTCCGCGGAAACAGCCTGGATTGCTTCGTCGCTTTGCTCCTCGCAATGACAAGAAAGAAGAACGACCAATGAACCACGACGCCTATCCCGACAATTACATCCGCGGCATCCTCAACAGCGTGAAATCCATCGCGATGGTCGGGGCCTCGCCGGTCAATGTGCGGCCGAGCTATTTCGCGTTCAAATACCTGATGCAGCGCGGCTACGACATGATCCCGGTCAATCCCGGCCATGTCGGCAAGGAGCTGCTCGGAAAGCCGTTCGTCGCATCACTGTCGGATATCGGCCGCCCCGTCGACATGGTCGACATCTTCCGCAACTCCAGCCACATCATGCCCGTCGTCGAGGAGGCGCTCACGCTCGACCCGCTGCCGAAGGTGATCTGGATGCAGCTCGGCGCGCGCGACGATGCGGCGGCCGCGAAAGCGGAATCAGTCGGGATCAAGGTGGTCATGAACCGCTGCCCCAAGATCGAATATGGCCGCCTGTCGTCAGAAATCTCCTGGATGGGCGTGAATTCGCGCACGCTCAGCTCCAAGCGCGCGCCGGCGCCGACGCAGGGCATGAGGCTGTCCCTCAATCGGATGAGTGTCGGCGGTGGCGACACCGCCGCATCGGATCGCGCTGCGAAGAACAAGAGCGAGCAAAGCTGACGCGATTGCGAAGGCTTCGTTTCGCAAACGCGACAATGCGCAGCACGATCGTTCCCAAAATGATTCCGATGTGACGCCGCGCCTTGACGGCGGGCACGGCGCCGATCAGCATGCCGCGCGAATTTCAGGCCACAAGAACAGGACGCCCAAATGAGCGATCGCCTTCCGGGATTTTCAACGCTCGCCGTGCATGCCGGTGCACAGCCCGACCCCACCACCGGCGCGCGCGCGACTCCGATTTATCAAACGACCTCTTTCGTCTTCAACGATGCCGATCACGCCGCCTCGCTGTTCGGCCTGCAGGCGTTCGGCAACATCTATACCCGCATCGGTAATCCTACCAATGCGGTGCTGGAAGAGCGCGTCGCCGCGCTCGAAGGCGGCACGGCCGCGCTCGCGGTCGCTTCCGGCCATGCCGCGCAGGTCGTGGTGCTGCAGCAGCTGCTTCAACCCGGCGACGAATTCATCGCCGCGCGAAAGCTCTATGGCGGCTCGATCAACCAGTTCACGCACGCCTTCAAGAGCTTTGGCTGGAACGTGGTGTGGGCCGATCCCGACGATATCGCGAGCTTCGAGCGTGCGGTGACGCCGCGCACGAAAGCGATCTTCATCGAGTCCATCGCCAACCCCGCCGGCAGCATCACCGACATCGAGGCGATCTCGACCGTGGCGCGCAAGGCGGGCGTGCCGCTGATCGTCGACAACACGCTAGCCTCGCCCTATCTGATCCGTCCGATCGATCATGGCGCTGACATCGTCGTGCACTCGCTGACGAAATTCCTGGGCGGCCACGGCAATTCCCTCGGCGGCATCATCGTCGATGCCGGCACCTTCGACTGGTCCACGGGGGGCAAATATCCGATGCTGTCGGAACCGCGCCCCGAATATCACGGCATCCGGCTGCAGGAGACGTTTGGCAATTTCGCCTTCGCAATCGCCTGCCGCGTGCTCGGCCTGCGCGACCTCGGCCCGGCGTTGTCGCCGTTCAACGCCTTCATGATCCTGACCGGCATCGAGACGCTGCCGCTGCGCATGCAGAAGCACTGCGACAATGCCAAAGCCGTTGCCGAATACCTCGCGGGACATCCGGCGGTGGCCTCGGTGAGCTATGCCGGGCTGCCGAGCGACAAGTACAATCAGCTCGCGCGCAAATACGCACCAAAGGGCGCCGGCGCGGTGTTCACCTTCAGCCTGAAGGGCGGCTATGACGCCGGAGTCAGCCTGGTGTCGAAGCTGCAGCTGTTCTCGCACCTCGCCAATGTCGGCGACACCCGCTCGCTGGTGATCCATCCGGCCTCGACCACGCACAGCCAGCTCGACGACGCCGCCAAGATCAAGTCCGGCGCCGGCCCGGACGTGGTCCGGATCTCGGTCGGTATCGAGGACAAGGAAGACCTGATCGCGGATCTGGAACAGGCGCTGGGGGCGTAGCGCCTGGGAACGACGGCGGCCGTTTTGGCCGCCGTCGGTTAATCCTCATTAACCATATCTGCCTCATACATCGTGCTTGGATCGCCCCTTTGATTCGGAGCCGACGATGCTGCGCTGGATGGTGCCCGCTCTGGCTGTGATGCTGACGGCCTCGGCGGCCATTGCCGCCGATCTGCCGGCGACGCCGAAGCGGCGCGCGGCCGGGCCGCCGCAGGACCCACCTCAGGTCTATGTCGAAACCGATCCGGATGCGCTGATCTCGCCGGCCTACGGCATCGGCAGCTACATCCGCAACCTGCCGGGCACGCCGCTGCTGCCGGGCTCCCACACCTTGCCTGGCTATTACGGCCGCCCCTGGAGCTACGATTATCAGGGCGCCTATTACGGCGGGAAACAGGTCGATTATTTCTGGCGCCTGCCCTATGCGTGCGGCGTCTACGGCTATTGCTGATCAGCCGGGCTGATGGTGATCAGCCGGGCTGACCCACGGGGACCGCGCGCGGCTGCGCCTGCACAGACTGCCGTGACGCCAGCCGCTCCACCTGCATCACTGCCAGCGTCAACACCACGATCGCAACCGCCTGGTGGGTCAGCGCGAGATCGATCGGCACCTGGTTGAGCAGCGTGAGGATGCCAAGCACCGCCTGCACGCTCACCGCCGCGAACAGCCACAACGCGCCGCTCGCGGCCGCACCTGCACGCGAGCGCACCGCGTCGATCGCATGCAGCAGCGCCAGCACGATCAACACGTAGGCGGTCATGCGATGCTCGAACTGCACCGTCAGCACATTGTCGAACATGTTGCGCCACCACGGTGTCTCGAACCACAGCCGTTCCGCCGAGGGGATGAGCGCCCCATCGATCTCAGGCCAGGTGTTGTAGGCCCGCCCGGCACGCAAGCCAGCGACCAGCGCACCGAAATAGATCTGCACGAAGGTCACCGCGAGCAGCAGCGCGCTCGTGAACCGCAGCCGAGCCGGCGCCGCGATCTGCGGCCGCTGCTCGAGCCGCCGCACCGCCCAGACGATCCCGGCGAAAATCAGGAGCGCGAGCGAAAGATGCGTCGCCAGCCGATATTGCGACACCTCGGTGCGTTCCGTCAGGCCCGAGGCCACCATCCACCAGCCGACCGCCCCCTGGAGGCCGCCGAGCGCGAACAGCAGCCACAGCCTGCGCTTCAGCTCACCCGACAGTCCGCCGCGCCATAGGAAGTACAGAAACGGCAGGAGATAGGCGACGCCGATGAAGCGGCCGAGCAGCCGGTGGCTCCATTCCCACCAGAAGATCGTCTTGAACTCGGACAGGCTCATGCCTGAATTGAGCTCGCGATATTGCGGGATCTTCTTGTAGGCCTCGAACGCCTCGGCCCATGCCGCTTCCGACAGCGGCGGAACACTGCCCGTGACCGGCTTCCATTCGACGATCGACAGGCCCGATTCCGTCAGCCGTGTCGCACCGCCAACCAGCACCATCAGTGCGATCAGCGCGGCCACACAGATCAGCCACCAGCGCACGGCGCGATGCGGCTCGGATGGGGCGGAATTCGTCGTCATTTCAAGGACAAAACCAAGCCTGTGGCGAAGAGACTTGAACCCGGTTGAGTGCCCCTTATAGTCCCCCGCTCCCGCAGCGCAAGTAACGCGAAAGCCTTAAAGTTCCCGCCATGACGATCCGCACCCGCAAGTTCCTCGGCGCCATCCTGCTCCTGGTGCTGGCCACCGTTTGGGCCCTGCTCGGCATGGCGGCGGCGCAGATGCCGTGGATCGCCGAATCCGGCTGGCGGCAGGCGATCTACTACGTCGTGGTCGGCATGGGCTGGGTGCTGCCGGCGATGCCGATCGTGAGCTGGATGCAGCGGCCCGATCGCCTCAGGTCTGGCTCGTAGCGCTCCCGGTCGGCCGCACCGGCGCAAAAGCGGCGCCCGACACCAGCACGCGCAGCATCCGCAGCGAGCGCACCCGCCCGTCCCAGGAGATCCGCGGCAGCGCGCGCAAGTTCGTCCGTCCCTCCGCCTCCACGATGCCCGGGATCGTCGAGGCCGCGCTGGCGAAGCCCGCCTGCTCCGCCATCACGACGTGGCTGCGCCGGAACGAAGCGCGGTCGCCGAACGGATAGGCGAAATGCCTGATCTCGCGGTTGAAAGCCGATTCCGCCACGGCCTTGCCCATCGTCATCTCGCGCAGTGCGGCCGCGTCCTTCATGTTGGCCAGCATCGGATAGTTCACCGTTGCGCTGCCGATCGTCACGAGCGGATCGCCGGCGAGCCTGGCGAGATCCTCCCAATCCATCGACGCCTCGCGCGAGAGCGCGGCGAGGTCGATCCGGTAGCGCGTACAGAGATCGGCGATCACGGCCGACAGATCCGCCGGCGGCAGCGAGCGCAGCCAGCTCTCCAGATGCGAGAACAGCGCCTGCTTCCCGGCCTTGTCGGCGACCGTGAAGCGCTGCTCCTGGTCGCCCATCATCAGGTCGATGCGGCTCTCGCGCGCGATCACCTGCTCCAGCCCGATCCACCAGGCCTCGCCGACGCCGTCGGGAAAAGCGGTCGGCACATAGATCGTAAAAGGCACCGCGTGACGCGCCAGCACCGGATAGGCGTAGGTGATGAGATCCTTGCCGGCGCCATCGAAGGTCAGCGCCACGAAGCGACGCTTCTCCGGCAGCATCACCGCGCGCCGGCAGACCTCGTCCATGCCGAGAAAATCGTAGTTCCACCGCTTCAGCGCGCGGATGGCGCGATCGAGGAATTGCGGCGTGATCTCGTGCTCGCGCAGCGGCTGAAATCCGCGCCGCCGAGGCCGCACGTAGCGGAAACGCAGGATGGCGCCGGCACCGCGACTGCGCAGCATGGCCTGGCCGGTGAACCAGGCCAGCTCGAGGCGCAGCCGTTCCAGCCATCTGTCGTCGGAAGCCAAAATCCCACCCTTCGCGCGCGCCGGCGGTCAGTTCCCTCGCCCAAGTCATTACCCTTTGTTGACCTTTGTTTGCAAAGGTCGGCCACGGGCCGAAATACGTATTTTCGATTTCTCGACAGGTTTCGCGAATGACCATGGCTGCGGCGATGCAAAGCCGGACGGCAGAAGCGCCAGCGCGGTCGAGAGCGAGCCGTATCGCACAGGTCGACATCGTCACCGATCTCGCCGAGGCCGAGGCGGTCTGGCGCGGCTTCGAGGCCAGTGGCCATCTTTTCACGCCCTACCAGCGCTTCGACCTGCTCGACCCCTGGCAGCGGCTGGTCGGCGCCCGTGAAGGTGCCCTGCCGTTCATCGTGATCGCCCGCGACGCCGATCGCCGCCCGCTCCTGCTGCTGCCGCTCTCGCTGCGGCAGGGCCACGGCGTGCGCACCGCCGGCTTCATGGGCGGCAAGCACACCACCTTCAACATGGGCCTGTGGAACGCCGAGTTCGCAGCAGAGGCCGCCAGCGCCGATCTCGATGCACTGCTTGCGCCGCTCGGCGAGCACGTCGACGTGCTCGCGCTGACACAGCAGCCCGAGCGCTGGCACGACCAGCAGAACCCGTTTGCAGCCCTGCCGCGGCAGCGCGCGATCAACGGCTGCCCGCGACTGGCGATGGAGCCGGGCGGCCCGCCGGCATCGCGCATCGGCAATTCCCTCCGCCGCCGCCTCAAGAGCAAGGAAAAGAAGCTTCAGTCCCTCGCCGGCTACCGTTATCACCTGGCGACGTCGGACGCAGACATCATTCGCCTGCTGGATTGGTTCTTCCGCGTCAAGCCGGCGCGGATGGCGGAGCAGAAGCTGCCGAACGTCTTCGCCGAACCCGGCGTCGAGCGGTTCGTCCGCAGCGCCTGCCTCGCGCCACGCGGCGAAGGTCATGTCATCGACATCCATGCGCTGGAATGCGACGAGGAGGTGATCGCGATCTTCGCCGGCGTCGCCGACGGCGAGCGCTTCTCGATGATGTTCAACACCTACACGATGTCCGAGCACGCCCGCTACAGCCCCGGCCTGATCCTGATGCGCTACATCATCGACCGCTATGGCGAACGCGGCTACCGCTCGCTCGACCTCGGCATCGGCTCGGACGATTACAAGCGGATGTTCTGCAAGGACGACGAGGCGATCTTCGACAGCTTCGTCCCCCTGACCTCGCGCGGCAAGCTTGCGGCCATGGCGATGTCCTCGCTCAGCCACGGCAAGCGGCTGGTGAAGCAGAATCAGATGCTGTTCGACATGGCCCGCCGGCTGCGGCAGGCGTTCGGGTAGACGCTGGACCCTCTCGCTCTCTCCACTTGTGAAACTGCCCCTTACCCTCCCCTGGAGGGGTCCGGGACGAGCGTAGCTCGCCCGCGGGTCGGCTCACATGGAGCGCAGCGTAATGTGAGACGGGGTGACGGTCTCTCCACATCCAACAGGTGCCCGAGTGGAGAGATCACCCCACCCCGCTCGCGCTGCGCGCGATCGACCCTCTCCCACCAGGGGAGGGTGAGAGAGAGACCGCGCGGAAACTGAAGAAAATCGACGGCGAGCGCCCTCGCCTACGCCGCCACCACGCGCGGCGTCTCGGCGGCATCGGACGGCTGCACCGGCTTGCTCAGCATCGCCACCGCGCTGAAGCCGACGGCTCTAAGCTGCTCGCACATCTGCGCGCGCGCATCCGCTGCCATCGCGGCGTCGGGCACCACGACGGCGCGGGCATGCGCGGTGAGCAGCTCGGCCGGAAGGTCGGAGGCGCTGCCGGCATCGATCAGCACGTGGTCGTAAGCGCGCAGCAGCGCGTCGATCGCGAGTGCGACGCGCGGCGACTGCAGCAGGCTGCGGTCGAAGCCGGGACGGCCGGCCATCACCAGATGCAGCCGCGACAGCTTGTCCCGTGTGATGACTTGCGCGAACGAGGCCTCGCCCTGCATCAGCTCGGCAAGGCCGGGAGCCTGCGCATCGGCGGAGACTGCGGCAATGGTCGGCGAGGACGCGGCGAGATCGACCACGACGACGCGTGCATCGCGCGCCAGATTCCGCGCCAGCGTCAGCGTCGACAGCGTGATGGCTTCGCCGGGCGCCGTGCCGAGCACCGTGACCTTCTTGGCCGCAGTGCCTGCGGCACGCAGTTCGTCGGCCAGACGTTCGATCTCGGCGAATTCGCTCGTATCCAAATCGGCCGTCATCTCCGGCTGCAGCGGCGCGGGCTCCGCCAACACCGGATCCAACATGGGTTCGCTGCCCCTGTCGACCGCGGGCTCGATGGCGCGCTGAACGACCAGCGGCTCCTGGCGCACCGGCGCCTGCGCAAGGCCCATTGCCGCCAGCGGCGCGGTCTGGCGCAGCAGCTCGCCGGTGACGACGACACCGGACGAGAGCAGCAGCGTTGCGATCGTCGCGATCAGCACGATCGGCAGCTTCTTCGGATAGGCCGGCGTGTTCGAGACGATGGCACGCGAGATGATGCGGCCGTCGGTCGGCGCGGTGTCGATGGTCTCGCGGGTGTTGGCCTCGCGGTACTTGGCAAGATAGGTCTCGAGCAGATCGCGCTGCGCCTTGGCTTCCCGCTCCAGCGCGCGGAGCTGGACGTCCTGGCCGTTGGTGGAGGCCGCCTGCTTCTTGAGCTGCTCGAGGCTCACGGTGAGGCCATCGACCCGGCCGCTGGCGATGCGGGCGTCGTTCTCGAGCGAGCGCGAGATCTTGGCGGCTTCATCGCGGATCTGATTGTCGAGGTCGCCGAGCTGCGCTTTCAGCTCCTTGATCCGGGGATGATTGCCGAGCAGCGTCGACGATTGCTCGGCGAGCTGGGCGCGCAGCGTGACCCTCTGCTCCGACAGCCGGCGCATCAATTCGGAGTTCACGACCTCGGATGCCTCGATCGGCTTGCCGCTCTGGAGCATCTCCTTGATCAGCCGTGCCTTGGATTCCGCATCCGCCTTCATCGAGCGCGCATTGTTGAGCTGGGTATTGACCTCGCCCATCTGCTGGTTTGACAGCGTGGTGTTGTTGGTTCCGACGAACAGGCTGGACTTGGAACGGAAGTCCTCGACCCTGGCTTCGGCGTCCGAGACCTTCTTGCGCAAACTCTCGATCTCGCCGGCCAGCCATTGGCTGGCGTTCTTGGCCTGCTCCTGGCGCGCGGCCTGCTGCAGCACGAGATAGCCGTCGGCGATCGAGTTGGCGACGCGCGCGGCGAGCTCGGGATCGGCGGACTGGAATTCGACCACGATCACGCGCGACTTGTCGACGGCGTAGGCCGAAAGTCGCTCGTAATAGGAATCGAGCACGCGCTCTTCCGGCGTCATCGCGAACGGATCGCGGACGATACCGATCAACGCGGCAAGCGACTTCAGCGGCGAGATGCCCTGCAGCACCGGATCGAATTCGGGGCGCTCGGCGAGCTTGTTCTTCTTGATGATCTCGCGCGCCAGATCGCGCGACAGCACCAGTTGCACCTGGCTGGTGACGGCCTCGGCATCGAGCGCCTGCCGCTCCTCGGTGCGGTCGCTGTTCGGACGCAGGAACACGTTCTCGCGGCCGTCGATCAGAATCCGGGTTTCAGATTTGTAGCGCGGCGTGACGAGATTGACGATGGCGAGCGAGGCAACGAGCGCCAGCACCGTCGGCACGATGACCCAGCCGCGCTTGCGCGCCAGGGCCGCACCGAGCGCGTGCAGGTCGATGTCGCCGGATTCGACCAGCCCAGGCTTGGCGATGACGGGCGCGGGCTTCGCTTCGGGCTTCGCTTCGATCTTGGCCTCAACCTTGGCTTCGATCTTTTCGGCTTCCGCTTCGCGCTTTTCGGCCTTCGTTTCGCTCTTGGGCGCAGCTTCGCCTTTGGACTTCGCGACGGCCCGCGCGATCACAGCCTTGTCCTTGCCGGCACGCCAGAACGCTAAACGCATCGAACACTCCCGCAGGGCAACACTGCGACTCTACCTCAACCGGGGCGATTACACTCCATTAAGGTTGCCGCTGGGTTAATCGTGACGACCCGCGCCTTGTGCACGTCGACCCGTCACCGTTTGTTAACCACGAGGCCCCTTAATCCATCTCGATTATTTCGTGAGAATTGTTCGGCAAGTCGCCGTCGAGCTGGTTTTGATCATGCCCCCCTCTCCCGACCGGCCGCTTCGCATCCTTCACGCCGTGCGCGCTCCGGTCGGCGGCATCTTCCGCCACATCCTCGACGTCGCCAACGGCCAGGTTGACCGCGGCCATCATGTCGGCATCCTCGCCGACAGCCTCACCGGCGGCGAGCGCGCCGACAAGGCGCTGACCGAGCTTGCGCCGCGCCTGAAGCTCGGCGTCCACCGCATGGCGATCCGCCGCGAGCCGTCGCCCGATGACGTCATGGTATGGCTCCGCATGCGGCGGCTCATCGCCACGCTCAAGCCCGACGTGCTGCACGGCCACGGCGCCAAGGCCGGTGCCTTCATCCGCATGCGGCGGCGCTCGGACGACACGATCCGGATCTACACCCCGCATGGCGGCTCGCTGCATTATCCGCTCAACACCTTCAAAGGCGAATTCTACGCGCGGCTCGAACGCACGCTGATGGACTCGACGGACCTGTTCCTGTTCGAGAGCGCCTTTGCCCGCGACACCTATCAACGCATCGTCGGCACGCCGAAGGGCGTGGTGCATTGCGTTTTCAATGGCGTGACGCCGGAGGAATTCGAGCCGGTCATCACCGCCGAGGATGCGACCGACCTCTGCTATGTCGGCGAGTTCAGGCACATCAAGGGCGCCGACCTGCTGGTCGATGCCGTGGCGCGCTTGCACGAGGGCGGCAAGAAGGTCACGCTCACGCTCGGCGGCGACGGCGAGGAGACGGCCGCGCTGAAGGCGCAGGTCGAGCGGCTTGGCCTCGCGAACGCCATCCGCTTCATCGGTCACGTCAAGGCGCGCTACGGCTTCTCCAAGGGGCGGCTGCTCGTCGTCCCCTCGCGCGGCGATTCCATGCCTTACGTCGTGATCGAGGCCGGTGCCGCGGGCATTCCTATGATCGCATCCAAGATCGGCGGCATCCCCGAGATCTTGGGCGTCGACAGCCCCGCGCTGTTCGCGCCCAGCGATCCCGAGGCCATGGCGGAGGCGATCGCCGCAGCGTTGGACGATCCGCAAACGACCGCGCAACGCGCACTCTCCTTGCGCCAGCGCATCTCCGCGCATTTCTCGCAAGCCGCAATGGTCGAGGGCGTACTCGCCGGCTATCGCGACGCATTTGCCAATCATTAACCATCCTTAATCCTGCTTTAGAAAATCTTCCGATTTGTCCGATAATCGAAGCGCCAGGGGATGCTTGCCCGGGCGCGCAAGGCCGCGCCGCGGGTTCTGGAATGGACGTGGACGCCCGTGGAACCGCTCAACGCACGCTCGATGCTCGACGCCGCGACCAGCGCCGCAGCGAAGCCCGCTGACCAGCCTTTCGTCGAGCGCCGGCGCCGGCTGTCGCCCGCCGCACTCGAAGTCGTCAACCAGAAGGTCGCCCGCGCCTATTCGCCGATCGTGATCGCGGGCTTCGTTCGCCTCGCCGACTTCGCGCTGCTGAGCTTCGTCGGCATCGCGCTCTATCTCGGCTACGTCCTGCCGCTCGCCGGCGTCTTCAGCTGGGTCTATCCCGCGCAGGTCGTCGCCGTCGCCATCGCCGCCGTCGTCTGCTTCCAGGCCGCCGATATCTACCAGGTTCAGCTATTCCGCGGGCAGCTGCGGCAGATGACACGGATGATCTCGTCCTGGTCGTTCGTCTTCCTGCTGTTCATCGGCATCTCGTTCTTCGCCAAGTTCGGCAGCGAGGTGTCGCGGCTATGGCTTGCCGCCTTCTATGTCCTCGGGCTCGCGGCGCTGATGGCCTCGCGGCTGGTGCTGCGCCAGCTGGTGCGCGGCTGGGCGCGCCAGGGCCGGCTCGACCGCCGCACCATCATCGTCGGCTCCGACAGCAATGGCGAGCAGCTGGTCGAGGCGCTGAAGGCGCAGGAGGATTCCGACATCCACGTGCTCGGCGTGTTCGACGACCGCAACGACAGCCGCGCGCTCGACACCTGCGCCGGCGCGCGCAAGCTCGGCAAGGTCGACGACATCGTCGAGTTCGCCCGCCGCACCCGCGTCGACCTCGTGCTGTTCGCGCTGCCGATCTCGGCGGAGACGCGCATCCTGGAGATGCTGAAGAAGCTCTGGGTGCTGCCGGTCGACATCCGCCTCTCCGCGCACACCAACAAGCTGCGCTTCCGGCCCCGCTCCTATTCCTATCTCGGCGAGGTGCCGACGCTCGACGTGTTCGAGGCGCCGATCACCGATTGGGACCTGGTGATGAAATGGCTGTTCGACCGTATCGTCGGCAGCCTTGCGCTGCTCGCAGCCCTGCCGGTGATGGCGTTGGTTGCGCTCGCCGTGAAGCTCGACAGCCCCGGCCCGGTGCTGTTCCGACAGAAGCGGTTCGGCTTCAACAACGAGCGCATCGACGTCTACAAGTTCCGCTCGATGTACCACCATCAGGCCGACCCGACCGCCTCGAAGGTGGTGACCAAGAACGATCCGCGCGTCACCCGCGTCGGCCGCTTCATCCGCAAGACCAGCCTGGACGAGCTGCCGCAGCTCTTCAACGTGGTGTTTTCAGGCAATCTGTCGCTGGTCGGCCCGCGCCCGCATGCGGTGCAGGGCAAGCTGCAGAGCCGGCTGTTCGACGAAGCCGTGGACGGCTATTTCGCCCGCCACCGCGTCAAGCCGGGCATCACCGGTTGGGCCCAGATCAACGGCTGGCGCGGCGAGATCGACAACGAAGAGAAGATCCAGAAGCGCGTCGAGTTCGACCTCTATTACATCGAGAACTGGTCGGTGCTGTTCGACCTCGTCATTCTCCTGAAGACGCCGGTCTCGCTGCTGACCAAGAACGAGAACGCGTATTGAGTTTCTCTGTCATGCCCCGCGTAGGCGGGGCATCCAGTACTCCGTAGCGCCAGTGGTTTCCACGATAGGCGCCGCGGAGTACTGGATCGCCCGGTCAAGCCGGGCGATGACGGCTGTGTTGTGGCGCATGAGTTGCGTAAGCGTATGAGCGTGTGATGGCGTATGCGGCGACAGCCGGTGGAGTGAACGCAGCCGCAACGGCCGCGCCCGGCGTGCTGGCGTTGCAGCGCGCGCTGGTGTGGCTGGTCGGCGCCTCTGGCGCCATCGTCTTCATCGAACCGAGCCCTTACGAGATCGCGACGCTGCTCGCGACCGTCATCTTTTTCGCCACCGGCCTGCGCCTGCGGCTCGTGCTGATGCCGCTGCTGTTGATGCTGATCCTGCTCAATGTCGGCTACACCATCAGCGCGATTCCGCTGTACGAGCGGACGGAGGTGGTGAGCTGGATCGCGACCTCCTGGTACATGGCGGTGACCGTGGTGTTCTTCGCCATGGTCATCTCCGAGGACACCGAGGCCCGGCTCGACATGCTGCGCCGCGGCCTCGTGGTCGGCGCGATGATTGCCTCGCTGCTGGCGATCGCCGGCTACTTCCACCTGGTTCCCGGCGGCAACGACCTCTTGACGCTCTACGGCCGCGCGCGCGGCACCTTCAAGGACCCGAACGTGCTCGGCGCCTACCTGATCCTGCCGGCGCTGTTCGCGCTTCAGAGCGTGGTCTCCGATAAACTGGCCAAGGCATTCCGCAACGTCATCGCCTTCGGCATCATGTCACTGGCGATCCTGCTCGCCTTCTCGCGTGCGGCCTGGGGCGGCCTGGTGCTGACCTCCGCCTTCATGCTGGCGCTGATGGTGCTGACCAGCCGCACCAATGCGCAACGTTCGCGCATCGTCATCATGGCGGTCGTTGCCGCGGTGCTCGGCCTCGCGCTGATCGCCGTGCTGCTGTCGCTCGATTCCACGGCGGAGATGTTCAAGCAGCGCGCGAGCTTCGGCCAGAGCTATGACGAAGGCCGCTTCGGCCGGTTCGGCCGGCACATCCTGGGTGCGGAGATGGCGCTCGATCTGCCGTTCGGCATCGGTCCATTGCAATTCAACCGCTACTTCCCCGAGGACACCCACAATTCCTACCTCAACGCCTTCATGTCCGGCGGCTGGCTCTCCGGCGTGTGCTATCCCGCGCTGGTGTTCACCACCGTCATCATGGGTTTCCGCCACGTCTTCATCCGTGTGCCGTGGCAGCGCGCCTACCTCGCGGTCTTTTCCGCCTTCCTCGGCACCGTCGGCGAAAGCTTCGTGATCGACACCGACCACTGGCGGCACTTCTGGATGATGCTGGGCGCAGTGTGGGGGATGATCGCAGCCGCGCAAGCCTACAAGCTCAGGTCCGGCGAGGACGCTTCTTCAGCTTGAGATCCGGCCGCTTTTCCGGCGGCGTGTCGAGCAGAGCTTTCAGGGCCTCGGTCGCCGCGAGCGTGCCCTTGTATGCTTCATTGGAGAAGCGAAGCAGCAGCCGCAATTCCTCGTCGGAATAGCCGCTGCAGACGTTCTCCATCGCCTGCTGCATCGGCACGTAATACTGGCCGAGGCCGGCGATCGCCTCCGGCACGACCGCGATGAAGACCTTGCGACGATCCTTCTCGTCTCTTTCGCGCCGCACCAGGCCCGCCTTTTCGAGCCGGTCGACAACACCGGTGATGGCACCGGTGGTCAGGCCGGTGACCTCGGCGAGCCGCCCTGCCGTGACGCGGCCCTCGAGATACAGGATGTCCATGCATTCGAGGTCGGAATTGGCAATTCCGGCAACGTTGGCGACGGTCTGGCCGTAGAGCACGCCCTGCGCGGAGGACCTGCGCATGGCGTCCTCGAGCTCCTGCAGCAGCGCAGCGCGCGCCTTCGTCCTTGACAAGGCCCACCTCATCTCTTAGGCAATATATATCTTAGTCGCTAAGATAATTAGTGACCGTAATTTCTCCTAGCACCACGGAAACGTCGGGAGCAAGCCATGGCCCACCGTCCCCGCAAGGCGCTGATCATCGGCGCCGGCATCGCCGGCCCCGTCGCCGCGATCCTGCTGCGCCGCGCCGGCATCGAATCCGCGATCTACGAGGCCTGGCCCTATTCGAAAGGAATCGGCGGCGGCTTGCAGATCGCACCGAACGGCATGCATGTGATGGACGAGATCGGGCTGGCGAAGCAGCTGATCAGCCGCGGCTCGGTCGCGGAAGCCTTCGACTTCTATTCGCAGGGCGGCAAGAAGCTCGGCTCGATCAACCGCGACCTGGCGCGGCGCTTCGGCCAGCCGGCCGTCAACATCGCGCGCGCCACGCTGAACGAGATCCTGATCGACAAGGCCTGGTGCGCCTCTGTCTCGCTCTATTTCGCGAAGCGCCTGATCAAGATCGAGGATCGCGGCGACCAGCCGATCATCGCCTACTTCGCCGACGGCACCACCGCCGAAGGCGACTTCCTGATCGGCGCCGACGGCGTGCACTCGGTCGTGCGCCGCCAGGTCGTGCCCGACGGCCCGCAGCCGTTCGACACCGGCCTGATCGGCTTCGGCGGCTTCGTGCCGCACGCCGTGCTCGACGGCAGATCCATCGGCCAGCACGTCGAAACGACCTTCGGACAGAGCGGCTTCTTCGGCTACGGCTATTGCAGCTCCGATCCGAAAGACGGCGTGATGTGGTGGAGCACGCAGCCGGCGCACGGCATGGACGCGGCGACGTTCCGCGCGCTCGACCATGCGACGCTGAAGCAGCATCTGCACAGCTTCCATCACGGCTGGCATGATCCGATCCCCGCCATCATCGAAGCGGCCGAGAACATCGTGGTCACCGACACGCTCGACGTCGCGACCCTGCCGACCTGGTCGCGCAAGCGTTCGCTTCTGATCGGCGATGCCGCGCACGCGACCAGCCCCCATGCCGGCCAGGGCGCCTCGCTGGCGCTGGAGGACGCGTTGCGCTTCGCGCGGCTGATGCAGGAGGGCCAGGAACTCGGCGCCACCTTCCAGGCCTTCGAGGCCGAGCGCCGCCCGCGCACCGAGAAGATCGTCGCGATCGCCCGCCGCAACGGCAACAACAAGCGCGAGTTCAGCGCCACCGGCGCCTGGATGCGCAATCAGGTGCTGAAATGGCTGCTGCCGCTGGGCGCCAAGGGCATGGACTTCATGTACGCGTATGATGCAAGGGCGGCGTGATCTCTCTCCCTCTCCCCGTTCTTACGGGGAGTGGGTCGGGGTGAGGGGCCGCTTCCGCGGAGACGATGAGAGTTGGACTCGCGGAGAGTCCCCCTCACCCGGATTGCTGCGCAATCCGGCCTCTCCCCGCAAGCGGGGAGAGGCGAAGGGAGCGCCTTAGCCTTCCACCCCAAACGTCAGCCCGGCATTGTCCTGCAGCCGCTTGATCAGCTTGTGCTGCATCGCTGCACCCGGCGTCCAGAAGCCGGCGGGAACGTCGCTCGCATCGCGCAGCAGGCAGATGGCGCATTCGGAGATCATCTTCGAGGTCGAGCCGTAGCCGGGATCGCGGTCGCCGGTGACGCCGGCGCGGACCATGCGGCCGTCGGGGGCGATCGCGACATAGAGCAGGTTGAACAGGCCGTTCTCCCGCTCCTCCTTCGACGGCCCCTCGCCCGGCTTCGGCGCGTTCGGGCCGGTCTTCTCGGCATTGGCCGCCATCACGCGCTTGGCGTTGGCCTCGCCCTTCTCGCCGGGGCCAGTCAGCACCATCTCGTCGTAGACAAAGTCCTTCCCGTAGGGAAAGCCCATCAGCATGTTGGAGCGATGGACGTTGCGGGTGTTGATCAGCGCCATCATGAACGGCGCGGCCCAGGATTGCAGGTCCTCCTCGAAGACCGCCCTGTTGCCCTTGGGCTGCTTCGGGCCGGTGAAGCCGGGCGTCAGCGCGAAGTGGTCGTTGAGGATGGCGACGAGGCTGAGATCCTTGGCGACGGCATCGAAGGTCGCCTTCGCGCTCGCCGCGGTGCCGCCTGACAGCGTGCCGCGCATGTCGCGCACGCGGCCCTTCACGCGCGGGGCCGGCGCGCCGAACACGCGCTTTGCCTCCTCCTGCACGAAGAAGGTGCCGAGCTCGAACGGCACGGAATCATAGCCGCAGGAGAACACGATACGCGCGCCGCTCGCCTTGGCCGCAGCCTCGTACTTGTCGATCATCTGCCGCATCCAGACCGGCTCGCCGCAGAGATCGAAATAATCCACACCCGCAGCGACGCAGGCCGCTAGCAGGCCCTCGCCATGGAACTGGTACGGGCCCACCGTCGTGATCACCGATTTGGTTTGCGCCACCATCGCCTTGAGCGACGCCGCATCCGACGCATCCGCGACGACCAGCGGCGTGTCAGTGGCCGCGCCGATCGCATCTCGCACCGATTTCAGCTTGTCGAGGCTGCGTCCCGCCATCGCCCATTTGAGCGCCTTGTCGTCCTTGTAATGCGCCGCCAGATATTCGGCGACGAGCTGGCCGGTGAAGCCGGTCGCGCCGTAGACGACGATGTCGAATTTCGCAGAGCTCATGATCGGCCTTTACTTCTTCGCGTAGCTCACGCCCATGCCGGCACGGACGTCGCTTTGAATGCCATAGGGCGGGATCGGATAGCGCAGGCCATTCTTCGCCAGCGCCTTCATGCCCTCGATTGCCTTGGCGAGATGCGAGGGCTTCAATGCCATCAGCATCTCCTCGTCCGGCACGCCGCCATAGCGCCGTTCGGCATAGCATGGCAAGGACAGGCTGGGCTCCCCAGTCTTGAGCGCCCGCCCCCATGAATCGGCGCATGCGGTCTCGCCGACCACGCCCCATTCGAACTTCTTGTAGCCGGTATATTGCAGCCCGTTGATCAGGATGATCATCTGCCCCGGCGTCGCATAGACGAGGCAGATATCGGGAGGATCGAGCCGGCCGCTCGCGAGCGGGCTGACGGCGAGCGCCTGATAGTGCCCGAACGGAACCACGTCCAGCGCCGCCTGGCGCTTGCGCGCGTCCTCCGCTGTGCCGTGCCAGACCCCGACATAGTTTTCGCCGGCGAGCCATTTCTCGTCCTGCGGCGCAAGACCGATCACCGCGCGGCATTGCGCGCCTACGAGATCGTCGGCGGTGATGCCGACGGTCCAGCCCAGTCGCGCGGCCATGCTGACGATCTGGTCGGTGGTGTGAATTGCGTTCGGGCGGCGGATCTTCGGGATCGCCTCCATTTCTGCGACGCGCGCGAACAATTTCATGCCGATCACGTTCGTCTTCAGCCGCAGCAGGCTGTTGAGATCGGCGACGAGGCCGGCAAGGTCGATCCTGTCCGCACTCTGCTGTTGCATGGCTTCCTCCGCGCCGGCGATGGTGCGCCGCGTATTCTTGTTTTGCGGCTTTGTTCTAGTCCCTGCCCGGTCCCGGAAGCAACTCGGAGATCCTGCCCATCAGACGGTAAGCGGTAAGACCGATCCACTCGCGCACCGCAACTTCGGTTCGTCTCAAGCCGTCCGCGCCCATGTTGGTGAAGGAGAATAGATCCTCACGTCCCCCCATCCGCCAGTCCACCGGATAGGCCTCGACCTCAAATCCGGCCTTGCGGAAGATTCCCATCGAGCGCGGCATATGGAATGCCGACGTCACCAGGAGCCAGCGCTCGCCGGGCTTTGGCGATACCAATTGCTTGGTGAAGATCGCATTCTCCCAGGTGTTGCGGGAGTTACGCTCCAGGATCAGGCGGTCCTTCGCGATGCCGAGATTCTCCAGGATCGGCGCGGAATAGTCGGCCTCCCTGGCCTCGCTCGACACCAGGTTCGCGGAGCCTCCGGTGAAGACGATGCGCGCATTGGGGTAGCGGCGCGCAAGCTCGGCCGGCGCAAACAGACGATCGGCCGCGTGCGCGACGACCGGCGTGCGATGCGCCGCCGACAGATCGGTGTCGACCGAGCCGCCGAGCACGATGATGCCGTCGGGCGCGCCGCGCGAGGCGTCCCACGCCGGGAAGCGCGACTCCAGCGGGTAGATCAGGAGATTGCCGAGCGGCGAGAACGCCGCGAGCGCCAGCAGCACCAGCGTGGTCACGGCAAGCCGGCGGCCAAACGCGGCAAAGCGCGTCGCCATCAGCACGACAGACACAATTCCGAGCTCGACCAGAAGATTGATCGGCAGCAGCGCGACGCCGATGGTCTTGGAGAGAGCGAAAAACAGAGGAGCCTCGCTGGAATGATCGTGCCTGCCATGCGCGGGCTTGGCCGGCACGGCCTTGTTCGGAAATCCTTCTTGAAAGAGGATCGATCGCCGGGTCAAGCCCGGACCGATCAAACCAACCGGACGCGGCAAATGACCCATCATCACCTGCATTCCAGCCCCGAAACCTGCCATTGGGGCTTCTTCGAAGCCGCACTCGAGCCCGTCCTCACCGTGGCCAGCGGCGACGAGGTGACGGTCGACACCATCAGCGGCGGTCCCGACATGCTGCCTGATCGCGACAGGTTTCACATTCCGCCCGAGATGGACCAGGTTCATGCCAAAAACGAGCGCATGCTGCCGGGCCACATCCTCACCGGTCCGATTGCGGTCGAGGGCGCCGAGCCCGGCGACGTGCTCGCGGTCGACATCCTCGACGTGCAGCTCCGGCAGGATTGGGGCTGGAACATGATCAAGCCGCTGTCCGGCACCCTGCCCGACGATTTCCACGAGACGCGGATCCTGAACATTCCGCTCGACCGTACCAGGATGGTCGGCCGCATGCCGTGGGGCCTCGACCTGCCGCTGAAGCCGTTCTTCGGCGTGATGGGCGTATCGCCGCCGCCAGCCTGGGGCCGCATCTCCTCGCTGATCCCGCGCGCGATGGGCGGCAATCTCGACAACAAGGAGCTTGGAGCCGGTGCGACGCTGTATCTGCCGGTGTTCGTGCCGGGGGCAATGTTCTCCTGCGGCGACGGCCATGGCGTGCAGGGCGACGGCGAGGTCTGCGTTACCGCAATCGAGACCGCGCTGCAGGGCCGCTTCCGCCTGACGCTGCGCAAGGACCTGAAGCTCGACTACCCCCGCGCCGAGACGCCGACGCATTACATGACCATGGCAATGGACCCCGATCTCGACCAATGCGTGGTGCGCGCGCTGCGGGACATGATCGCGCTGCTCGGCGAAACGCGAAATCTGTCGCGCGAGGATGCCTACACGCTGTGCAGCCTCGCCGCCGATCTCCGGGTGACCCAGACCGTCAACGGCGCCAAAGGCATCCATTGCATGATCGAAAAGGCGATCGTGCACGGCTGAGCCGCCGCGCCCTTTCCTGACCTGCCGACATCACGCCGCCGCCCGGTCTTCCCGGCGGCGCGTCGTGATGTGTCCGATTCTCAAGCGATTCCAATCACGTGAGCTTCCGCCCCAGCGCTGATTTGACTTCCACCCTCGAACCTAAATAGAGTCTTAATCGTTACTTTTATGTACCCGAGTAAGAGGCTAGCGTTCGGGCCATGGCCACCGAAAAAGCCGAGACTGACCGCATTCCCGTAACCTTGGCGCTCTCGACCATCGCGTATCTGGAGAAGCTGGTGAGACAGGGCACCCACGGCACCAGCGTTCCCGGCGTCGCACGGACATTGATCGAGGAAGGCATCCGTCTCGCCATCAAGGACGGTCTTCTGTCGATCCGCGACAATGGCAGGACGTGAGCGCACCCGGTACGTGAGGCGGGCGGATCTCGAGACCGCGGATGGCCGACATCTGCAACCTGGGATCGCCGACAAATGCCTGTTCTCTCACCGACCTGGACCGACGAACGAATCGAACTCCTGAAACAGCACTTCGAGGCCGGCCTCTCCTGTCGCGAGATCGCCGCCGACATCGGCGTCAGCCGCAACGCGGTGATCGGCAAATTGTCGCGGCTCAATCTGACGCGCGGCCGCACGGTCGACGACCGCAAGGTCCAGGACAAAGGCCTGGCGCCGGCGCGGATGCGCAAGGCCGTGCCGCGGCTGCAATACGAGATGCTCGCCACGCTCTATGGCGAAACCGATGCGCCGGTGGTTGCAGGCCCGATCGACGAGGCCAACCGCTGCTCGCTGCTGGAGCTGTCCGAGAATCGTTGCCGCTGGCCGATCTCGACACCGGGCGCAGCCGATTTCTGCTTCTGCGGCAACACGGCGCCGGACGGCCAGCCCTATTGCGCCGGCCACAGCCGCCTCGCCTACCGGCCGCCGACGCGCGGGCGCGCGATGCGCGCCTGACGTTGCAGGCAATCCGGACAACAAAAAACCTCCGGCGGGGCATCGCCGGAGGTTTCTGGAGGCTTAGCATGAAGCTAAGAGCCGCAACTTTCGTATCTGGCTGGCAGTGATATAGCTTAGTAACTCAAGTAAGTAAATAAGTTTGACGCGACGGAATCGCATGGCTCGCCTTCGTGTTCCGCAACGGCATTCGATTTTCCGAAACTCTTGCCCATGAAAAACCCCGGCGGTTTCCCGCCGGGGGTCTCCGATCGATTTGCGCGATCGAGGATCAGAAGTTGCGCTGAGCGCGCAGCAGCATGCTCACCGAGTCCTGGTCCTTCAGCTCGTACACGGCCGCCGGCTTCGCAGCGCTGGCAATGCCCGGGCTCGCGATGAAGCCGGAGTACTTCTGGTCCAGACGCGACCAGCTCAAGTCGGCAGTGAACGCCAGGCCCTTGACCGGGGTCCACACGGTGTTCACACCGACCACCGCGAAGTTGAAGTCCGGATTACAGGTCGAACCGGCCAAACCGATTGCGGCGAAGTTGGTGCAGATCAGGGCCTTGCCCGTGTTGCCGTACTTCAGCTGGGCGTAGCCACCGTAGATGGCGCTGGCCCAGTTCGGGCTCCAGTTGTGGGTATAGCCGCCACGGAAGCCCCAGGTCTTGACGGTATCGATGCCGGTACCGGTTCCGAACACGCCGTCGGCGAGACCGGCGAACCCGGTGCTCTGATACGCGCCGTTGCCGCTGCCGCTGAACATGAAGAAGCTCTGCGGGAACAGGCTCTGGAAGTTGTAGCGCGTCGCACCGTCGGTGTAGACGGCCTGCAGGTTGATGACGTCACCCGCGCCGGTCGGGATGTTCTTGATCGACAAGGCGCCCTGCACGGCCCAGCCCCACTTGTCGGAGGGATGACCGGTGACTTCAGTCGCGCCGTAATAGGCTGAATGCAGCTCATGGGCCGCGACCGAGATCTGCGCCAGACCCCAGGCCTGGTCGACACGAACCTGACCGATCACCTCGGGCATGCGCGTGCCGCCCCAGGCGCTTGCGCCATAGACGCCGGTCACGAACTGCGCCGCCGTTCCCGACGACACGTTCCAGAGGTTCGACTGACCATTGTTCGCCGAGGTCTCGTCCTGCAGCGCGAACGAAGCAGTGATGCCCTGGCCGAAGTCAGCCGTGTAGGCAACCTGGTTCACGCCGTTGACGTGGTTGGAGCCGCCCGGAAGGGTATCGGGGCCGCCGGCCGGATAGCTCTGCCAGGGAGCGTCGAAGATCGAGACCGTGCGGCCGAAGGTGAAGCCCGCGAATTGGATGAATGCATGGTAGAGACCGAGCGAGGCCGAACTGGTCGAGAACGCCGACGGGTTGCTGCCGGTGACGTTCGTGGAGTCGTAGCTGACGACCAGGTCGGCGTAGGTGCGAACAACGCCGTATTCGGTCGCCGTGCGGGTATCGATGTTGAAGTCCAGACGAGCGCGGCTGTAGTAGTAGTTGGTCAGACGGTTGTTGGACCCGCCGTTCACACTGCTCGAGCTGTTCCTGAAGCCATAGTCGCCGCCGCCGCCGAGAAGCATGTCAGCGCGGATGTAACCACCAAACTTGATGCAGGTATCGGTGCCCGGCATGTAGTAGAAACCCGCGCCGTAGAGCGAGCAGATCTTCACGTATTCGACTGCCTTGGCCTTGACCGGAAGATCAGCCGCCTGAGCTCCACCAACGGCGATCAGTCCCGCCGCAGTGCCGAGCAAAAGGCTCTTCACCACTTTCATTTAAAACCTCCAAGTTGCTCATTTCACGGAGACCGGACCGTGAGGCCCCCCAGATCCCCGTCTCTTCATCAAATCCGCTCGGCCGCTTCGCGTTTTCGGACGTACCTGCATTCGCGAGGGACGTGAGCGAACCACCTGCAACGGGACGATCGAGAACCCCCCACCGTCGGGATCAATATGCCCGCGCCGTTCCGTTAATCAAAATAGTTTATTAGATCAGCTTTGTGGTTTCACTAACCCTGTGGCCGCAACGCAACAGCGGTGTTGAGCCAAAAAGCCTGATCGGGTCATATTTGTAGTTTTCGTGACACCATTACCCTGCTCTGCACTTGCGTCAGAGCAGAGTTGCGTGGACTATGCCCGCCGAAAATGAGCCGGAACGAGAATCAGCTTGCGGGAGTGACGCTGTGTCCGCGACGAGGAAGGAAGGCGCGCGCCTGCGCACCATCGGCAACCTGGATATCATCAGGCGATTCACCTGGGAGATATCGTCGATCAACATGTATCTCGAGGAGCTGCGTCAGTTCTGGGCGAGGACGCTCGGCATCAGCGGACCGCAATGGCTGATCCTGATGGCCATCTCGGACCTCGACAAGGACGACGGCATTCCGGTCAACGTCGTGTCCAAGCTCCTCCACGTCGATCCGTCCTTCGTCACCACCCAGTCCAAGCTGCTGGAGAAGAAGGGCCTTTTGCGCCGCCGCCCCTCGCCGACCGACGCGCGCGTGGTCCGGCTGTCCCTGACCGAGAAAACGCAGAAGCACCTGGCGAGCCTCAACGAGCAGTACAAGACCATCAAGGAATTCGTCTTCCAGGAGTTCGACGAGGCCGAGCTCGCCGAATTCACCACCAAGCTCGCGACGCTGAAGACCCGGCTGGAAAAGGCCTGCGTCCGCCTCAGCCTGGACCTCTGACGGCTCGCCGCTAGATCCGCCCCGCGCCATGGAGCCGCGATTCCAGCCAGTCGAATATATATTCGTTGGCAAGGCTCGGATTGTCGGCATGGGCCTGCGCGGCGCCGGTCTCCGTCGCGGTGAACACTTTCAGCGTGACATCCGAGCTGCCGAGCCGGGAATTCCGGACGAGCTGACGCGCCCGGTCGGCCTTTAGCCAGCCGTCCTCCCCGAGCGTGATCAGCACCGGGCAGTCGGCGCTGGAGGCCATCAGCGGCGCATGCGGCACAGGGACGATGCTGACGTCGCTCATCGCGAATCGGCTGGCGAAAAAGGCCCGCTCGTGCAGATCCCACAGGCCGCCGTCGCAGACGGCGGCGGCAAGCCGCGGCTCCTGCAGCACCGCGCGCGCCACGAAGGACGAGCCCCAGCCATCGGCGATGATCCCGACCCGCGCGAAATCGACGTCCTGCCGCGTCTCCAGATAATCCATGACGCCGGGGATCGCGCTCTCGAGATCCTGGCGCCGCAATAGCGCCTCGAGAAAATCGTCGCGCTGGTCGCCGAACAGGTCGAGCGCCAGCATCGAGAAGCCGCGCTCGCGCGCGTGCGGCACGAGCTTGAACAGAAATTCTTCCTTGCGGTGGCCGGGCTCGCCGATGCAAATCACGGTCGGCGCCGGCTCCTTCCCCGATGGCGCAGGCAGGAAGTATCCCTGCAGCGAGTGCCCGTCGAGCCAGGGTATCGTCACCACCTCGCCGGCCGGGTTGCGCGCGGCGAGATAGCTGCGCGCGCATTCCTGCATGGCCAGCACGGCGACCCAGCGGCGCTCGTCGGCGGGATCGAGCGGCATCGCTGCGGCACCATAATAGTTCATGGCGCGCAGCCAATTGCGCTGCGCACTGGCGCGGTGGCCCTCCGCGAACGCGGTCTCCGCGCGCTGCCGATTGGTCTGCGCCAGCTTCTTCCACTCGCGGTGCCAGGAGCGATCGTCGCCGCGCTTCAGCTGCCGCGCGATCATCAGGCATTCCGCGATCGTGGCGCCGCCCTCCTGGGCCGCCGCGAGCAGCCGCGTGAACTCAGCTGAAATGTCCTCTCGCTCCGGGCAAAAGGTCCAGTCGTCGGAGAGGCATGCGGGCATCATTGGGAGCTACGCTCTAATCGTCGCGTTATCCCGATTGACTAAACCATTTCAAGTCGCCGACCAAGCCGGCGCGCGTGTCATTACAGGCATGTGAGATCAACATCGCTTGAACATCGTCATGACGGATGGGTGACATTCCAACAGCTCATGTGCGCGACGAACATTGGCAGCAGCTGACACATAGAATTGTCCGAGCATCTCTTGCCATGACGACCATCATAGCCATATTAGCGCGCCTCGTTGGCGCGCTAACGAATATGACCTCTGGCGGCGGCGTGCGCGCACGCTCTCCTTCGAGACGGCGCTGACGCGCCTCCCCGGGCTCTCGGGTGCGATGGGTGGGCGCCCTAGCGGCGGCCTCAACCAAGCCGCCAGCCGACCTCCTGCGTAAAACTTTCGTAGAAGGCACGGTCGTAAGCCTGCTCCGGCGTGGCGCGCACGCGCTCGTCGAGGCGCTCGGCATCCTCGCCGACGAGGATGCGCCACCGCTCCGCCTTGACGCCGTCCAGAATGATCTTCGCCGCCTGGGCGGCCGTGGTCGGCGCGTCCTCCAGGAAGCTGCGGGCGCGCTCGGCGAACGCGGCCTGGATGTCCTCGTCCGACATCTTGTCTGCATCCGGCACGCCGGCGGCGGCCATTCGCTTGCGGGTCAGTGCCACCTCGTCGGCGTTGAGCCGCTCCGAGCCGTCGCCGCTCTGCACCTTGCGCGAATTGGAGACGATCGACGTGCCGATATGGCCGGGCATCACCACCGAGCATTTGACGTGCGGGGCGTGCAGGCGAAGATCGTTGATCAGCGCTTCGGTAAATCCCTTCACCGCGAACTTCGCCGAGCTATAGGCGGTGTGCGCCTGCCCCATGCCGATCGAAGCCCAGAAGCCGTTGACGCTCGCGGTGTTGACGATGTGGGCCTCGTCCGCCGCGACCAGCATCGGCAGGAAGGTGCGCACGCCGAGATAGACCCCGCCCCAGCAGATGTTGAAGGTGCGCTCCCATTGCTCGCGGGTGTTGGTGAACAGGCTGCCGCCGCCGCCGATGCCGGCATTGTTAAACAAGAGATGGATCTTGTCGGTCTGCTGCTGCTCGGCGAGCTCGTCGCGAAAACGCTTCAGATGGTCCTCGATCGCGACGTCGGCGACGTGCGTCGTGACGCGCAGGCCCTGCGGCAGCTTCTCGGCCTCGCACAGCCGCTTGGTCTCGGCCATCGCGGCCTCCGAGACGTCGCACATGGCGACGTTGCAGCCCTCGGCCACGAGCTGCCGCGCGAGCTCGCGCCCCATGCCCGTGCCGCCGCCGGTGATGACTGCGATCTTTCCAGCAAAATCCTTCATGGGACTTCGGTCCCTCCCCTTGTCGGTGTGTTTCTTGGTCACGGCGCCGCTGACCGCGGCGCGCGCAAAACTGTAGCAGCGCGACATCCGCGGGTAAAAGCCGTGCGCTGCCCTCTTCGCCTTCGGTAATTTCGGCGGGCGGACTACGCGCGATGCTGCGCGCGGGCCTTGTGAAGTGGCTCATAGGCGACACGGCCCGGATAATCGATCATTCCTAAGTATTTTCCAGCGGGTTCCCGTATTTGTCCGGCTTCGGGTTAATGGCAATTTTTTTTTACAATCCGAATCGCCAAATGGGGGTGGACGCTGGATTGAGTCGGCCAGGCCAGCGTGTTGTTTGCGTGTCACAGGCTCTGGCACTCCGCTTGCATCCTCTTCGTGGTCAGAAACAACCAACGAGGTGATAGGAATGTTCGTGACCGTCGTTGCCGTGCTTTGCCGGCTTGGCGCAGCCAGCTCAGGCAGTTGTGTCGAGGAAATCGTGACCGACAGCAACATGACACCCGAGATTTCGCTGATGCAGTGCGCGATCGGCGCACAAGCGCCTCTCGCGAAGTGGATGGGTGAGCATCCGATCTATCACGCGAACTGGCGCCTCGAGCGCTACAAATGCGTGCCGGGTCACTATGAGATCAAGGGCCACGCCTAAGGCCCCGCAAAACCACTGGTACCGAGACCACGGATACCAGAACGTTCAATCCAAGAGGAAACGCCCGGGGGCCGCTTGTCCCTCCGCGCGGACACAGCGCCAGACCGATCACGGCAGGCGCTCTGTGACAATGATCACGCCTCCCTCTAAGCCACTTCACGCAAGATGATCGCGCGTGCCCGCCGTCCTTCCGGCGTCGGCATCAGCGCGAAGTTGTGCGGTTGCTCGCGCAATAGATGAAGCTCGACGGGAACGCCCACTGTCCGCGCCCTTGCGGCAAGATCGACGCTGTCGGGATAGAGAAGATCGCGCGTGCCCGAAAAGATCGTCATCGGCGCGAGCCCGCGGAAACTGCCGTTGAGCGGGCTGACGAAGGGATGGCCGACTTCGAGCTCGCCGGCATAGAGCCGCGCCGCCTCGACGATGCCCGGAATATCCTGGATCGGATCGCGCGCCGCGATCGCCATCTGCTCCGGACGGCCGACCGAGGCATCGGCCGCGGGCGAGATCAGCAGCATCCGGCTCGGCTGCCGATGACCGCGATCACGCAGCCATTGGCAGGCGGCGAGCGCAAGGCCAGCGCCGGCCGAATTGCCGACGACCGTCACCTTTGCATCGCCCGCGTCTTCCAGCAGCATGCGCAGCAGCTCGGCCGTCGCCGGCACGACGTCCTTGGCGGTCGCCCGCGGCGCCAGCGGGTAGATCGGCACGACGCAGCAGATTCGCGCCTTGCGCGTCATCTCGCCGATGAAGCGCCAATGGGCCGGCACGATCTCGTTGATGTAGCCACCACCATGCAGGAACATGACGTAGTTGCAGCCCTCGTGGCCTGACGCCGGCGCGGTGTAGTAGACTGGCCACCCGCCCATCTTGGTCAGGATCACCTCGACGCCACCGCCGACCCCGATCGGCTCATGAGAAGCCGGCGCTAGGGCCAGCTTCTGCACGTGTGCCTGCACCGCTTCGGCGGATGCGAGCTGCGTCTTGTACGGAAGCTGTTGCAGCAGCAGGTTGAAGAGGCGGCTCTGCAGGCTTGGTGCTGGATCGCGCGACGCCCGCGCGCCGAATACGCAGCCGCCCGGACAGAATTGGAAGGCCGCTACAAGTCTCGCAACGCTCATCGCCACATCCCCATCCGGCTGTTTCGACCCGGCGACGAAGAGGGTTGCCGACCCGCCGCCATTGGTCGATATAATGCGAGCATTCACTCGCTTTTCCTACTCGCATTCAGATCACAAGTCCGTGGCCCGCAAACCGTCCACAACACCCCGGAAAAATGCCTCGCAGGAGCGATCCCGTGCCACCGTCGACGCGCTGGTCGAGGCAACTGCTCGCATTCTGGTCAAGGAAGGCTTCGAGAAGGCCAGTACCAACCGCATCGCCGAGATCGCCGGCGTCAGCGTCGGCTCGCTCTACCAATATTTTCCCAGCAAGGAGGCCCTCGTCGCCGCCGTGATCGATCGCCACAATCATGCGATCATGAATGTCGTCCGCGCCGCCTTCGCGGAGGTCGCCGACCTGCCGATCGAGATGGCCGTGCACCGCCTCGTCACCGTCGCGATCGAGGCCCATCACATCGACCCGAACCTGCATCGCGTCCTCGCCGAGCAGATCCCCCGCTCCGGTCACCTCGCGGAAGTCGAAGCCTACAGCCACGAAATCCACGCCCTCGTGCGCACCTATCTCGAACGCCACCGCAAGGAGATGCGCAAGATCGATCCCGCGCTCGCAGCATTCATGTGCGTGAGCGCGATCGAAGCCATCGCGCACAACACCGTGCTGAACGGAGAGATGCTGTCGGAGAAGATGGTGAAGGTGCTGGTGGACGAGACGACGCGGATGGTGGTGGGGTATTTGAGGTAGCGGAGCCTGAGATTACGGAAATCGGTGACAACGCGCCCATTTGGATGAGGCAGCGTCCTGCGCCCTGAGAGGCGCGCCAGAATGCAGTCCAGCACTCTCACCGTAATGTCCGAACACGACGGATCGAGGAAGCGCCCACTTCGCCAGGCCCGATGACACAAAGCGCACGCGTTTGTTCGGGACCAAGTTACCATGCATAGTACCGGGGCCCTCGGCGGGCCGCTTGACTCAGGTCAATATCCCGCTGGCCTCAGCGCGCCAACATTGTCGTATGGGTGTTGTATTGCCTGCCATCTAGCGTGAGCGATCCCGGCGGAGTGCCGGGGCGCGGACATCGATCGTGAATCGTGACACGACGGAAAGCAGAATGAAGCTCGCGCTTGCGCTGCCACCACCGCAACGTGATTTGCGTCTCGACCTGTTTCGCGGCCTCGCCAACTGGGCGATGTTTCTCGGCCATGTGCCCGGCACAGTGCTGGTGTGGTGTTCGTTCCGAAATTATGGATTCAGCGACGGGGCCGACCTGTTCGTGTTCATCTCCGGCTACACCTCGGCGCTCGTTTATACCCGAAAAATGGAGCGAGGCTTTGTGTTCGGAACGAGCAGGCTCTTCAGGCGCGTATGGCAAATCTACACCGCCCATATCGTGCTATTCATGATCTACCTGGCTTTCATCCATTTCCTGTCGGAGAGGTTCAACGCGCCTGATCTGATCGATCTGTTCAACGCCGGACCGGTCACCAGCGCGCCGATCGAGATGATGACGCAGGGGCTTTTGCTGCGATACAAGCCTCTGAATTTGGACGTGCTGCCGCTCTACGTCGTCTTGATGGGCCTGTTTCCTCCGATCCTCTGGTTGATGTTGAGATTTCCCGACGCCGCCATGATCGGGTCGGTGCTGTTGTATCTGGCTGCGCGGCAATTCCATTGGAACCTGCCTTCCTATCCGTCGGGAAGCTGGTACTTCAATCCGCTGGCGTGGCAGCTTCTGTTTGTCACGGGCGCATGGCTCGCGTTGACCGGTGCGGGGCGTCTGCATTTCTTGCTGCGGTCCAGGTTCGTGCTGGTTGTTGCGGTTGCCTATTTGATTTTTGCGGCGATCATGACGTTAGCTGCTCACCAGCCTCAGCTGCGGGCCTTGTTTGCGCCTGCCTTGTTCGAGCTCTTCAATCCCAACGACAAGACCAATCTGGCGCCCTACCGCTATCTTCATTTGATGGTGCTGATTATCCTTGGTGCCCGGTTCATACCGATCGATGCGCGCGGGCTACAAGCCACCATCTTGCGACCCCTGGTAAAGTGCGGCCAGCAGTCCCTCGAAGTGTTCTGTGTGGGCATTCTCCTGGCCTTCATCGGGTACTTCATCCTGCAGTTGGCAGGGAACGGCATCCTCGCTCAACTGCTCGTCGGAGCTACGGGAATCGCGATCATGACGGCGGTTGCCTACTACAGATCCTGGTCAAAGCGAGTAGAGAAACCTTCACATGAGAGTCCGGTGGATGGAAAGAGGGCGCCGGAAAGCACCGGCCCCCTCGAGCATCTTGTAGTGCGCGCCGCCGGAACGGTGCCGCAGGTCGCTTGCGGGACCGATACGCAGCAGCAGCCGTTAAGGGAAGTTTGACAACCGCGCCGGCCGTCAAGATCACGATCGGGGCCCATTCCATCGACCCGAATCTGCACCGCGTCCTCGCCGAGCAGATCCCCTGCTCCGGCCAGCTCGCGGAGGTCGAAGCCTACAGCCACGAAATCCACGCCCTCGTGCGCGCCTATCTCGAAGGCCACCGCAAGGAGATGCGCAAGCTCGACCCGCCCTCGCAGCGTTCATGTGCGTGAGCGCGATCGAAGCCATCGCGCACAACACGGTGCTGAACGGAGCCGAGATGCTGCCGGAGAAAATGGTGAAGGTGCTGGTGGACGAGACGACAAGGATGGTGGTGGGATATTTGAGGTAGGGGGAACGACGCCGGAAATCTGCCTTGGAGAACCTTACCGAACGCACTGATTGAGCATGCCGATGAGCTTCGGCTTGCCGCTCCCGATGCTCATTCCCTCGAACCCGAGGAATATAGGTGCATCATACGCGGCCTGAACCGCTACACCAACATTCTCCCCCTTTCGAAGGGCGACTATTTCTTTTTGTGACAGCTTGTATACGACATTGAACAGCCCGTTCTGAATCCGCTTGGAATCAGCACTCATTGGATACACTTGGCTATCGATCAAAAGAGAATGGGCGGCCATGTTCATGAGTTCAGTATCCCTGCGAAGGGCATCGAAGATAGCGAGCAAGACTGCTCGGCGTCCTTCGCAGTAGAGGATGAACTTGTTTATTCCGGATTCCGCGGTGGTTCGTTGTCCTTTGAGATAAAGTTGTCCGTCAGTACTTTCAATTGTCCAGACAGGTCGGGTCCGCCCGTTATTGACGACATTCAGCCGTTCCAAAGTCGCTTTGTCGATTTCATGCATCCCGTTAGCGCTCGCGGCGGCGCTCAACGTGAATAAATCGGGATCAACGTCCATTGAACGTATGTATTCTACTGCGAGGGCAGAGACGACCTGAGCAGTTCCTTCAACGCCATCACTGGCTTGCAGCGACTTGAATTGGTGAACGCCGTATCGCGACCCCTGGTTCAAATACCTGAACTGACCGCCCAAATAGGCGTATGCGCACGCGCTGTAGCAGCCGCCCTTATCGATATCGAAGCGCTTTGCAGAGAACGGTGATTTCCGACCGATATCGGTAGAAAACCCATATTTTCGGAACAGGCGGCCCAGCTCCATTCCCGCAACCAGGCTTCCACCGGGTGAATTCAGATAGACAACAGATCGGTCGGGAATCTGATTTTGCGTGACATAGCGCTCGAACCGCTGGGGTGCATCGGGATCGATGTCTCCGTCCAAAAAGACGAACCACTGATTGCCCGCGATCTCAACGGGTAACTCGGGCGGAAACCCCTTTACGGTCATGTTCGATTGCGCATCCGCTGAACCTGACTGAAAGGCCAACACAAGAGCGAGCGCGTAGATCTTTCGCCGCCCCTTCCCAAGCTTTGCCATCGACTCAATTCCTGCATCAGACGGCACAAGGTAGCGTGAGAGCACGAGCCGTCGCTACATCTTTTGGTAGAAGCGAGCAGTGGCCGGGAAGCTCCGAGGGCTGCGTGATCTGGCCGGCGGTCGTACTCGCGGCAGCCAACCGCGCTTGAGGGCTGCCCTGAGACCGGCGCTGATTGCGCCTGCCCTTGGCCTGCACAGGAACGACGGGTGTAGTTTCTACATGTCGATGCGGCGGTCCCGGACTCAATCCGACGGCAAGCTGCGATATCCGCTCCCGGATACGTCCTCACAGAACTGGCATGATGACATCATACCTCTGTTTTGCCCGATACATCAGATCGATTCGGAAAAGCGCTGTTCCATCAATGACATCGCTAGTGTGCATGGGGTTGTTTTCAGCGTTTGATTTGCCGGCCGCCGTGTGCTCCTGGGCATGCCGGCGGAGAACCTCGCAGCATGACAAGCAATCCGTCGTCGATGCTCCGCAGCGCCGATCATTCGGCCGTTCAGAAAAAGGCCGTCAGGCCTCCTTCTTTTTCACGCTGATATTTCCGTCGCCCTCGATATATGCCTCTACGACGTCCGCGGGGCCCGCTATGCCCTCCTCGCGAAGCTTGCTCATCAACTCGTCCATCGTCACCAGCTCCTGCCGCATGTTGCGCCGAAGGACCTGCCCGTTCTTGATGAGAAGGAGCGGCGCGGGCCTGGCAAGCCGCTCCACGAAAGGCACGTGATACCCGACCCAGTCGATGGCTAGATTCCAGAAAATGATGGTGGCAACGAGCACGATACCTTCTGTGATCGAGTGGTATTCACCCGCCATGCCGTTCTGTGCCGCGTCCGCCAGAAGGACGACGAGAAGCAGATCGGGGATGCTGAGCCCGCCGGTTTGTCGCTTCAAAACGAAGCGCATCAGGGTGAAGACGCCAAGGTACATGATGGTGCCCCGCACGACCATTTCCATGATGGAATGCGTCGGGACGAAGATCTCGCTCCACGATAACTGAAACATGGGTTGCCCTCGCACCTAAAATGGAAGCGTCCTGATACCACGTATCGATGGTCCGCCATGAGGCGGCTGATCGTAGCGTCTTCTGGGAGGCTGAACCGTACTGTCGTGATGGCACGGAGATGGTGCGGACGCTGGTGGGCGAGACGACGCGGGTATTTGAGGTAGGTGGGCCCTTAGGGCACGATCTGCTCAAAAGGTCAAAAATGATAGTTCACGCCGACTCGGGCGACGTGGAAATCTGCCCGACCGAAATTTGCTGTGTATCTGGACAAGTTCGGACCAATGCCCGTTGCGAGTGCGTTGGCCGTCACTGACGATTTGCCGAGGTCAACGTAGAGATATTCGGCCCTGAAGCTCCAACCAGGCGCAAAGCGCCATTCGCCGCCTCCGCCGACCGTCCAGCCAGTCTGAATGCGGGAATCGTTCCCCGTGAAGCAAGTCGATCCGATCGTACAGCTGAATGAAGTGCCGGCGACGGAGATATTCAAAGCGCCCCCGGTCCGTTCACGATGTAGTCGTCAAATGTCGCTACTCGACCAAAAGCAAAGCCGCCGGTCCCATACAGAAGAACGCTAGGCGTGACCAGCGCCCCCAGACGCCCACGAACGCTCCCCCACCAGTCGATCTTTTGCTCAGCCGAGATGGTCTGTGTGAAGGCTGGGGGGTAGAATCGGCGTTGTTTCACGACCGCCGCCGCGCAAGCTGGATCCGCTCAAGTCAGCTTCTACGCCGACTAACCACTTGCTATCGAGTTGCCAATTGTAGCCGGCTTGCAAGCCTCCCGTTACACCGCTCATCGAAAAATCGTGAGGGCTGGGAGCAACCTGCCCCGCAAACGGAGGCAGAATCGGAACTCCAGGATTGAAGATGAAAGCGGAGGCCGCGTCACTCGTAAAATTGACGGACCGGTCTGCCCATGCGCCGCCAACGTTGCCGCCAGCATAAAATCCCGTCCAGCTTGGGCTGGAGTCAGCCGTGCGCGCTTTCGTGAAAAGTGCAGGGGCTTTGGTCAGCAGCTACGGCCCCCGACACGACACTCGCCGAGACTGCTATAGCGGCCAGTACTCTTCTCACGGGACGCCCCTCCGCGATTCCAAAGTGCCCAAATTCTTAAATCATGTTGACGCTGGATGCTGTGACGCGAGGGCAACACCTGCGGAACGTTGCAAAATCAACCGCAAACGGCCGGCCCGCGGTCAACCGACGGCCCGGAAGGAATTCCGTTCTTGAGGAATTTGGTCGGAGCGAGAGGATTTGAACCTCCGACCCCTAGTCTCCCAGACTAGTGCGCTAACCGGGCTGCGCCACGCTCCGAATGCCGTTCCATTAGCTAGGATCGCCGCTTTGCGCAAGGCGAGGCCGCAGCATTTTGGTGTATCCGCCCAAGCGGGGCCGGAACTGCCCCGCAAAGCCGGGGACCGCCCTAGCCCTCCTTCAGGGCCTGATCCAGCATCTCGCGACAGGCGACGAGGTCGCCGAGGACCCGCTCCAGCCGCTCGCGGTCGAGCGCGCTGGGGCCGGCGGGCACGGCGGCGCCGCCTTTGCGGAAGGTGGTGAGGATCTCCTCGTCGTCGACCTCGGTGAAGCGGAAGTCGATGCCTTCCTCTTCATCGCCCTGGAAGTCATCATCGTCGGTGTCGGTGACGCCCTTGATGGGGGCCTCGTCCTCGGGCTCCATCAGGCTCGCGCCGATCGCGTCCTCGATGGCGCCAAAGGAGACCGCGGCCGCGCTGTCGGCGAGGCCCTGCACCGATTTGACGCCGTGCTCTTTCAGGATCCGCTGCACCCCGCGGATGGTATAGCCTTCGCCGTAGAGCAGCCGGCGGATGCCCTTGAGCAGGTCGACGTCGTCGGGGCGGTAATAGCGGCGGCCGCCGCTGCGCTTCATCGGCTTGATCTGGGAGAAGCGGGTCTCCCAGAACCGCAGCACGTGCTGCGGAATGTCGAGTTCCTGCGCTACTTCGCTGATGGTTCGGAACGCATCCGGCGCCTTGTCCAAAGGCCAGTCCTTTCCGAAAGGCGGTTACGCCTCTTCTTGAGCCTGGGTGGCGTCGCCGTTGGTGCGGTGCTGGGCGTTGATCCGCTGCTTCAGGATCGCCGACGGCTTGAACACCATAACGCGGCGCGGCGAGATCGGCACCTCGGTGCCGGTCTTCGGGTTGCGGCCGATGCGCTGGCCCTTCTTGCGCACCATGAAGGAGCCGAACGAGGACAATTTCACCGTCTCGCCCTTCTCCAGGCAGTCGGTGATCTCCTTCAGCACGAGTTCCACGAAGGCAGACGATTCCGTGCGCGACAGGCCCACCTTCTGGTAGACAGCTTCGCACAGATCGACACGCGTTACGGTTTTGCTGGTCTCGCTCATCGCCCTGCCCCACCTCACGGCGAACAATTCTTGTCTGAAATTATGAGCTTACGATACGGCGGTCAACACCGCACATCAATGCACACATCGCGATAATCGGCACGGATTCCGGCAAAATTTTATCGGTGTGGCTTACCAGCGCACCAGCGCGGAGCCCCAGGTAAAGCCGCCACCCATGGCCTCCAGCAGGACCATGTCGCCCTTCTTGATGCGGCCGTCCTTGCGCGCCACCGAGAGCGCCAGCGGGATCGAGGCCGCCGAGGTGTTGCCGTGACGGTCCACCGTCAGCACCACCTTTTCCGGCGCGATGTGCAGCTTGTGCGCGGAAGCGTCGATGATTCGCTTGTTGGCCTGGTGCGGCACGAACCAGTCGATGCCGTCGGCATCGAGCCCGGTCGCCTTGAAAGCATCGACGATCACGTCGGTGATCATGCCGACCGCGTGCTTGAAGACCTCGCGGCCCTCCATGCGCAGATGGCCGACGGTCTGGGTCGAGGACGGCCCGCCGTCGACGAACAGCTTTGCCTTGTGGCGGCCGTCGGATCGTAAGTGAGTGGTGACGATGCCGCGATCGGTCGCGGCATTGCCGGGCTGCTCCTGCGCCTCCAGCACCACGGCGCCGGCGCCGTCGCCGAACAGCACGCAGGTGCCGCGATCGTTCCAGTCGAGGATGCGCGAGAAGGTCTCCGCGCCGATCACCAGCGCCCGCTTGTAGGCCCCGGTGCGCAGGAAATTGTCGGCGGTGGCGAGCGCGAACACGAAGCCCGAGCACACCGCCTGCAGATCGAAGGCCGCTCCATGATTGATGCCGAGCCCGTGCTGCACGGCGACGGCGGTCGCGGGGAAGGTGTTGTCGGGTGTCGAGGTCGCCAGCACGATCAGCTCGATCGATTGCGCGTCAACGCCGGCATCGCGGAGCGCCGCCTGTGCCGCCTTGATGGCGAGGTGCGAGGTGAACTCGCCCTCGGCCGCGATGTGCCGCTCGCGAATGCCGGTGCGCTGCACGATCCACTCGTCGGAGGTATCGATGCGCGCCGCCAATTGGGCGTTGGTCACCACCTGCTCCGGCAAGTAAGAGCCGCAGCCGAGCACGACCGAACGAATCTGAGTCACGAAACATCCTCCGGCGCGGGCTGCACGAATTTGAGTGCACCACCCTCGCGGTTGAGCATCTGATTGATCTTGTTCAGGAGATCGTAGTGAGCCATCTCATAGCCAACATCGATCGCATAGGCAAAGCCTTCGGCGTTGGTTCCGCCGTGGCTCTTGACCACCACCCCGTTCAGTCCCAGCAGCACGCCACCATTGGACTTGTTGGGGTCCATTTTGTTGCGCAGGGCCTGGAAGGCGCTGCGCGCGAAGAGGTAGCCGAGCTTGGACATCCAGCTCCGCTGCATCTCGTGACGAAGCAATTCCGCCATCTGCCGTGCGGTTCCCTCGGCCGCCTTCAGCGCGATGTTGCCGCTAAAGCCTTCGGTGACGATCACGTCGGCGAGCCCCTTGCCAATGCCGTCGCCCTCGACGAAGCCGATATAGTCGAGCTCCGGCAGGTTCCGCGCCCGCAGGATCTCGCTGGCCTCGCGGATCTCCTCGTGCCCCTTGATCTCCTCGGCGCCGATATTGAGCAGCCCGACCGTGGGCCGGGTCTTGTTGAACAGCACGCTCGCCTTGGCCGCGCCCATCACCGCCATCGACACCAGATGGTGGGCATCGCCGCCGAGGGTGGCGCCGAGGTCGAGCACGACGGACTCCCCGCGTAGGGTCGGCCAGATCGCCGAGATCGCCGGCCGGTCGATGCCCGGCAGGGTGCGCAGATGGAAGCGCGCCATCGCCATCAGCGCGCCGGTATTGCCGGCGGAGATCGCGACGTCCGCCTCGCCCTTCTTGACCGCGTCGATCGCGAGCCACATCGAGGAGGTCTTGCGGCCGCGCCGCAGCGCCTGGCTCGGCTTGTCCTTCATGCTGACGGCGACGTCGGTATGGACGATCTTGGAGGCGGCCTTCAGCTTCGGGTGCTGGTCGAGCTCGGGCTCGATCCTGGCGCGGTCGCCGACCAGCAGGAACTCGGTGTCGCGATGCCGGCCAAGCGAGATGGCGGCGCCCGGAATGACCACGGCGGGGCCGACATCGCCTCCCATGGCGTCCAGCGCGATGCGAACCTTGCTTGGCATGTAAGTCCTGGAAACCTGGTCTGGTGCGGTCTTGGGATCAGCGGGGCCGCAAAATGGGTTCGCCACCGGGACGGCGGCCGGCCAAGCGCCACGCCGCACCCGGACCGGGGCGCGACAATAGCGTTTTGTACCCCCGAAACAACCTCTTGCCCCCAGCCTTTTGCATTCGGGGCAATCCGGCCGCCGGGCGCGGATTTGGCGAGAAATGCATTGAAATCAGATAGATAAACAGCCGTCTCAAACCATCGAGGCAAATGGCTCGCGTCCCCTGGCAAGGCAGCCCGCGAGCCAAAATGCCCCTCATTGGCCCTTCTTCTTGTCCTGCAATGCCTTCAGCACGGCGAAGGGATGGTCTTCGGGGTCGGGAGCGGTGACCTCCGCCTCGAACACGGCCCCCTCCTTGCGCGGATAGGGATCGATCGCCAGGAACAGGACGTCGGTGGCGAGCCGGCCGAGGTCGATGATGCCGCCTGTGATCGGCTCGGGCGGGTCGGCAACCTCGGGCGGCGCCTCGTCGTCCTGCCCCTCCTCGATCAGATCGGCCAGGCGGCGCGCCTCGGCCTCGGGGGCGAACATCAGGTCCACCTCCTCCTCGATCTCGCTCTCGATCGGATCCAGCGTGACGACGCAGGTCTGGCCGATCCGGCCACGAACCAGGCCCGTGACCTGGACCCGCCCCCCGCTTTTCGGCACGACATCGAAGCTGGCATGGGCGGACAGGATCTCGCGCAAGCCCGCGACCTCCGCCATCGCCTGCCGCTCGGCCACTGAGGCCTCGAGCTCGCGATGCAACCCGCCGTCCGGGATTTGCGCAACGATGACGGGCGCCCGCCAGGGATCGCGCTCGGTATCTGGTCGGCTCATGGCGTGACATCCTCTGACAGCGCCCGGGGAAACTTGAAGGACGCGCGCAGCAGCGCAGCCTCGTCGGTCCGGCCAAGATCGGCCTCGCTGGCCCTCGCATAGGCCGCGAGCCGCTCCGCCTGGTCGAAGCCGGTCCCATTCAAGATATTCTTGCAGATCGCCGCTGCCAGCGTCTCGCCGCCGGCTTCCATCGCTTGGTCGTAGGCCTGGACGCGGCCGTAGAAAGCCTCGCCGAAGGCCCGCATCCGCTTCGGCACGGTCTGGTCGCCCACCCCCATCTCGCGCAGATTGTCGTCCATGTCCTCGCAGAAGCGGTCGAACAGCGCCTGCGACAGCTCCGCGGCGCCCTGAGCCGCGCGCAGACGGCGCAGCAGCAGCCAGAGATGCAGCAGCAACAGGTCGAAACGCCCGTTAACCGTATCGGGCACACCCAAGACCCGGTAAAACAGGGGGTCTCGCGCCTGCGTCACGATCATGCCATAGATGGCCTCAATGGTGCCGGGCGGGGTTCGCCGGGGTTTCCTGAAGTGATTGAACGGCCAAAGCATTGTGGTTTCCGCAAGCGGGCGCGCGCGAGTTGCATTCAGACGCCCAGCCCGGTACTTCAGCGCCTCGCGCGACGCAAGGGGACGGAATCAGTTCCGCTATGACGACAACGAACCAGATCAGCCTGCGCGCGGACATGCGGCGCGGCCTTCATGCCTGTTGGCGCGGCCTGCGCATGCTTGCGGCCACCGCCGTGATCGGCGTGGCCCTTGCAGCTTGCACCGGCGAGCAGTTCCAGAAAGGCTACATCCTGCCGCCCGGCGCGCTCGAGCAGATTCCGATCGGCGCGAGCCAGGATCAGGTGCTGATCGTGATGGGCACGCCTTCGACGGTCGCGACCCTCGACGGTGAAGTGTTCTACTACATCTCGCAGCGCTCGGAGCGCCCGGTCGCCTTCATGAACCAGAAGGTGGTCGATCAGCGTGTCATCGCAGTCTATTTCGACAAGACCCGGCGCGTGCGCCGGCTTGCGAATTACGGTCTCCAGGACGGCAAGATCTTCGACTTCATCAGCCGCACCACGCCGACGTCGGGTCAGGAGATGAGCTACCTCACCCCGCTGTTCAAGCTGCTCAGCTTCAACTGAGGCCGTGGAAGGGTTCGATCGAAGCGGCTTGTCGCTTCGCGTCGAAAATGCACGTCGAACGAGACTCCTGAAGCCGTTTAATTCCATCACAAGGTATATGGGCTTACGCCTGCGTCGTCGTGCCGCTCTCTGCGCGGCACTTGTCGTCGCGCGCGACTTGCGGTCGCACGTGCCGTTCCCTACGGTTCCCGCAAAGCAAAAAGCAGGAGTGGATTCGTGCATAAGCCTTTGTTGTCCCGCCGTCGTGTGCTCGCCGGTGCTGCCGGCCTTTCGGCCGCAGCGATTTTACCGCGATCGAGCCTTGCCGACTGGAAGCCCACTGAAAACGTTCGTCTCATCGTGCCGGCCGCGGCCGGCGGCTCGACGGACGTGATGGGCCGCCTCCTGGCCGCGCATCTGCAAACCGCCTGGGGTCAGTCGACTGTGGTGGAAAACCGCTCCGGCGGCGGCGGCACGATCGGCACCGCCGAGGCCGTGCGCGCCAAGCCGGATGGTCACACCATCCTGGTCGGCAACCCCGGCCCGAACGCGATCGCCTACAGCATCTTCAAGAACCTCAGCTACAAGCCGGACCAGCTTCAGCCGGTCTCGAACATGATCCGGATTCCGAACATCGTCTCGGCGCATCCGAAGACCGGCATCAAAACGATTCCCGAGCTGATCGCGTATCTGAAGGCCAATCCGGACAAGCTCAGCTACGCCTCCTCCGGCGTCGGCCAGAGCCCTCACCTCACCGGCGCCTGGTTTCTCCAACTCACCGGCCTGAAGATGACGCACATCCCGTTCCGCGGCGCCGGCCCCGCGCTCCAGGCCGCCCTTGCCGGCGACATCCAGATCCTGTTCGACAATCTCTATCCGACCCTGCCTCAGGTGCAGAGCGGCACGCTCAACGGTCTCTGCGTCACCACGCCCGAGCGCAGCGACCTCGCCAAAGACCTGCCGACCATGCGCGAGAGCGCGCCGGAGCTGGCGAATTTCGACGTGTCCTCCTGGTTCGCGGTCTTCCTGCCGAAGGGCGCCTCGCCCGAGGTGCTGGGCGCGCTCAATCTCCAGGTCAAGGCGATGCTGGAGCGCGAGGACGTCAAGAAGCAGATCGCCGCCATGGGCGCCCGCGCCGACTACGGCACGCCCGAGCAGTTCGCCGCCTTCGTGGACGCCGAGACGAAGAAGTTCGCCGGCATCATCCAGAAGGAAGGCCTGCAGATGGACGTGCAGTAGGTCTCTCTCACGTCATTGCGAGAGAAGCGAAGCAATCCAGGCTGTCTCTGCGGAAAGATGCTGGATTGCTTAGTCGCAAGAGCTCCTCGCAATGACGTCGGGAGAGCGTCGGATCGCCAAATCAAAAACACCGCGGCTCACGCCGCGGGGTTTTCTCTTCTCGCGTCAGCGCCGCTCAGTGCGCCAGGATCGCCAGCAGCAGCAGGGCCACGATATTGGTGATCTTGATCATCGGGTTCACCGCAGGTCCCGCCGTGTCCTTGTAGGGATCGCCGACGGTATCGCCGGTCACCGCGGACTTATGGGCATCAGAGCCCTTGCCGCCGAAATGACCGTCCTCGATGTACTTCTTGGCGTTGTCCCAGGCGCCGCCGCCCGAGGTCATGGAGATTGCGACGAACAGGCCCGTCACGATGACGCCGAGCAGCATGGCGCCGACGGCCGAGAATGCCGCCGACTTGCCGGCCGCGCCGCCGCCCGCGATCGCATAGATCAGGAAGTAGACGACGATCGGCGACAGCACCGGCAGCAGCGAGGGGATGATCATCTCCTTGATTGCCGCGCGCGTGAGCAAGTCGACCGCCTTGCCGTAATCAGGCTTGTCGGTGCCCTGCATGATGCCCGGCTTCTCGCGGAATTGGCGACGGACCTCCTCGACGATCGCACCGGCCGCACGGCCGACCGCGGTCATGCCCATCGCGCCGAACAGGTACGGCAACAGACCGCCGAACAGCAGGCCCACCACGACGTAGGGATTGTTCAGTGAGAAGTCCGGATTGACGCCGGCGAAGTAGGGATGCTGCGCGGAGCGGGCCACGAAGAACTTGAGGTCCTCGTTGTAGGCCGCGAATAGCACCAGGGCGCCGAGCCCAGCGGAGCCGATCGCGTAGCCTTTGGTGACCGCCTTGGTGGTGTTGCCGACCGCGTCGAGCGCGTCGGTCGACTTGCGCACCTCCTTCGGCAGTCCCGCCATTTCGGCAATGCCGCCGGCATTGTCGGTGACGGGGCCGAAGGCGTCGAGGGCGACGATCATGCCGGCCAGCGCCAGCATGGTGGCAGTCGCGATCGCGATGCCGAACAGCCCGGCGAGGCTGTAGGTGACCAGGATGCCGGCGATGATGACGATCGCAGGCAACGCGGTCGCTTCCATCGAGATGGCGAGGCCCTGGATCACGTTGGTGCCGTGGCCGGTGACCGAGGACTGGGCGATCGACTTCACCGGACGATAGTCGGTGCCGGTGTAGTATTCGGTGATCCAGATGATCAGGGCGGTGACGACGAGACCGACCACGCCGCACTCGAACAGTGCCAGGCCGGTGTAGTTGACGCCCTCGAGCTTGCCGAAGCCGATCAGGTAGTAGATCACCAGGGCGATGCCGATCAGCGACAGGATGCCCGTTGCGATCAGGCCCTTGTAGAGCGCGCCCATGATCGACTGGCTCGGCCCTAGCTTGACGAAGAAGGTGCCGATGATCGAGGTGATGATGCAGATGCCGCCGATCGCGAGCGGCAGCGTCATCATGTTGGCGAGGATCGGCGTCTTGGCGAAGAAGATCGCCGCCAGGACCATGGTGGCGACCGCGGTCACCGCATAGGTCTCGAACAGGTCGGCGGCCATGCCGGCGCAGTCGCCGACGTTGTCGCCGACGTTGTCGGCGATGGTCGCAGGGTTGCGCGGGTCATCCTCGGGAATGCCGGCCTCGACCTTGCCGACGAGGTCGCCGCCGACGTCCGCACCCTTGGTGAAGATGCCGCCACCGAGACGGGCGAAGATCGAGATCAGCGAGGCGCCGAAGCCGAGCGCCACCAGGGCGTCGACGACGACGCGGCTATCCGGCGCGAGCTTCAGCGAATGGACCAGGAAGCCGAAATAGAGCGTCACGCCGAGCAGCGCCAGACCCGCCACCAGAAGGCCGGTGATGGCGCCCGCCTTGAAGGCGAGCTCCAGGCCGCCGGCCAGCGACGTCGTCGCGGCCTGGGCGGTGCGCACATTGGCGCGGACCGAGACGTTCATGCCGATGAAGCCCGCAGCGCCGGACAGGATCGCGCCGATGGCGAAACCGATCGCGACATAGAGCCCGAGGAAATAGGCAAGCAGCACGAAGATGACGATGCCGACGATACCGATCGTGGTGTATTGCCGCCGGAGATAGGCTTGTGCGCCTTCGCGCACCGCCCCTGCGATCTCCTGCATGCGCGGCGACCCCGCATCCGCGCCCAAGACCGAAGACGTCGCCCAAATCGCGTAGGCGACGGAAAGCGCTCCGCAGAGCACTATCAACCATAATGCTGTCATGTGATGTTTGCCTCAGATCCTTGATGTACCCCCGGCGCCTTTTGTTGTCCGTCGTGCGGTGCAGCGCCTTGATTTTGAACAAAGCCGCCCCCTTGCCCTTAAGGGACGGCTCCAGTCGGCCGCGAGCTTGCCAAAATCACATTGAGGGTGCAACGCCGGATCAGCCCGAAAAGGCCGATCTCGGCAGGTATTTAGGACCAAGCGCTGAGAACTCAGATGCCGGTTTGGAGCAATTCCTAGAAGTGGCTGTAGGACAGCCGCGTCAAAAGCAGATCCTGGCCCTGCCCGTCCAGGAAGCGCAGCGGCTTCTGCCCCTCCGTGATGGTACCGATTGCGGTCACGGCAACGCCGAGGGACTGCCCCGCGGCAATCAGCGTCTCGCATTGTGCCGGCGGAACGGTGCAGAGCACCTCGTAGTCGTCGCCCCCGGCAAGCAGCGTCTCGACAGACGCGACGTTGCGGGCGCGAAGGCCGGCTGCCGCGGCCGAGAGTGGCAGGCTCGTCACGTCGACCGAAGCCGCGACCCCGGAAGCGGCACAGAGCTTGGTCAGATCGCCGGCGAGGCCGTCGGAGACGTCCATCGCCGCGGTGGCATGATCGCGCAGGGCCGGCGCCAGCACGTTGCGTGGCTGCGGCACCCGATAGCGCGAGACCAGAAAATCCCGTGCCGCGGGATCGGAGGTCAGCGCGCTGACGGCAGCCCCGCCTTTGAGCACGTCGAGGCCGAGCGCGGCATCGCCGATCGTGCCCGTGACCAGGACGCGGTCGCCCGGCCTTGCGCCGGTGCGGCCGATCATCCGCCCCTGAGGCACACGGCCGAAGGCGGTGATCGAGATCATCTGCGGGCCCGGCGTCGACACCGTGTCGCCACCGAGCAGAGGACAAGCGAAGGTGTTGGCATCCTCGCCTAGCGCGTCCGCAAAGGGACGCAGCCAGGCATCCTCCTTGCTGCGCAGCGCCAGCGTCAGCACGAAGCCTGCCGGCGTCGCTCCTTTCGCCGCGAGATCGGACAGGTTCACCCGCAGCGCCTTGCGCGCGATGGTGTCAGGCGGATCGCCGGCAAGATAATGCACGCCTTCCACCACCGCGTCGGTGGTGACGACGATGTCCTCGCCGGACGAGGACAGCACCGCCGCGTCGTCGACCAACCCGAACGCGCCGGGATCGGTCGCCAGCGGCTTGAAATAGCGCGCGATGAGGGAGTCTTCGCCGGAGGGATTTTGTGTGGTTTCCATCGGCGTCAGCCCCATCCACCGCTGTCATCGCCCGGCTTGACCGGGCGATCCAGTATTCGAGAGACAGTCGTGTTAGCCCGATAGGCCGCGGCGTACTGGATCACCCGCCTTCGCGGGTGATGACGACGGAGAATGGGGCAGTCGTCTCGCATCACTTCACCGCCCTCGCGGGAAACTACCCCCGCCCGAACTCGTCGTCGCGAAACTGGCGGCCGATCTGGTCGAGCACGGCGTTGACCATGCCGGTTTCCTCGCGGTCGACGAAAGCATTGGCGACGTCGACATATTCGGAGACCACCACCCGGCCCGGCACGTCCTTGCGATGCTGGAGCTCATAGGCTCCTGCCCGCAGCACCGCCCGCAGGATCGCTTCGATGCGCTTGAGCGGCCAGCCCTTTGACAGCGCCTCGTCGATCAGAGGATCGAGCTTCTTCTGGTCGCGGACGACGCCGGACACGACGTCGCGGAAAAAGGCGGCTTCCGCCGGCAGATACGTCTCGCCCTCGACCTCGTTGCCGAGCCAATGGCTTTCGAACTCGGCAAAGATGTCGTTGATGCCCGCACCGGCGATGTCCATCTGGTACAGCGCCTGCACGGCTGCGAGCCGTGCCGCACCGCGCCGGTTCGCCTTCTTCTCGACAACGCCTGTCGGCTTCTTGGTGTTATCGGCCATGGCTTCAGGCCTGCGCCAGGCGGCGTTTAATGCGCAGCATCGCAAGCGCGGCGCGCGCGGCATCGCCGCCCTTGTTGAGCTCGCTGGCACGCGCCCGCGCCCAGGCCTGCGCCTCGGTGTTGACGGTGAGGATGCCGTTGCCGAGCGGCAGCTTCCGCGCCACGGCGAGGTCCATCAGCGCGCGCGAGGATTCCTGCGAGACGATCTCGAAATGAATGGTGTCGCCGCGGATCACGCAGCCGAGCGCGATCACCGCATCATAGGGCCTGCCGTTCGCCGCCGCGGCATCGACCGCGATGGCGATTGCCGCGGGGATCTCCAGCGCACCGGGAACCGTGATGACGTCGTGGGTCAGGCCGGCCGCCTTCAGCTCGGCCACCGCGCCGTCCAGCAGCGCATCCTGGAGATCGTCATAGAACCGCGCCTCGACAATCAGCGCGCGCGCGCCGGAAATATCGGTCTGGTCCTTCAGGGGTGCGCGCCGCGCGTCTGCCATCGTTCAATCCGTTTCGAAAGGGGTCGGCGCTATGTAGTCGCCGGAAGCAGGTAAGCCAAGTTCTAAGAGACCGTCATTTCCGTCAGCCGCGCCGCGTAGCGGGCCATCAGGTCGACCTCGATATTAACCTCATCCCCCGCCTTCCAGCTGCCGATCGTCGTGACATCAAGCGTGTGCGGAATGATCAGCACCGAAAAGGTCACGTCTGCAACCGTATTGATCGTCAGCGAGACGCCGTCGAGCGTGATCGAGCCCTTGGTGGCGATGAACCGGGCCAGCTCCCGCGTCGTCGAGAGCACGAACCGCGCCATATCCGGCAAGTCCTCCCGGCTGACGATGGTTGCAATGCCATCGGCGTGGCCGGCGACGATATGGCCGCCGAGCTCATCGCCGATCTTCAGCGCGCGCTCGAGGTTGAGCCTGGTGCCGACCTTCCAGTGCTTGGCCGTCGTCAGCGCCAGCGTCTCGGCCGCGGTGTCGACGTCGAACCAGGTCCTTTGCTTGGAGTCCCTGCCATCCGCAACGCCCGAGCCAACCACGGTCAGGCACACACCGTTGCAGGCGATCGAGGCGCCGTCCGCAATCGTGCTCTGATCGTAGCGGCAGGCGATCCGCAGCCGGTGCAGCTGCCCTTGCGCCGTTGGCGTGAAGCTGACGATCTCGCCGATATCGGTGACAATGCCGGTGAACATTACGCGCGCTCGTAGATGGTGAGAGTATCCTTGCCGCAGGTCTCGCTAGCATGAACCTTGTAGGCCGGCGACTGCGTGATTTTCGACAGGGGCAATGCATCGAGCGCATCGACGCCGCCTTCGCCGACCGCTTCCGCTCCGCGGAACAGCCAGACCTCGTCGACGAGATCGGCCGCGACGAACGATGCCGCAACGCGGCTGCCGCCCTCGACCATCAGCCGTGTGATGCCCTTGTCCGCCAGCGCATGCAGCACGGCCGAAAGATCGAGCCCGGATGCACTCCCCGGAGGCATGCGCATGATTTGCGCACCGGCCGCGCCAAGGCGCGTCGCGGCGGCCGCTTCCGCAAGCTCGGACGCGATCACCCAAAGCGGCGTCTCGCGCGCAGACCGAACCAGCTGGCTCGATGCGGGAATGCGCAGGCTCCGGTCGAGCACCACACGCACCGGCGAGCGCGCCGCCATGCCCGGCAGGCGGCAGTTGAGCTGCGGATCATCCGCCAGCACCGTGCCGATGCCGACCAGGATGGCATCGCTCTGCGCGCGGAGCAGATGCACGCGGTTGCGTGCCGCCTCCCCCGTGATCGCAAGCGGCTTGCCGCCGGCCGCACCGATCTTGCCGTCAGGCGAGACCGCGAGCTTCAGGATAACATGAGGACGCTGGTCCCGGATGCGGCGGAAATGGCCGGCATGGTCGAACGCGGCCTCCGCCGCGCACAGACCGACGTCCACATTGATGCCGGCGGCGCGCAGGCGCGCATGGCCCTGGCCCGCAACTTCCGGATTGGGGTCCTCGATCGCCGCCACCACGCGCTTGATGCCGGCGGCGATCACCGCATCGGCGCAAGGCGGCGACTTGCCGAAATGCGAGCACGGCTCCAGCGTGACGTAGAGCGTGGCGCCCCGCGCTGCTTCGCCCGCCCGCTGCAACGCCTCGGGCTCACCGTGCGGACGTCCGCCTGCTTGCGTCCAGCCGCGGCCGACGATGACGCCGTCCTTGACGATGACGGCGCCCACGGCCGGATTGGGCCAGGTCCGGCCCTGCCCGCGCCGACCGAGCGCAAGCGCCAGCTCCATGAAACGGCGATCAGCATCCTTGGCCTCGCGGGCCTTCTGCGCGAACTGGTCTTCCAGGATGCGGAAGATCATTTGCGGATCGCGGCGAGCCGCGCTTCCTCCTCGCCGGAGAGCTCGCCGAGCACGTCGGCGAAATCCTTGGCCTCGCGGAAATTGCGGTACACCGAGGCAAAGCGCACATAGGCGACGTCGTCGAGCGTGCGCAGGTGCTCCATCACGGTCTCGCCGATCACCTCCGAGGAGATCTCGGCCTCGCCACCGGTCTCGAGCTCGCGCACGATGGTGGAGACCATCTTCTCCACCCGCTCCGGCTCGACCTGCCGCTTGCGAAGTGAGATCTGCACCGAGCGCATCAGCTTGTCGCGGTCGAACGGCACGCGGCGGCCGTTGCGCTTGATCACCGTGAGCTCGCGCAGCTGCACGCGCTCGAAGGTGGTGAAGCGGAAATTGCAGGCGACGCACACGCGCCGCCTGCGGATCACGGACGAGTCCTCGGTCGGACGCGAGTCCTTCACCTGCGTATCGAGACTGTTGCAGTTCGGGCAGCGCATCCGTGTGACCTTTATTTTCGCATGATCTCTTCGGAAAACCGGTACCCACTTTTCCGGATCATGCGGCGCCTTACTGGTAGATCGGGAACCGGTCGGTGAGCGCCTTGACCCGTTCCTTGATCGCAGCTTCCACCAGCGGCGCCTTGCCGTCGGAGGATTGCGCGATCGCATTGAGGACCTCTGCGATCATGCCGCCGACCTGCTGGAATTCGGCCACGCCGAAGCCGCGGCTGGTCGCAGCCGGCGTGCCGAGCCGAATGCCCGAGGTCACAAAGGGCGATTCCGGGTCGAACGGAATGCCGTTCTTGTTGCAGGTGATGGCGGCGCGAACCAGCGCCTTCTCCGAGACGTTGCCCTTCAGGCCCTTCGGCCGGAGATCGACCAGCATCAGATGATTGTCGGTGCCGCCGGAGACGATATCGAGACCATGGCCCTTCAACGTCTCGGCCAAGGCCTTGGCGTTCTCGACGATGTTCTTGGCGTAGACCTTGAAATCCGGACGCAGCGCCTCGCCGAAGGCGACCGCCTTGGCCGCAATCACGTGCATCAAAGGACCGCCCTGCAGGCCCGGGAAGATCGCCGAGTTGAGCTTCTTGGTCAGCGTCTCGTCATTCCACAGCATCAGGCCGCCGCGCGGACCGCGCAGCGATTTGTGCGTCGTGGTGGTCGTGACGTGCGCGTACGGCACCGGGGAAGCATGCACGCCGCCGGCGACGAGCCCGGCGAAATGCGCCATGTCCACCAGCAGGTAAGCGCCGACGCTGTCGGCGATCTCGCGGAAACGCTTGAAGTCCCAGGCGCGCGAATAGGCCGAGCCGCCGGCGATGATCAGTTTCGGCTTGACCTCTTCGGCCTGCTTGGCCACCGCATCCATGTCGATGATCTGGTCCTCGCGGCGCACGGTGTAATGCGCGGCCTTGAACCACTTGCCGCTCATGTTCACGGGCGAGCCATGGGTGAGATGGCCGCCGGCGGCGAGATCGAGACCCATGAAGGTGTCGCCCGGCTGCAGCAGCGCCAGGAACACCGCCTGGTTCATCTGGCTGCCGGAGTTCGGCTGCACGTTGGCGAAATTGGCACCAAACAGCTTCTTGGCACGATCGATCGCAAGGTTCTCGGCGACGTCGACCCACTCACAACCGCCGTAATAGCGCGCGCCCGGATAACCTTCCGCGTATTTGTTGGTCATCACCGAACCCTGCGCTTCCAGCACGGCCCGGCTGACGATGTTCTCGGAGGCGATCAGCTCGACCTCGTGGCGCTGCCGACCGAGCTCGCCCTTGATGGCGGCAGCGATTTCCGGATCGGCCTGCTCGAGCGAGGCGGTGAAAAACGAATCGGGCGCGGAGGCGGTCTTGGGTGCGGTCATCTTGCGAATATCTCCACCGCCGCAGCCTTTTGGCGGGCTACGGGCGGGTCTGGTGTGGCGGTCGGAAGCACGCGCGATCTACCACATCGGCCGACCGCGGCCAAGCATTTGCGGGTCGGGCCAGATATTTATGCAAGATATGGTGGGATTGGGGGTTTTCAGCCCGGGAGCGGTCTTGCGAGATCCGCTCCCCGTCAAGATCCGGGTGGGGCCGCTTTGGGCCTTATTTCTTGCCAGCTGCCGCCGGGGCAGCGGGCGTCGTTCTACAGCCCGGTATACCCCGCTTTCACGGGGTCGACGCTGCCGTCGAGCTGGCGCAGATAGGTCAGGCCGCAGACCGTCAACCTATGGGTGTCGGTCTCGCCGGCTTCCATCAGGATGTTGAGGTAGTTCGTGACCTTTTCACGCGCCTCGGCGCTGGCCGCCGCGGTGCGGTTGGCGAGCAGGTCGTAGGTCTGCATGATGCGGTCGATGGCAGCTTCCATGGCATCCTCTGGTTGGTCGGGATCTTGGGGGTTTTGATCAGGCAACCGCTCTGGCCTCGGTCTGCGCCTGGAACCGAGCGATCGCCCTGTTGGCCAGCCTGATCTTGTTGAATTCGCCCTGCTGGAGCAGCTTGACGATCAGGTGAAGCAGGCGGTCGTCGGTGACGAGAGTGTCCGGGATTGCGCCGGAGCGGCGAAGGTAGTTCGCGGCGATGGCGTAGGCCTCGCTGACGAGTTCCACGTTCATCACCCGAAGCCCGCGCTCGACCAGCATCGCCGTTTCTCCGATCCGAAGAAGATAAGCGCCGATCCGGGAACTGGTTCCTGGCTGCCAGGGATTTTTTTCGCAGGTGCAAAAAAACATCAACGCACCGGTCCGGAGCAAGTCCGGGCCGGCGCGCTTGGGGAAGTCAGGCACGTTCGGGAGGGCTTCCGGTCTTGTTACGGGCCGGCTTCGCCCAGATCCCTTTAGAACTCAGAGGCGATAGAGGATCTGGTCGGTCCAGAACCGCTCCAGGCGGTGCAGCGACTTGTTGAGGGTCGCGAACTCGTCGCCGGAGATGCCGCCGACCTGCTCCACCGTCTTGACGTGCTTCTGGTAGAGCGCATCGACGATGCGGCGGACTTCCTGGCCCTGCGGGGTCAGGCGGATGCGCACCGAGCGGCGATCGACGCGCGAGCGCTGATGATCGAGGAAGCCGAGCTCGACGAGCTTCTTCAGATTGTAGGAGACGTTGGAGCCGAGATAGTAACCGCGCGTGCGCAATTCGCCCGCGGTCAGCTCCTTGTCGCCGATGTTATAGAGCAAGAGCGCCTGGACCGAGTTGATGTCCGCACGGCCGCGGCGATCGAATTCGTCCTTGATCACGTCGAGGAGCCGGCGATGCAGCCGCTCCACCAGAGTCAAAGCTTCCAGATAGAGCGACTGCACCGAACCCTGCTGGCCGGAGACGCGCTCTGCGGTATCTGCCGCAGTTGCGACGGCTTTCATCATGACACTTCCCCTGTTGTCGTTTTTATCGACACTTATTCGACGAAACTTGTGTCCCGTCTGATAGGTGCAACTTAAGAGGGGCGTTTGAAGATCGGCTTAAATAAGAGAATAAAGAGATCATGAATTTAAGACAGTGAATTGCGCATTAAGCCTGTGCCACAAGTACTTTTTGAAAGCCTCTATTGACCTTCGCAAGGTCCTGTTCACCCTCCGTCCGCCCCCGTTGTCGCATTCCAGAACAGCCCCGCCCCGTTTCGAAACGCACGCGTAAGAGCTGTGGCGGAACCGGCTGGTCAATGAAAACTTACCGCGAATTTTAGGCAACCAGCGGTCAACCAAACGCAACATTCTCCTGTCCCGGACAAGCGCAGCGAAGATCCGGGACCCAGAAGCCGCAGGCGAGATGTTGGAGAGATGGGCCCCGGCTCTGCAGCGCATCACGCCGCAAGCGCGGCGCGCTGCCGCTGCGTCCGGGGCACGAGAGTGTCGTCGATCGCGACGATGTCGCCTACGGCGGCCGCTCGCGCGCGGCCATCCAGGCGAGCGCGAGATAGGCGGCAAGCATGAAGACCTCGACGCCGACCACGACGAGGCTGCCGCCGTAGATTCCCGGAAACATCAGCTCGATCACCGCCATCGACACCACGGTCGTCAGCCACACCACCGCGCCCCAGGGCGTCGCCAGCCAGAGGCCGACGGCGGCGACGAGCTCGATCACCGCGAAGTAGACCGTCGCGGCCTGCCAGGCCATCGACTGGTTCTCGAACGCCTCGTCCTCGCCGCCGACGAAGCCTGTGACCTGCGCCCAATGATAGAGGCCTTTCAGGATCGAGAGCAGCGCCATCACCCGCAGGAACAGCACCAGCCGGCGGGTCCAGACATTGTCGTCGGACTCCGAGCGCTCCGAGGAGATCGCCGCCACCGAGAGCGCGCTCTCTCTAGCAGTGTCACGGGCAGCGTCCCTGGCATTGGCGCCGCCTTGGGCCGCATCGCGGGTGGAGATCTCGGACATGGCCCCTTCTGGCTGCTTCGGCCCGCAAAATCAATCGGCTGCCCAAGTCAGGGGCAGATCTGCCTTGCGGCAGGTCAAGCCGCGGTGACGGGAACCGTGCGAGCTGGTATAAGAATAATTCCAGCCGGAGGAAGAGTAATGGCGATCAAATACGGACGTCCGATCGAATTGCGCGACGTTTCGCGCCGGGACAGCACCGCGGTGCCGCATGCCCTCGATCTGACCGTCCGTCCGCGCCGCAATCGCAAGGCCGAGTGGGCCCGACGCATGGTGCGCGAGAACGTCCTCACCACCGACGATCTGATCTGGCCGCTGTTCCTGATCGACGGCACCAACAAGCGTGAGCAGGTCGCCTCGATGCCGGGCGTTGACCGCCTTAGCGTCGACCAGGCCGTGCGCGAGGCCGAGCGCGCGATGAAGCTGACCATCCCCTGCATCGCGCTGTTTCCCTATACCGATCCCTCTTTGCGCGACGAGGAAGGCTCGGAAGCCACCAACCCGAACAACCTGGTCTGCCAGGCCGTGCGCGCGATCAAGAAGGAGTTTCCCGAGATCGGAATCCTCTGCGACGTCGCGCTCGATCCCTTCACCAGCCACGGCCATGACGGACTGATCTCCGACGGCAAGATCCTGAATGACGAGACGGTCGCCGTGCTGGTGCGTCAGGCCTTGGTGCAGGCCGAAGCCGGCTGCGACATCATCGCGCCCTCCGACATGATGGACGGCCGCGTCGCCGCGATCCGCGAGGGGCTGGACCGCGCCGGCCAGCTCGACGTGCAGATCATGGCCTATGCCGCGAAATACGCCTCCGCCTTCTATGGCCCGTTCCGCGACGCCATCGGCTCGGCCAAGACGCTCACCGGCGACAAGCGCACCTATCAGATGGACAGCGCCAATACCGATGAAGCGCTGCGCGAGGTCGAGCTCGACATCGCCGAGGGCGCCGACATGGTGATGGTGAAGCCCGGCATGCCCTATCTCGACGTGGTCCGCCGCGTGAAGGACACGTTTGCCATGCCGACCTTCGCCTACCAGGTCTCCGGCGAATACGCGATGATCGTGGCCGCCGCGAACAACGGCTGGCTCGACGGCGAACGTGCCATGATGGAGAGCCTGCTCGCCTTCAAGCGGGCCGGCGCCGACGGCGTGCTGAGCTATTTCGCGCCGAAGGCGGCGGAGAAGCTGCGGGGCCAGACGTAAGCTGTCGTAGGGTGGGCCAAGCGAAGCGGGCCCACCGATTCATCCATCGTGTAAGTCGGCGGGCAATGGTGGGCACGGCGCAAGCGCGCCTTTGCCCACCCTTCAGGACCGCCCGATCCACCGCCCCCGAATCGCCGGAATATTTCGGCTTGCTGCCGCCCGCGCGCCCTTGGCACGGGCATGGCCTGTTCCCATGTCCTGCGAGGGGAGCTTCGCTGGGAGAACGGACCATGTCGTACAACTCGGGCAATTCAGGCGGCTGGCGCAATGACGGCGCCATGCAACCGCATGCCTACGACCCTGACCTGCATCCGGAACTGTTCCGGGGCGTCGCGACGCGGCGGGTGTTCGCCTTCCTGATCGACATGGTCGTGATCTCGGTACCGGTGATCCTCGGCTACATCTTCATCGCCTTGTTCGGCGTGGTCACCCTCGGCATCGGCTGGGCGCTGTTCTGGATCGCCTGGCCGGCCTCCGTGATCTGGGCCATCGTCTATTACGGCGCCAGCATCGGCGGACCCTCGTCTGCCACGGTCGGCATGCGCCTGATGGATCTGGAGCTGCGCACCTGGTACGGCGTGCCCGGCTATTTCGTGCTCGGCGCCACCCATGCCGTGCTGTTCTGGGTGACGGTCTCGTTCCTGACACCTTTCGTGGTGCTGGTCGGCCTGTTCAACAGCCGCCGTCGCCTGCTGCACGATTTCGTGCTGGGAACGGTCGTGATCAACAATTCGGTTCGCATACCCGCACCGCAGGCGGCGCGGACGTGGTGAGCTAATCGATTGACCGGGGGCTCTTGGAGCGCGATGCTGATGCCTGTTTCGGAGGCCCACGACGTCCCTTGACCCAGCACTCGCGCGACACCCCCCAGTTTTACCTCACGGCGCCCTCACCCTGCCCGTATTTGCCGGGCCGACATGAGCGCAAGGTGTTCACGCATCTGGTCGGGGACCGCGCCGGTGACCTCAACGACCTGCTCACCCACGGCGGTTTCCGCCGCAGCCAGTCGATCGCCTACCGTCCCGCCTGCGACCAGTGCCGGGCCTGCGTCTCGGTCCGAGTCATCGCCAACGAGTTCCGCCCCTCGCGCAACTTCCGCAAGGTGATGGCCCGCAACGCCGACATCATCGGCGAGCAGCGCAGCGCGGTACCGACCTCCGAGCAATATTCGGTGTTCCGCGCCTATCTCGACGCCCGCCACCGCCACGGCGGGATGGCCGACATGACCGTGCTCGACTACGCCATGATGGTCGAGGACAGCCACGTCGAGACCCGCATTATCGAATACCGCAAGCGCGGCCCCGACAGCGGCATCACCGGCCGGGGCGAGGAGTTGATCGCAGTGGCGCTCACCGACGTCCTCAGCGACGGCCTGTCGATGGTCTATTCGTTCTTCGAGCCTGGCCAGGTCAGCCGCTCGATGGGCACCTTCATGATCCTCGACCATATCGCCCGTGCGCGACGACAAGGGCTGCCTTACGTCTATCTCGGCTACTGGATCGAAGGCTCCAAGAAGATGGACTACAAGGCCCGCTTCCTGCCGCAGCAGCGCCTCGCCCCGTCAGGCTGGCTCCGCATCGACGCGCAGGGCGACACGGCGTCCGAACCGCAGGACTGAGCGAATGGTGAGTCGCGAGTAGCGAATAGGATGACACCCCCCACTCGCTACTCGCCATTCGCTACTCACCCAAAAAACGTATCTGCCAGCAGCTTCAGATTCAAAATCACGATGATGCCCGCGACGATCCAGGCGACCGCGGCAACCGACATCGGGATCGCGAACTTGCCCATCTTGCGGCGGTCGGAGACGAAGCGCACCAGCGGGATCACTGCGAAAGGCAGCTGCATCGACAGCACGACCTGGCTGAACACCAGCAAATCCGCAGTGCCGCGCTCGCCGTAGATCGCGGTGACGATGATCACGGGAATGATGGCGATGCCGCGGGTCAAGAGGCGGCGCGCCCAGCTCGGCAGGCGCAGATCGAGAAAGCCCTCCATCACGATCTGGCCGGCGAGCGTCGCGGTGACCGTCGAGTTGAGGCCCGAGGCGAGCAGCGCCACCGCGAACAGCGTCGAGGCGATGCCGAGGCCGAGCAGCGGCGACAGCAGCTCGAACGCCTGCTCAATCCCGGCCACGTCGGAGTGGCCGCTCTTGTGGAAGGTCGCAGCAGCGACGACGAGGATCGCGGCGTTGATGAACAGCGCCAGCATCAGCGCGATGGTCGAGTCCGTCGTCGCCCATTTGATCGCTTCGCGCCGGCCGGTGTCGTTGCGTTCATAAGCGCGCGTTTGCACGATCGAGGAGTGCAGGTAGAGATTGTGCGGCATCACGGTGGCGCCGATGATGCCGATCGCGATGTAGAGCATGTCGGAATTGGTGAAGATCTCGCTCTTGGGCACGAAGCCCCGCAAGACCTCTGCCACCGGCGGAGCCGCCGCCGCGATCTGCACCGCGAAGCAAACGGCGATCACCACCAGCAGCGCGATGACGAAAGCCTCCAGGAAGCGGAAGCCCCGGTTCATCAGCAGCAGCAGCAGGAAGGCGTCGAGGGCTGCAATCAATGCGCCCCCGATCAGGGGAATGCCGAACAGCAGCTTCAGCGCGATCGCCGTGCCGATCACCTCGGCGAGATCGCAGGCGATGATCGCCGCCTCGCAGGCGACCCACAGCATGAAGTTCACCGCGGGCGGATAGGACGCGCGGCAGGCCTGGGCGAGATCGCGGTCGGTGACGATGCCGAGCCGCGCCGCCAGCGACTGGAGCAGGATCGCCATCAAATTCGAGATCAGGATGACGGAGAGCAGCGTGTAGCCGAACTTCGACCCGCCGGCGAGATCGGTCGCCCAATTGCCGGGGTCCATGTAGCCGACCGAGACGAGGTAGCCCGGCCCGACGAAGGCCAGCAACCGCCGCCACCACCGGCCGGCGGCCGGAATGGCGACTGTGGAATTGACCTCAGCGAGGCTCTTGGTGGTGGGGGCGTCGGCGCGCCAGCCGGCGAGGTCGGGAGTCATGTGGGGTGATCGGGCATCCATATCGGCAGAATACCCAACTTCGTTCTTATTGCAACTCATTTGCAACTGCATCTAGCGGCGGGCGTTCCCGCCGCCGACCGCGGAAATCGCCTCTTGTCGGGAAGCGGGTGGGTTTGGTGGTCATCGGGGGCCAACATTGGCGCAAATTCGCCTCTACGGGATATGCGCCATGTCAACGCCGCCTCGCCTTCCTGACACTTTCAACCGCCTCGCCTGGTCCAATCTCGCAGCGCAGTCGGCCGAGCAGATTGCGCTCGCGGCAGCGCCCATCGTCGCCGTGCTGACGCTGGGGGTGGCCGAAGGCCAGACCGGCCTGCTGCAGACCGCGCTCACCCTGCCCTTCGTCCTGTTCGCCATCCCCGCCGGCGTGCTTGCAGACCGAATTTCCCGCCGCAGGCTGATGGCGAGCGCCGAGGCGCTGCGGGCGGTGGCGCTCGCGGCCGTCGTGCTGCTGCTCACGCTGGGAGCCCTCAACCTGCCGCTGCTGGCCCTGCTCGGCTTCGCCGCCGTGTGCGGCACCGTCGTTTACAGCGTGGCAGCACCGGCGCTGGTGCCCTCGCTGGTGAGCTCCAACCTGTTGCCGGCGGCGAATGCGCGCATCGAGCTGGCGCGCACCATCGCCTTCGCCAGCGGGCCTGCACTCGGCGGTGCGCTGGTTGGGTGGTGGGGCGCGAGCCCGGCGTTCGGCTTTGCCGCGGCGCTCTCCGCCATCGCGGTCGTGCTGCTCTCCGGCATCTACGAGCCCGCACGTGCGCCGGCGCCCCGGCGGCATCCGCTCCAAGAGATCCGCGAGGGCGCGGCCTTCGTGTTTCACCATCCGCTGCTGCGGCCGGTCTTCATCACCCAGTTCATCTTCAACACCGGCTGGTTCCTGCAGATTGCGGTGTTCGTGCCTTACGCCGTGCGCCATCTCGGTCTGAGCGCCGCCGGTGTCGGCACGGTGCTGACGATGTACGGCGTCGGCATGGTGATCGGCGCGCTCCTCGCCACGCGCGTGATGAAGCGCATCGCCTTTGGCACCGTGGTGGGGCTCGGCCCCGTCACCGGCTTTGTCGCCGCCGTGGTGATGGCGCTGACGGTGCTGGTCCCCTCGCCCTGGCTCGCGGGCTTGAGCTTCTTCCTGCTCGGCGTCGGCCCGATCCTATGGGTGATCTCGACCACGACGCTGCGCCAGTCCGTGACGCCGCCGCGCCTGCTCGGCCGCGTCTCCGCCATCAACATCATGAGCTACGGCGCCCGCCCGCTCGGTTCAGTGCTGGGCGCGCTCGTCGGCGGCCTCTGGAGCGCGGAGGCATGCCTCTATCTCGCCGCGGCGGTATTCGGCGTGCAGGCGCTGGTGATCCTGCTGTCACCGGCAGTGGGACTGGACCGGCAGCCGGACATGGTGGGGGACGAGGCGGCGGCGCGGTGCTGACCACAAGTGCATTGCGAGGAGCGTAGCGACGACGCAATCCAGGGTCCCTCCGTTGAGGGACCCTCGATTGCTTCGCTGCGCTCGCCATGACGGCGCCTGTTGAGGCCGCGGAGACTAACCCGCCAGATAGCGCTCGTAGCTGCCCCTGACCGGCTCGCTCGCGTCGACTTCCGGATCAAGCGTGTAGAGATCCTGCGCGCGGCCGATGCCGCGCAGCGCGTAGCGGCCGGTGGAGACGAGATAGCGGCGGCCGACGGCATCTAGGCCGTTGTAGAATTCGGACGAGGCCAAGAGCTCGCGATCCACCGAGCGGCTCATCGAGGCGATGCGGCTGACCTCGTTGACGGTCGGGCCGACCACGGTGAAATCAAGCCGGTCCTCGCTGCCGATATTGCCGTAGAAGACCTCGCCGACATGCAGGCCGATATAGGCTGACGTGGTCGGACGGCCCTCCGCTGCCCGCCGTTCGTTCAGCGCAGCGACATTCTTGCGGAACAGGTGCTCGGCGCGGAGCGCGGCCCGCCGCGCATCCGCCATGTCTTCGCCCCAGAACATCGCGAGCACGCCGTCACCGATCAGCTTCAGCACGTCGCCGCCGGCTTCGTGGATCGGATCGATCACGGCCTGCGCATAGTCGTTGAGGAACGGGATGATCTCGTCGGGACCGATGCTCTCGCTGATCCCGGTCGAGCCGCGCAGGTCCGAATACCAAAGCACGGCATTGATGCGCTCGGTGACGCCGCGCGAGATGCGCCCGCGCAGCACCTGCTCGGAGGCGTCGCGGCCGAGATAGACCCGGCCGAGCGTGCGCGCGATGTCGACCTGCTGCGCCGACTTGATCGCGAGCCCCAACACCGGAACCAGATCGCGCAGCGCTTCCAGCTCCAGTCCGGAGAACCCGCTCGCGCGGCGGGTGGTCCAGCAGGAATAGAGGCAATCCATCAGGCCGAGCGCGCCGTTCTCGCCGAAGCGGTGGACGAAGGCGAGATAGTGCTTGTGGCCCTTCTCGGCGAGCTCGCCGATCTGCGAGAAATTCATCGACGGCGCATCGGCGAGATCGATTACCATCTCGTCGTGGCCATTCTCGAGCATGTGGAAGAACACCGAGCGGCGCCAGCTCTTGGCGGCGTCGCCGTCGGCGGTCGAGCCGTATTCGAAGGCATCGCTCTCGTTGCTAGGACGATCGCTCCAGCGGAAGCCGCGGCCTTCATAGATCGGATGCAGCGTGTCGATGACGACGAGGCCACGCGACAGTTCCAGCCCCTCGGCGCAGCAACGCTCGCAGAAGCCGCGGAGCAGTTCAATTTCAGGCAGGCCCGTGAGCCCCTGGCCGGTCAGCCAGTTCATCAGCGTAAGGCGCGAGGTTAATTGCATGCGCCATTATGGCGTGCATTCGTGACGAGCGGAAGGCGGATGTCCACATACAACCCAAAAGGCTCCCGCCGGCAGCAGGTCGAATATGTCGCAGACGCGGTTGACGCGCTCGCGCCGCGAGCGGCAAATGCGCCGATGACACGGCCGATCAGAATTACGAGGACATGACCCAGCGCCAGATTCCGATCATCCTGGCGCTCGGCACCACGCAGACCCTCGCCTGGGCCTCCAGCTATTATCTACCGGCGCTACTCGCCGATCCCATGGGACGCGAGCTCGGTGTCTCCTCCAACTGGATCTTCGGTGCGTTTTCGGCCGCGCTGGTGATCTCCGCAATGCTGGGACCGGGCATTGGACGGCAGATCGATCTCGTCGGCGGCCGTCAGGTGCTGTCGGCGTCCAACGTGACCATTGCCGCCGGCCTCGTGCTGCTTGGCATCTCGCAGTCGGTGATGGTGATGGCGATCGCCTGGCTGGTGCTTGGCATCGGCATGGCAATGGGGCTCTACGATGCCGCCTTCGCCGCTTTGGGGCGCATCTACGGCACCGAGGCGCGCAGGCCGATCACCGGCATCACGCTGATGGCGGGCTTCGCCTCCACCGTCGGCTGGCCGCTCACCGCCTGGGGCCTGTCGCATATCGGCTGGCGCGAAACCTGTTTTGCCTGGGCCGCCGCCAATATCCTGATCGGCCTGCCGCTCAATTTCTTCATGCTGCCGGTCATCAAGGGCGCCAAGCAGGCGGCAGCCGCGGCCGCGAAGCCGCATGTGCCGCTCGACCGCACCATGATGTTGCTGGCCTTCATCTTCGCGGCGGTCTGGACTGTCACCGGCGCGATGGCCGCGCATTTCCCGCGCATCCTGGAAACGATGGGGGCAACGCCAGCCGAGGCGATCGCGGCCGGCGCATTGATCGGGCCGGCGCAAGTTGGTGCCCGCATGCTGGAGGCCGGCTTCCTCAGCCGTTTCCATCCGCTGTGGTCGACGCGGCTCGCCAGCCTCACCCACCCGCTCGGCGCCGTGATCGTTGCGATTTTCGGTGGCGCTGCGGCGAGCGCGTTCGCGTTGTTCCACGGCTCCGGCAACGGCATTCTGACGATCGCCCGCGGCACCCTGCCGCTGTCGATCTTCGGCCCGAAGGATTTCGGCTATCGCCTCGGCATCATCGGCGCGCCGGCACGGATGGCGCAGGCGGTGGCGCCGCTCGCCTTTGGCCTGCTCATCGACCTCATGGGCGCCAAGGTGCTGATCGTCTCATCCGCGCTCAGCCTCTCGGCGCTGGCCGCGCTGTTCCTGATCCGCGCCGGCCGGCGGCCGGATTGACCAGACCTGAGCTTTCGCGCACAAGCGGGCCATGAGCGACGACGACAGCCCGCCCCGCACGTTTAACGGCCTCCTGCGCTGGGCGACCAGGCCGCCGCAGGCCTGGGGCGTTTATCTGCTCGCGATTCTCCTGGTCTGGCTGATCTCGTTCTATGCCGGCACGCTGAAACCGAAGAAGACGCCGGAGGCGAGCCCGCCGACAGCAACCGCGCCGAAGGGCTAAGCCACCTTCGACTCGCTGGTCGCAATCCCGATGCCGGCGAACACTGCGACCAGCCCCGCTAGAAGATTGGGCGTGATCGGCTCGCCGATCAGCAGCGCCGCCAACAGAGCGGCGGCGATCGGATTGACCGTCATCGTATTGGCGACCCTGGTCGGCGTCGCCCGCGCCAGCGCCATGACCCAGAGGATGAAGGCGAGCGCGCCGCCGCCGATGCCGAGATAAACGCCGGCAATCCATTGCGCCGCCGTGAAGTGCTCGAGCGCTGCAAAGCTGCCTTTCGCCAACCCCGCCAGCACCAGTACGACGGCGCCCACGCCCATGCCGACGGTGAGAAAACCGAGCGCGCTCGAGCGCTGCATCAGCGGTCGCGACAGCACGTTGTAGAACGCCATGCAGAACACCGCACCGGTCATGATCAACTCGCCGCGCCATGCGCCCGGTGGGCTTTGCGCGAGGCCAGCCGCCAGCGCCGCCGACACGCCGAGCACAGCGATACCCACGCCCGTCATCTTGCGCGCCGTCAATCGCTCCACGCCGAGGACTGCGCCCACCAACATGGTGTGCAGCGGCAGCGTCGCGAGCGCGAGACTGGCGCGGGCGGCCGTCGTGTAGGACAGCGCAATGTTGTAGAGGGTGAAGAACAAGCCGAAGAAGCAGATGCCGAGCAGCGCCACGGCGGGCCAGTCCGGCCGCTGCGGCCAGCGCACGCGGAGCAGAAACGCGCAAGGCAACAGGCAGAGAAAGCCGATCCCCCAACGCAGGGCCGCGAGCAGGACGGGATCGGCGCCGCCGATGAGGTAGCGGGTGACGGCCGCGGCAGTCCCGCCGAAGCTGCTCGAGACAAGCGCGATCGTAACTCCGCCCCACTCGCCCACGACCTTCTCCTGTCACGGAGCTTTCGCGGGCCCTAGCATGATGCTGTTGCCACCCTTGTGGCAGCGGCCTCAGGGAAAGGTCAGTCGGTAAAACTCCGGCGCCATCCTCTGGCTGTCGCGCTGGGCGGTTGTCGTGGTTGATCCAGAGCTGCGCCTTCTCCTTGGCGAGCGTGTCTGCGATCTTCTGCATCGAGGCCGGCGGCGGCCGGAAGCTTGCCCCGACCGGATGCCCTTCCAGCTGGCGCGCTCTTCGCCCACATCACGGCGGATAGAGATCGCCATCACCTCGCTTCTCGTCCGGAGGACTGGCTGGAGCATCGTGCACCGTCAACGGTCGCCGATCCGCAACCAATCGCGCCAGCTGCGGCGCGGCGGCACTGGTACCGATGAGCCGAAACACCACGCCGCTTCGATTGCCCCCGGCACGTACACCCTGCAGAGCATCTGACTCGTCGCAGAACAGCGCATAGTCGGGACCAACTCGCCGTGGGAGCGGCCCGGTTCGTGCGGGGCCCGCCGACGAATAAGGCGACTTGCGTTTCGGCGCCGACAGAATGTAGCCGCCGGCCACCTGCACACCCGCGACGCTGTCCGTACCGATCCCGTTGAGGGTGCCCAGGCGAGAAACAAGCGAGCCGGTCTTGTCAAATTCCCCACCGGCATACGTGCAGCCGGCCTCGGCCGCGCGGCCCGCCTCCCATCCGGCGTCGATGAAGTACGAACGCTTCGCACCCGTGCGCATGTTCATGTTCGGATCGGTACGTGCCACATAGGCATGAACCTCGCTCCCCAACTCGATGCCCTCCACCTTGATCTTCCAATTCCCATGCTCGGGCACCATGCCGGCTCCCGCGATGGTGGGCTCGACCGCAATCAGCCACACCCTATTGTCACCCCAGTCAACGGGGGCATACGCACCGGTATAGGGCGGAAGCGCCGGTGCAGCGGGCGGCGGGGGTGGGGGACCGGGAGGCGCTGGACCGGCAGTCGACGAGGAGCTACGACCGCCGGGCGAGGTGAGCGTAACAATGACATTGTCCGTGCAGTTCTTCTTCATCCAGACTTCGGCAAAGCAGAGCACGGTATTGTCGGGGGGAAGGCGCCACGTCCATTCGACATGGTCGGGCTCTGCCATGGTTTGCCTGACGAAATGGATGTGCCCATCGCTCAGATAGTTGTTGCCGGCAGGCAGGAAGACGTCGAGCTTTGGACTTACGGAAACGCCGTCATAGTGGGTGACAAGCTCCCTCAGCTTGCCCTCGAGCTCCGACGTGCCGTTGTGAGGTCCGGTTGTCGGCCCGTAGCTGACATTGATCACCACGTTCGTTGTGCCAGAATCGACAAATGACATGATGTAATCGACTGCATCGGCGACGTAACCCTTCAGCCAGACGCCGGTCGCGTCACGAAGGCAGCTCTCGGGAAACTGCACGAACACGATATCTGCTTCGCAAGCGGGATCGGTCAGGGGATCTCCGGGCTGCCAACTTGGCGGATCGCGGCGCGCGATGCGTGCCGAGAGCGGAATGCGTCCGGCGAGGACATCCATTACATGTGCACCATGCGAGGCCTGATGCTTGAGGGTCTTGAAACCTCCACGCGCGTAGCAGCCATCCTCGTCGATCGTGTTTGCCCTCTTGTGCAACTGGATCCAGTCGTTGAGCCCAACCACGCCGGATATGGAGTCTCGAAGGAACTCGAGGCCGTAATTGAAATCGAACGGCTTCTCGCCAAAGACGTCGGCACCTACCGGGATCGGGACTCGGCCTGCGTGCTCGTTCTGATCCCAGACACCGCGCACGCGTGTCCCGGATGCGACACCCGCGATCCTTTTGACAAACTGAGCGGCCGCGAACGGACAGCCATCGTCGATCACGCCGATGAGGAGAGGTGTCGGTGGTTGTTCGCTCGCGGACCTGTTGCGCTGCGCACCCTTTTGTATGGCCGTCGGCTTCAACGGGAGGGACAGCTCGACCCGGGATACGTTGTCGTCCCACGCCCGGAAACTGTCCTTCTCGACAGCCCTTATGTAAGCCCGCATGGTCAGATATCGCGAGTTCGGGCTGGTCAGCCCGAATTCGGCGCCGAAGTCACTAGGACTCATGGCTCTCACAAAATTATCGGCCAGCCCGGCGTGCTTAAGCTCCACGAACAGGAATAGCTTGGACTCCTGCTCGTCGAAAAAATCGAAGTTCTTAAATTCGCTCGCGATTGCGTACCGGAGGTACGGGTCGAAGCATCTCGGCAATTCCTCGGCCATGGAATGCTCTCCACTTCGGTTGCAGGGACGTGTTTCCTACGGAAATCTTGTCGAAACTTCGTAGTAGGCCTTGTCCCATAGTTCCTTCATCAGGAGGGACTGCGTAACAGTCCCTCCTGTGGTTTCCGAATAGAACTTGTTGGCATTGAGCGCCTGGTCAGCGTGGAAGGGATTGAAATCCGTGCGAGAGTTACTGTCGGCGTGGCTGGCGTTGAATTTGCGGCTCTTGGTTGCCGTGCTCCCGAGACAACGGCCGACGAAGTACTCGCCCAAGGCGATACCCAGCATCCGCCCTGCCATGCTGTCGACTGGAAAATGGACTCCGGCCACGACCCGATTGGTTGCGATTCGTGCGGCCTGCCGGTCGAGCTGCTCGACGATCTCCGGGAATCCGGATGTCGTCTTGTGCAGGCTCAATAGCCGTTTCAGCACGTAGGCTACCGCGTAAGCCTGCGTCGCATGTCCGCTCGGGAAACTTCCGTGTCCCGGCGTCGTGATCATCGGCTGAACCTGGGCGTTGTATTCCACGGGACGCGAGCACCCCAGCGCATGCTTGAAGCGCATTTCCACGTAAACGCAGAATTGCAGGACCATGTTGATGAGCTCGAATGTCCGCCTGGTCCTCTCGGGATGCAGGTAGACGATCGAGGACCAGAAGGCATACTGGGGATCGATCTGCGCTATGATTTCTGTGGCGCGTTCGTTGCGCAGCTCGGCCCAGCTCACGACCATCTCAATCTGGTCTTGAAACGTCGATTGGACCGGACGCCCTAACTCCGCAATCACGTATGCGGGCGAGCGAACCAGGAATGCGTTCGGATCGGCGCCCGACACCTGAAGGGTGATGCCCTGCAGCATCTCCCCGACCGCCGTGTAGGCGCGCACCCACGGCTCCCAGCGATCCAATTGGGCTGGGTCTTCGATCGCCGGCAAGGCCGGCGCGTAGTAGTAAAAATACGGAGAGGTCGGTCGCTCCGGAACAACGATTGTCCCTTCGCGAGCGTGGATGAGTGCATCCACCATGATGGGATTGGCCCAGACGTCGCCGAGCGTGCCAATTATCGCCCCACCGGCCCCTCCAGCGCCGCCCGCTCCGCCTGCACCTCCTGCCC
>NZ_JADYVO010000070.1:0-502 GCF_020193825.1 Bradyrhizobium sp. NBAIM18
CCCTACATCGTCGGCAATGACAAGATCCTCATTGGTTTCTCGATCCAACTGGAGGACGTTTTTTAGCGCCCCACCGGTCGAGATAAAACGGCGCTTGTGAAGCTGCCGCGTCAGCTCAAGAAACCACTCAGGATCGTTTGCCATATCTTCCGGTTTAACGGAGTATTTCAGCGTTTCAGCAACCGCGCTTTGCAGTTGCTCGGCAACGTTGGCCACAACCTCACCTGTCTTAGTTTTTACTGCCCGAATATCGATATTCGGCTCATAGTTCACCCGCAAGCAATCGCGCCAGAGTTCTACCCAACGTTCGTGCTTAACGTAGTTCTTCCCTTTAAACCAAGAAGGTTGCACCATCAGCAGACAGTGAAAATGCGGATGTGCGCTGCCATCCTTACCTCGCGTCACCTCCGTAGCCCTGATCCACCCCTGAACAGGTGATAGCTCCTTTCGCTTTTCCATTCGCTTAAACGCCGCATTCATTGCTGTAAGGACTGTTCCAAGT
>NZ_JADYVO010000071.1:0-456 GCF_020193825.1 Bradyrhizobium sp. NBAIM18
GTTTAGGCCATTTGGGTGACATCGCCGTGTGCGCCGCGCGGGGACTGGACGCCGCGCGGTACGCGGAGGGCCGTACCCCTTCCCCTGGTCCCGCACCGCCCGCCGCACCGACGGTGATCACGCAGACGGCGGCTCGGACCACCCGCACTCCGTACCGCTTCAACTGTCCAAAGATGAACTGCTTTCGCTTGCATCCCGGGATGCGAAGGCGCAACCGAAGGCGGACGATGGAGTGGTCGGGAGTCTGTTCCGGAGCGAGGTGTGCGGCCGTGGACGGACGGCGGAGCCGCCGGGGTTTCCCGCAACCGCGCGACCCCCGCTCCTTGGGCCCCGTTCGTTCTCGAGCGGCCTCTGCCGCGCGGGCCGCCCCCTCCGGTCACGTGTCGATTCCGGGGCCGGCCCACTTCGTCGGAGGCACCGAAATGCCCGTGCTCTTCTTTGACATAGGGGCGACCC
>NZ_JADYVO010000072.1:0-451 GCF_020193825.1 Bradyrhizobium sp. NBAIM18
GTGTGGAATTGCTGGCAGCGACGCCGTTCCGCCATAAAATCGGCACCCGGGCGACCGGCGATATTGCAACCGTTCATCATCTGCCGCCACCACTGATGGCGCAGTGGTATTTTGGTGATGCCAGCAGCAAATTCCGTCCTTACGTTGGGGCAGGTATTAACTACACCACCTTCTTTGATAATGGATTTAACGATCATGGCAAAGAGGCGGGGCTTTCCGATCTCAGTCTGAAAGATTCCTGGGGAGCTGCCGGGCAGGTGGGGGTTGATTATCTGATTAACCGTGACTGGTTGGTTAACATGTCAGTGTGGTACATGGATATCGATACCACCGCCAATTATAAACTGGGCGGTGCACAGCAACACGATAGCGTACGCCTTGATCCGTGGGTGTTTATGTTCTCAGCAGGATATCGTTTTTAATTCCGCACAAAAACGACCCCGTAATATAC
>NZ_JADYVO010000073.1:0-442 GCF_020193825.1 Bradyrhizobium sp. NBAIM18
TAACCAATCTATGGACTTATTATTATCTAATCGTGTTGATGGTACTTTTAACGATAGTTTATCTTATTTAGACTACACAAAACAAAAACCGAACGCTAAGATTAAAGCTATTAAAGGTCAGGCAGAACAAAGTAAATCTGGCTTTGCTTTTTCTAAAAAGGTTGACAGTAAAGTCGTTAAAGACTTTAATGAAGGCTTGAAAAAAATAAAAGATAGTGGCGAATTAGCTAAAATAGGTAAGAAATGGTTTGGTGAAGATGTTTCTAAACCTCAATAATGAACAGCAACATGCTTTAGACGCAGCTGGACAAGCCTTCGGACCTATGTTAGAAGGATTAGTTAAATATTCTATTCCGATTACAATTGTGACTTTTGTTCTTGGGTTAATTCTTGCATTATTTACTGCTTTAATGCGAATATCAACCAGTAGAATATTAAGAGC
>NZ_JADYVO010000074.1:0-429 GCF_020193825.1 Bradyrhizobium sp. NBAIM18
CCGTGCTGGCGAAGACGCCGATGGTGGCGCCGAGCGTCGTGGTGCCGGTCGCCGCGGTGGTGCCGCCGGCCGCGCCGCTATACACGACGTTGCTGTTCGCCGTCGCGCTGGCGTAGGAGGTCGTGCCACGCAGGTCGGCCGCCGTCGCACCGGAGATGGTGGCGGAGACGTTGGACTTGGTGGAGTAACCGACGGTGGTCTGCAGCGCCTGGTTGGCGATCGACTTGGCGCTGTCGATCAGCTTCTGCAGCGAGGTGATGCCGGTGTTGGCAGCCTGCAGCACCTGCACGCCGTTGGCGATACCATCGAGCAGATTGTTGATGTCGCTGGCGCGGTTGTCGAGCGACTGGGCCGTGAAGAAGTTGGTGGGATTGTCCAGGGCCGAGTTGACGCTCTTGCCGGTCGACAGACGGTTCTGTGTGGTGGCGA
>NZ_JADYVO010000075.1:0-413 GCF_020193825.1 Bradyrhizobium sp. NBAIM18
CAATTCATCAAACTCATTACCGCGATCAAGACCTCCTGCAATTAGGATAACTTTAGTATTATCAAAGCCAGATAATGCTTTTTGAGTTGCCAATATATTAGTTGACTTGCTGTCGTTATAGAAACTAATACCATGAACCTTACCGAGTGATTGCAAGCGGTGTTTAACACCTCCAAAATTGCTTAAAGTTTCTCTAATAACTTGATTACTGATACCAGCTAGTTTAGCAACCGCAATAGTTGCTAGAGCATTCTCTACGTTATGGCTTCCTGGGACACCAATGTCATCTACTAACATAATATTCTCCCCTTTATAGAAAAGTTGCTTGTCTTGTACGTAAGCACCATCAACTTTTTCCGTAGTAGAGAAAGGAACGATTGTTGCTTTAGTAGTTTTAGCTAACTCTTTAGAAA